>NZ_CP067113.1:1329245-1661556 GCF_016615955.1 Luteimonas sp. MC1750
ACCTTGTGGCGGCCGCCGTGAACGGCCGGTCAGTCCTGCTCCTCGGGCGGGACGGTGCGGATGCGCTTGAGCGCTTCGAGCGCGGACGCGCGGCCTTCGGCCAGGTCGACGATCGGGCGCGGTGGATACAGGCCGGTGGCCCGGCCGTTCGCGGCGGCTTCCCACGGCGCGTGGCGGGCCGTCGCCGGCAGGCCGCGCAGCTCCGGCACCCAGCGGGCGATGTAGGCGCCGTCGGGATCGAACTTCCGCGCCTGCAGCACCGGGTTGAAGATGCGGAAGTAGGGTGCGGCGTCGACGCCGGTTCCGGCGACCCACTGCCAGCCGAGCGTGTTGTTGGCGAGGTCGGCGTCGACCAGGTTGTCCCAGAACCAGCGCGCGCCCTGCAGCCAGTGCAGGCGCAGGTGCTTGGTGAGGAAGCTGGCCACGACCATGCGCACGCGGTTGTGCATCCAGCCGGTGGCGCGCATCTCGCGCAGGCCGGCGTCGACGATCGGCACGCCGGTGCGGCCACGCTGCCAGGCGCGCAGCAGGCCCGGATCCGGCGCGGCCCACTGGAAGTCGTCGAAGCGCGGATTGAAGTTGGCGTCGGTGGTCCGCGGGAAGTGGTGCAGGACGTGCACGGCGAACTCGCGCCAGGCCATCTCGCGGACGAAGGCGGCGCGCTCTTCCACCGGGCCGGCGCTGGCGACGGCATCGACGACGCGCCAGGGCGCAATCTCGCCGAAGTGCAGGTGCGGGGACAGGCGCGAGGTCAGCGATTGCGACGGGACATCGCGACCGCGGCGGTAGTCGGTCAGTCCGCCGGCGATGAAGGCCTGCAGCGCGGCCTCGGCACCGGCCTCGCCGGGCGTCCAGTGCGCCCAGAAGCTGTCGTCCCAGTGGAGATCGGGCTTGAGGCCGAGGGCATCGAGGGTGGTCTCGCCGGGCAGCGCCGTCGGGAACGCGGGGAGCTCGCTCGGCGCCGGGAACGGCGACTGCGGCGCCCAGGCGCGACGCGCGGCATTCCAGAACGGGGTGAAGACGCGGAACGGATCGCCGGCCCTGGTTTCCAGCTGCCAGGGCTCGAACAGCAGGCTGGCATTCCAGGCATCGGCGCGCAGGCCCTGGGCACGCAGCGCGCGGCGTACGCCCTCGTCGCGCCGGGCGGCGACGGGCTCGTGGCGCCGGCTCCAGTAGACGGCTTCGGCGTCGCTGGCGGCGGCGATCGCCTGCAGGGTGGCGAGGCTGTCACCGGCGAAGACATGCAGGCGCGAGCCGAGCTGGCGCAGCGACGCGTCGAGCGCGGCCAGCGACCGGTGGCGCCAGGCGTTGGAGGCCGCCCCCGGTGCCCACCCACCGTCTTCGCTGGGGGCGTGGATGTACACCGGGAGCGGGGAGAGACCCGCCCTGCGTGCGGCATGCAGGGCGGGGTGGTCGCGCAGGCGGAGGTCGTCGCGGAACCAGATGACGGCAGTGGACATGGTGCTCTATGGATAGGGCGCGACGGCCGCCTGCGGAAACGCGCTGGGCTCAGCGACGCGCCTGGGCGCGGACTTCACCGGTATCGCCGGCCTTCAGCAGCGGGACGATCTGCCACAGGGCGGACAGGCCGACCAGGGCGTAGACCACGCGGGCGAGGAGCGCGTCCTGGCCGCCGAAGATCGCCGCGACCAGGTCGAACTGGGCGAAACCGACCAGGCCCCAGTTGATGCCGCCGATGATCACGAGCACGAGGGTGATGAGGTTGATGGCTTTCATGGCATGAGTACCTTGTCGATGACGTGGATGACGCCGTTGCTGGCTTCGATGTCGGCCTTGGTGACGCGGGCGCCGTCGACGGTGACGCCGCCGCCCATCGCCTTGATGTCGACCGTTCCGCCGTTGACGGTCGGCGCGCTGTCGAGCCCGGCAACGCGAGCGGCAGGGTAGCGGCCCGCGACGACGTGGTAGGTGAGGATGGCGGTGAGCTTTTCGCGGTTCTCCGGCTTCAGCAGCGATTCGACGGTGCCGGCCGGCAGGGCGGCGAAGGCGGCGTCGGTGGGCGCGAAGACGGTGAACGGGCCCGGGCCCTTCAGGGTGTCGACCAGGCCGGCGGCCTGCAGTGCAGCGGCGAGGGTCTTGAACTGGCCGGCGGCGACCGCGGTGTCGACGATGTCGGCGCTGGCGCGTGCCGGCTTGGCGGCTGCGGCGGAATCGCCGGACGGCGCGGCGTAGGCAAGCGGGGCGGCCAGGCCGAGGGCCAGCGCGGCGGTGAGAAGGCGGAGGCGGGACGGGACGTACATGGCGAAGTCCTTGGGTTGGGGTGACGGCGCCAGTCTCGGGGCGAGACGGTTAGACGGATGTACATGCACGGCTTGTACGTTGGTTGTACAGTTGCCGGCATGTACCCGGTCAAGGCCGCCGCCGAGCTGAGTGGGCTGACGCCCGAAACCCTGCGTGCGTGGGAGCGCCGGCATGGCGCCGTGGTGCCGCTGCGCGACGACAAGGGCCGGCGGCTGTACGACGCGGCGATGGTCGAGCGGCTGGCCCGGCTGCATCGGCTGACCGACCGTGGCCATCCGATCCGCGACCTGGCCGCTCTGGACGATGCCGCGCTGGACCAGCTGCTGGAGGAGCGCCGGCACGCCGGCTACGGCGGCCTGGAAGCGCTGCCCGCGCAGCTGCTGGATGCGGTGGCGGACTATCGCGTGGACGTCTTCGACCGCGAGCTGTCGGTCGCGATCGCCACGCTTCCGCTGCCGGTGCTGCTGGAACGCGTGGTGATGCCGCTGCTGCGCGAGATCGGCCAGCGCTGGGCCGACGGCCGGCTGGCGATCGCCCAGGAGCGGCTGGTCAGCAGCATGCTGCGCGCGCGCCTGCTGTCGATCCTGAACCAGCATCCGCGCGAACGGCGGCCGCGCGTGCTGTTCGCGACGCTGAGCGGCGAGCCGCACGAACTCGGATTGCTGGGCGCGGCGCTGCACCTGCACGAGATGGGCCTCCCGGTGCTGTACCTGGGCACCGAGCTTCCGGCGCCGGAGCTCGCGCGGGTCGCCAACCGGCTGGGCGCGGCGGCGGTGGCGGTGAGTTCGGTGGATCCGGGGCATGCGCGGGCCGCGCTGGAGGCGCTTCGCGTGCTGGACGCCCAGCTGGAGCCGCAGATTCCGGTCTGGCTGGGCGGCGCCAACGCGCGCTACCTGGGCGAGGCCCTGGGCCTGCCGCGCGTGCGCGCGGTGCAGGATCCGAACGTGTTCGCCCGCCAGGTCAGCCACGCGCAGCGCGCGGCCTGACCAGCACTCCACGCCGGGATCACGGCTTCGCGACCAGTCTGGTCTGCCACGCCCGAAGCGGCGAAGCAGACTGGATTCCCCGATGCGCGCACTCACCTGGCAGGGCAAGCACGATGTCCGCGTCGAAACCATGCCGGACCCTTCGCTGGTGGCCGCCGACGACATCATCCTGCGCGTCACCGCCACCGCGATCTGCGGCTCGGACCTGCACATCTACCGCGGCAAGATCCCCACGATGGAGGATGGCGACATCCTCGGCCACGAGTTCATGGGCATCGTCGAGGACGCAGGTCCCGCGGTGACGCGGGTCAAGCGCGGCGACCGCGTGGTGATTCCCTTCGTCATCGCCTGCGGGCAGTGTTTCCACTGCCTGCTGAGCGAATACGCCTGCTGCGAGACCACCAACACCGGCCGCGGCGCGATCCTCAATGCCAAGCAGATCAAGCCGCCGGCGGCGCTGTTCGGCTACAGCCGCCTGTACGGCGGCGTGCCCGGCGGCCAGGCCGAGCTGGTGCGCGTGCCGCAGGCCAATGTCGGCCCGCTGGTGGTGCCCGACGTGCTGTCCGACGAACAGGTGCTGTTCCTGTCCGACATCCTGCCCACGGGCTACCAGGCGGCGATCAACGCCGGCGTCGAACCGGGCTCCTCGCTGGCGATCTTCGGCGCGGGGCCGGTGGGGCTGATGGCCGCGGCCTGCGCACGCATGCTCGGTGCGGCGACCATCTTCATGATCGACGACAACGCCCATCGGCTGGCCTTTGCGCGCGCCACCTACGACATCATCCCGATCAACTTCGACGAGGTCGACGACCCCGCCGGGGCAATCGTTGAGGCGACCGCGGGCCGGGGCGTGGACGCGACCATCGAGGCGGTCGGCTTCGAGGCCAAGGGCAGCGTCACCGAAACGGTGATGACCAACCTCAAGCTGGAAGGCTCCAGCGGCAAGGCGATCCGCCAGGCCATCGCCGCCACCCGGAGGGGCGGCACGGTGAGCGTGCCGGGCGTCTATGCCGGCTTCATCCATGGCTTCCTGTTCGGCGACGCCTTCGACAAGGGATTGACCTTCAAGATGGGCCAGACCCATGTGCAGCGCTTCATGCCCGAGCTGCTGGAGGCGATCGGCGAGGGCCGGCTGAAGCCCGAAGTGATCATTTCGCACCGCATGAAGCTTGAGGATGCGGCCAAGGGCTACGAGATGTTCAACGCCCAGGACGACGAGTGCCGCAAGGTGGTGCTGACGCCCTGAGGACTTCACGCCGGATGGATCAGGCCGGCGCGATCTTTCCGCTCCACCCCCAAACCGAGGACATCACGATGGCTGTCAAAACGATGGAAGACCTGTTCATCCACGAGCTTTCGGACATGTACAGCGCCGAGAAGCAGATGAGCAAGGCGCTGCCGCGCATGGCGCGCGCGGCCGAGGCGCCCGACCTCAAGGCTGCGTTCGAGACCCACCTGGAGGAGACCCTGGGCCAGATCGAGCGCATCGACCAGCTGGTCGAGAAGCAGGGCCTGAAGCTCAAGCGCATCAAGTGCGCAGCGATGGAAGGCCTGGTGGAAGAGGCCAAGGAAGTGATCGAAGAAGTGGAAGCCGGCCCGGTGCGCGATGCCGCGTTGATCGGCGGCGCGCAGAAGTCCGAGCACTACGAGATCGCGTCCTACAGCACCCTGTGCGTGCTGGCGACCCAGCTGGGCTACCGCGACGCACTGCCGCTGCTCGAGGCCAACCTCAAGGAAGAGCGCGCGACCGACGAGAAGCTGGCGATCCTGGCCAGGAGCGGCAAGGCTGCGCAGAAGGCGGCCTGACGCCGGGCCTGCGGTGCCGCGCGGCCAGCGCCGCGCGGTGCCGCCGCGGCCCCGGGCGGGAGGCGGGTATCATGCCGCCTCCCCGACCGGAGCCTCGCAATGAAAGTCCTCGTCACCGGCACCGCCGGCTTCATCGGCAGCCATGTCGCCCTGCAGCTGCTGGCGCGCGGTGACCAGGTCGTCGGCTTCGACAGCCTCAACGACTACTACGACGTCAACCTGAAGAAGGCGCGGCTCGCGCGCTTCATGGACCACCCGGGCTATGCCCACGTGCAGGCCGACCTGTCGGACCGCGCGGCGGTGGAAGACGTGTTCGCGACGCACCGGCCCGACCGGGTGGTGCATCTGGCCGCGCAGGCCGGCGTGCGCTATGCCGCCGAGAATCCGCATGTCTATGTATCGAGCAACGTCACCGGCACGCTGCACGTGCTTGAAGGCTGCCGCCACCACGGAGTGGAGCACCTGGTGTTCGCCTCGACCAGCTCGGTCTACGGCGCCAACCGCGCCATGCCGTTCAACGAGCGCCAGCCCACCGAGCATCCGCTGACGCTGTACGCGGCGACCAAGAAGGCCAACGAGATGATGGCGCACTCGTATGCGCACCTCTACGGCGTGCCGGCCACGGGCCTGCGCTTCTTCACCGTCTACGGGCCCTGGGGCCGGCCGGACATGGCGCTGTTCCTGTTCACCAGGGCGATCCTGGCCGGCGAGCCGATCAAGGTCTTCAACCACGGCCACCACCGCCGCAGCTTCACCTATGTCGACGACATCGTCGAAGGCATCGTGCGCGCGCTGGACCGGCCGGCGGTGGCGGACCCGGCGTGGCAGGGCGAGTCCCCCGACCCCGGCTCGAGCGGCGTCGCGCCGTACCGGATCTACAACATCGGCAACGAACAGCCGGTGGAGCTGCTGCGCTACATCGAAGTGCTCGAGGAGTGCCTGGGCCGCAAGGCGGTGATGGAGATGCTGCCGCTGCAGGCCGGCGACGTGCCGGACACCGAGGCCGACGTGGGCGCGCTGGTGGCCGACGTCGGCTACCGCCCGATCGTCTCGGTGGAACAGGGCGTCGCCAACTTCGTCGAGTGGTACCGCGGGTACTACGGCTGATCTGGCGCCTCCCTCGGCTTCGTCCCTGTAGGAGCGGCTACAGCCGCGATCGCCCCGGCCGATATCCACCCCCCTGTAGGAGCGGCTACAGCCGCGATCGCCCTGGTTGTGACGCCCCGCTATCGCGGCTATAGCCGCTCCTACAGTGGCTGTGTGCCTTGTCCGGGACGCTCCGCTATCGCGGCTGTAGCCGCTCCTACAGTGGCTGCGTCCCGGCGGGACGCTCCGCCTTCGCCGCTGTAGCGGCTCCTGCGTGTATTCAGGCTGGCGATGCGGTGTGACGCGTGGCAGCAGTTTGTGCCGGTGACCGCGTCCATCACGTGGTGCAATGCAACAATCGTGTAGAATCCGTGGCTTGCTGCGCATCTGCGCGAGTGGCCCGAAGCTTGCTTCGGTCACGCAGGGCGGGCCCATGAGGGGTCCAGGGAATCGACATGGACATGCTGGAACTTGCGAACGAAATTGGACTGGCCTACGCGCTGCTCGCAGCCGTCGCCACCTGGTGCGTCATGCGGGTCCTGCATCCCCTGGCGCCGCGACTGAACCTCCTCGACTTCCCCGTCGGCCGCAAGGACCACGCGCATCCGACCCCGATCATCGGCGGCCTGGCGATGGTGGTCGGCTGCATCGTGGTGCTGCCTTTGATCCGCGAGCACGCCACCGCGACCATGCTCTCCTTCGTCGCCGCGTCGCTGCTGCTGGTCGGCATCGGCCTGTACGACGACCGCTATGACCTGCGCTGGTACTGGCGCGTGCTGGCCCAGGTGGTCGCCGCGCTGATCATGATCTACGGCGCCGGCGTGAGCGTGGCCAACCTTGGAGGCGTGTTCGGCATGGGCGAGCTGGGCTGGATCTCGGTGCCGTTCACCGTGTTCGCCACCGTCGGCATCATCAACGCCATCAACATGGTCGACGGCGCCGATGGCCTCGCCGGCTCGCTGGTCGCGGCCTGCCTGGTGATGCTGGCGTGCGCGGCCGTCTATGCCGGCAACCCGTCGCTGGCGCGCATCTCGCTGGTCATCGCCGGCGCGGTCTGCGCCTTCCTGCTCTACAACATGCGCTTCCCCTGGCAGCCGCGGGCCAAGACCTTCATGGGCAACGCCGGCAGTGCCTGGCTGGGCCTGCTGGTGGCCTGGGTAGTGTTCCGCCTGACCCAGAACTCGGGCCATCCGGTGAACCCGGTGCTGGCGCTCTGGCTGCTGCCGATCCCGGTGTTGGATTGCCTCGTGCTGACCGTGCGCCGCGTCCGCGAAGGCCGCTCGCCGTTTTCGGCCGGCCGTGACCATATCCACCACTTCATGCAGGACGCCGGCTTCGGCCCGACCCAGGCCGCACTCGTGCTGACCCTCTTCAGCCTCGGCACCGGCCTGGTGGCCGGCCAGCTGATGCGGCTGGACGTGCCCAACATGCTGATCCTGGCCGGGTTCCTCGCGCTGTGCCTGGGCTGGTACGCGCTGAGCACGCATCGCCAGAGGACGCTGCGCTTCTTCGCCGTGCTGCGCGCGCTGCCCGTGTTCGGCCCGATGCCGGAGCGTGCGCACAAGGCACGCGGCCGCAGCGAAGTTCCGCTGCCGATGGTGCCAGGCGCTGGCAAGCATGCAGCGGGATCCCGCAGCGCGGGCACCACCGCGCGGCGCACCGCGCGAGCCGTTGGCAAGGACGGCGCGGCGCCGGCCATGGCGCAGAGCGATGCCGACGCGCGCGCCGATGATCCCGTCAACGACGTCGACCCGTCCAACCGGCACGCGTCCGCGCGCGAGCGTTTACGCAACAGCGCCTGACACTCCGCGCCGCCAGCGCCGGCGGCAGGAGAGCTTGCCCGGATGGCGGAATCGGTAGACGCAGGGGACTTAAAATCCCCCGGCCTCGCGGCCAAGTGTGGGTTCGAGTCCCACTCCGGGCACCAACTCAATTTTTTCGCGCCCCAGCACGCCCAGTACGCCCGCACGTGCGAGGCCGCTTGCGCGGCCTTCACGCGTTCAACCGGTTGCGCACCCCCGGCCACGGGGCGCGCCATGGCCCGGGTGGCGGAACCAGGTAGACGCAGGGGACTTAAAATCTTCCGGCCGCAAGGCCTTGTGGGTTCGATTCCCACCCCGGGCACCAGCGATGCAGCCGCGCCGCTCGCGCAACCGAGTCACATCATCGGGTGACGTAGGATCAGGCCTGCGCCAGCGGGGCGCGCCTCCGGTTTTTCCGATGACCTACCGCTATACCGCCTGGTTCGCCTGCATCGCCATCTGCCTGCTGGGCATCGTGTTGGCGCTGACGTGGTCGTCGGGGTGGTGGTGGGTGGCGGCGGTCGCGGGCGCGCTGTCGCTGTTGGGCCTGCTCGACGTCAGCCAGCGCATCAGCACGCTGCGGCAGCTGTATCCGGTGCTGATCCATTTCCGCTACGGGCTGGAGTCGGTGGGGCCGGAGATCCGCCAGTACTTCATCGAGCGCGAGACCGAGGAGGTGCCGTTCTCGCGCGAGCAGCGGGCGCTGGTCTACCAGCGCGCCAAGCGCGTGCAGGACACGGTGCCGTTCGGCACCATCCACGACGTCTATGGCAACGACTACGAGTGGATCAACCATTCGCTGGTGCCGACCCACCTGGCCGGGCACGACTTCCGCACCACGGTGGGCGCCGGTGGCGCGGCTCCCTACGACGCGAGCGTGTTCAACATCTCGGCGATGAGCTTCGGCTCGCTGTCGGCCAACGCGGTCCGTGCGCTCAACCTGGGCGCGAAGCGCGGCGGCTTCTACCACGACACCGGCGAGGGTTCGATCTCGCCCTACCATCGCGAGTACGGCGGCGACCTGGTGTGGGAGATCGGTTCGGGCTACTTCGGCTGCCGGGACGCGGAAGGGCGCTTCGACCCGGAGCGCTTCGCGGCCAATGCCGCGGACCCGCAGGTCAAAATGATCGAGATCAAGCTGTCGCAGGGCGCCAAGCCCGGCCATGGCGGGATGCTGCCCGGCGCGAAGGTGACGCCGGAGATCGCGCTGACGCGCGGCGTGCCGGTGGGCGTGGACTGCAACTCGCCGGCCCAGCATTCGGCGTTCGGGACGCCGGTGGGGCTGCTGGAGTTCGTGGCCGGGCTGCGTGGCCTGGCCGGCGGCAAGCCGGTGGGCTTCAAGCTGGCGATCGGTCATCCCTGGGAGTGGTTCGGCGTGGCCAAGGCGATGCGCGAGACCGGCATCCTGCCGGACTTCATCGTGGTCGACGGCGCCGAGGGTGGCACGGGTGCGGCGCCGGTGGAGTTCGTCAACCACATCGGCGTGCCGCTGCAGGAGGCGCTGATGCTGGTGCACAACACCCTGGTGGGCCTCGATCTCCGCGACAAGATCCGCGTGGGCGCGGCGGGCAAGATCACCTCGGCCTTCGACATCGCGCGCACGCTGGCGATGGGCGCCGACTTCTGCAACGCAGGCCGCGCCTTCATGTTCTCGCTGGGCTGCATCCAGGCGCGCAGCTGCCACAATGATCGCTGCCCGACCGGCATCGCGACCCAGGATCCACGCCGCTGGAAACACCTGGACGTGCAGGACAAGGGCGAGCGCGTGGCCAACTACCACCGCAACACGATGGTGGCGTTGCGCGACCTGCTGTGTGCGTCGGGGCTGTCGTCGCCGGCAGAGCTGGGGCCGGAGCACATCGTGCGCCGGGTCTCGCAGATGCATGTGAGCTCGCTGGCCAGCATCTACCACTTCCTGCAGCCGGGTGAGCTGCTGGCGGGCGCGGTGCCCGAACGACATGCCGTCTTCAAGACCTTCTGGGACGTCGCGCGCGCCGACACGTTCGCCCCGCCGTCGCGCGTCCTCGAGATGCGGACGTCGAAGAGCCGGTGATTTGCCGGCCGCGCGCCCACTGGGCGATAAACCCGTCGCATCACCCTGTAGGAGCGGCTATAGCCGCGATGCCCTTCTCCCGCAATCGCGGCTATAGCCGCTCCTACAGTGTTATCACGCCCCGCCGGCCTCCAGGCGGTTGACCACGGCCGTCGCCGTCAGGTCGCCGGTGACGTTGCCGACGGTCGAGAACATGTCGGGGATGTTGTCCACCGCCAGCAGCAGGCCCAGCGGCTCCACCGGCAGGCCCATGGCCTGGGTCACGGGCAGGTTGTTGGTCATGAAGCTCACCTGGCCGGGCAGGCCCACCGAGCCCATGCTGATCAGCGCCGACAGCACGATGGCGGTGCCGATCTGCAGTCCACTCAGGTCCAGCCCGTACATCCAGCTGATGAAGCTGACCACGCCGATGTACTGGATCGGACTGGTAATGCGGAAGAGCGACACCGCCATCGGCAGCACCAGTGCGGTGACGTGCAGCGGGTAGCCGAGCCGGGTGCGGGCGCAGTCGATCATCGCCGGAAGTGATGCGAGCGAGGACTGGGTGCTGGCCGCGATCACCTGCGCCGGGAAGATGCCGACCATGAAGCGGCGCACCGGCTCCCTGGCGACCAGGCGCGCGACGCCGTACAGCAGCAGGGTGACCATGATGTAGAGCGTGCACAGCAGCAGCACGTACCAGCCCAGCGCGCCCAGCACCGCCAGGCCCACGCGGGCGCAGACCGCCAGCACCAGCGCGAACACGCCCAGCGGCGCCGCCCACAGCACCCAGCGCACCACCTGGATCATGGTGTCGGCGATCGCCTGCACCAGCTCCAGCAGGCGCGCGCGCCGCTCGGGTTCGATGCGGGTGGCGGCGAAGCCGAAGAACAGCGAGAACACCACCAGCGGCAGCATGGCGTTCGCCGCGGCGGCGGCCAGCGCGTTGCTGGGGATGACGGTGGTGATCCACTCGCCGAACGAAGGAGCACGGCCGATGATGGTGTCGTCGGCGCCGATGGCCAGCCGGAAGGCGTCGACGAGGGCCTGGTCGCGCGGCACCAGCGACAGCAGGCCGGGGGCCATGAACGCGGTGAAGCTGCCCGAGGCGATCAGCAGCACGGCGAACACCGCCATTGCGCGGCGGGCGGTGCGGCCTGATGCGGCCGCGTCGGTGGCGGAGTTCACGCCAAGCACCACCAGCGCCGCGACCAGCGGCACCACGGTCATCTGCAGGGCGTTGAGCCAGAGCCGGCCGATCGGCTGCACCAGGTCGGCGGCGCGCGCGCCGAGTTCCGGGTCGCTGTAGGACAGCGCGAGGCCGATGATGGCGCCGAGGGCAAGGGCGAGCAGGACGCGCGCCGCATTTGAAAGCCGCCGCACCTCACCGCGCCCCTGTAGGAGCGGCTACAGCCGCGATCGCCTCGAATCGCATCCCTGTAGGAGCGGCTACAGCCGCGATCACACCCGATCGCGCCCCTGTAGGAGCGGCTACAGCCGCGATCACCGGCAATCGCGGCTGTAGCCGCTCCCACATGGGCAGCGTCCCGGCATCCGGCTCACACAGGTGCAGCGTCCCGGCATCCGGCTCCCACAGGTGCAGCGTCCCAGCATCCGGCTCCCACAGCAGCAGCGTCCCATCCTCACCCATACCGCTGGCCTCATTCGATTGGTGCTGCATTTTCCACCAGCATACGCAGGTGGGCCTCGTCCTCGCACAGCAGCAGGAACACCAGGTCCAGCAGGTGCTGGAGCGCGGCGTGGTACAGCAGCAGCTCGACCTGGGGCCGCGGGTCGTGGGCGCTGACCAGCAGCGCGATGTCGGCGTGCGCGCGCAGTGCGTTCGCGGTGTGGCGGGTGAACGTGACCACCTTGCCGCCGCGCCGGCGGAACAGGCGCGCGGTGTGGCAGAGCGCGGCCTCCTGGCCGTGCTCGCACAGGACCAGCAGGACGTCGCCGGGCGCGGCCGACGAGGTGCCTACCGCCATCAGCGCCGGATCGAACAGGTGTATCGCGGTGCGGCCGATCATCGCCAGCTTGATCGCGATCGCGCGCGAGTGCAGCCCGTCGTTGCCCACGCCGATCGCGTAGACCTTGTCCGCCGCGCGGATCGCCTCGGCCACCCGCGAAACGTCGCTGTGCGCGTTGAGCGCGCGGGTCACGTTGACCGCCTCGGCCTTGGCGCGCCACAGCGACTCGGCCAGCAGGGCCCCGGGATCGTCGTTGCGCGCGGCGCGCGCGGTGCCGGTTCCGCCGCCTTCGGGGTCGAGCCGCGCCAGCGATTCACCGATCGAGAACTTGAGGTCCGGATAGCCCTTGAAGCCCAGCTTCTGGCTGAACTTGACCACGCTCGACTGGCTGATGCCCAGCGCGTTGGCCAGCTGCTGCGAGGAGTAGTCGCGCAGCAGGTGGGCGTTGTCGAGCATGAAGTCGGCGATGCGGCGTTCGATCGCCGACATCCGGTCGCGTTCGCCGCGGATCCTCGCAAGCGGCGGCATGCGCCCCTCAGCCGACCGCGATCGGCTCGAGCCCGCGCACCGAGCGGATGCCCAGGCCCGGCGCGTCGCTGATGGCGATCTCCGACTCGTTGAACTCCACGCCGCCTTCGACCGGGTCGAAGGTGCACAGCGAAGGGCCGTCGAGGTCGACCTTGGTGATGGTGCCGGCCTTGGCCACCGCCAGGTGGACGGCGGCGGCCACGCTGATCGCGGACTCGATCATGCAGCCGATCATGCAGTCGACGCCGTGGACGGCGGCGATGTCGGCGATGCGGATGGCGTTCGACAGCCCGCCGGTCTTCATCAGCTTGATGTTGATGATGTCGGCGGCGCGGCGCTGGATCAGATCGATCACCTCGGCCGGGCCGAACACGCTCTCGTCGGCCATCACCGGGGTATGCACCCGTTCGGTGACGTATTTCAGGCCTTCGATGTCGCGCGCGGGCACCGGCTGCTCCAGCAGCTCGAGGTGGATGCCGGCGTCTTCCAGCGCGTGGATGGCGAACACCGCCTGCTTCGGCGTCCAGCCCTGGTTGGCGTCCAGGCGCAACAGGGCGCGGCCGTCGACCGCGGCGTGGATCGCCTTGACGCGCTCGATGTCGAGCCCGATGTCCTTGCCGACCTTGATCTTGAGCGACTCGAAGCCGCGATCGAGCGCCGCCAGCGAGTCGGCCACCATCTTGTCGATGTAGTCCACGCTGATGGTGAGGTCGGTGGTGACCACCGGATCGCCGCCGCCGCCGAGCATGCGGTAGAGCGGGGCGCCGTAGAGCTGCGCCCACAGGTCGTAGAGCGCGATCTCGACCGCCGCCTTGGCGCTGGTGTTGCGCTCCATCGCGCTTTGCACCAGCTGCACGTTGCGGTTGAGGTCGGCGACGTCGCGGCCGATGAGGCGCGGGCCGATGATCCGGTGGATCGCCTCGATCATCGAGCCGTGGGTGTCGCCGGTGATGACCGCGGTGGGCGCGGCCTCGCCGTAGCCGATGCGGCCATCGTCGGTGTGGATCATCACCACGATGTCTTCCACCGTGTCGACGGTGCGCAGCGCGGTCTTGAACGGGGTCTTCAGCGGAACCCGCAGCATCGCGAGCCGGATGTCGGTGATCTTCATGGGTCAGGGCCGGATGCGCTGGATGCTGGTGAGACGGTCGATCGTGGGCGTGGTCGCGTTGGTCATCATCGGCGCGACCGGCGTCACCACCACGCCGTTGAGGTGCAGGCGCACCAGGTCATCGGCGCCTTCGGGCTTCCAGCTCATGCCGCTGGTGTCGTGGATGACGAAGGGTTCGCCGTCGACGTGGCCGATCATCATCATCACGTGGCCCGGCATGTAGACCAGGTCGCCCGGCCGCGCATCGCGCAGCGCCTCCAGCCGCTTGCCATGGCTGTCGGCCTTGTCCAGTGGCAGGCGGTTGAGCGCCGGGCTCACCGCCTGCGCGCTGGTGTTGCGCGGGATCAGCACGCCGAAGCTGCGGTAGATCTCCGAGGCGAAGCCGCTGCAGTCGCGCGCGTTGTAAGAATGGCCCCAGCCGTAGCGCTCGCCGAGGAACTTGAACGACTGGCGGATGAGGTTGGCTTCGGTCAGCGGCAGGTAGTCGCTGGCGACGTCGGCCGAGCGCGGGAGCAGGGCAGGCTCGAACGACAGCCGGCCGTCCCCGCCGCGCACCGGCAGCTCGATGACATGCGCCGCGGCCGGAAGCTGGCCGTTGACTTCGTCCATCGGCGGCCAGCCCGCGCGCACCGGGACGCGCACGCCCATCTCCAGCTGTACGTCGGACACCCCGGGGTTCTCCGGCGTGTACGCGGTGCGCGCGGTGGCGCCGGTGACCACGAGGAATGGCGCGCGGCGGCCCCAGGCGTGGATGGCATCGCGCTCGCCTTCGGCGACGTACTGCGCCTCGATCCAGGCGGCATAGCGCTGGCTGACGATGAAGAGCCACTCGCCGTCGGCGCTCTGGTGGACGATGGCGACCGGATCGCCGGGGAACAGCGCGCTTTCCTGGAAGCGGTCGATGTCGGTATCGCCCGCACTGCTGAACACGCGCAGGCGGGTCGGGAAGGCGCGCAGGTCCGCGCGGCGCACGACCATGCCGTGGCGCGCCGGCTGGCTGTCGGGAATGGCGTCGAGCGCGAGGCTGGCCTGGATGCGGTCGAGTTCGCCGCGTTCAACGGGCTTGCCGTGGACATCATGGAGCGGGCGTTCCGGGAGCTTCGACAGGCCTTCGATCCAGGCCCGCACCTGCGTGCCTTCGATGCGTCCGGGCAGGGCCTCGAGGTCATGGATCGACGGATCCTCCGCCTGCATGCGTGCGTTCTGCGCGGCGATCTGTGCCGGCGTCAGCACGATCCGGTCCGGATCGGGCAGGGCCTCGATCCAGAAGGCTGGCGAAAGATGGGATTCGGTGAGTCCCGGCACCGCGAATGGCGGCGCGGCCGGGGCGGGTTCGCGCGCGGCGAGCGACGCCGGAAGCACGAGCAGGAGGCTGAGGAGCAGCGCAGTGGATCGCATGGATCATCCCCTTCCGGCGATACGGGAGCCGGACGGCATCATGGAATACATGATTCGGACAAATCAACCAAAAAGAATAAATTATTGACGCCCCATGAACGCCATGTTACACAGCCCCGAAGCAGTTCCGGGGGCCGGGAGAGGGGCTTTCAGCGATGCCTGCAGTCGATCCACAGCACACGTCTCCAAGCGCGGGCCAGTCCCCGCGCCGATGGCGTGTCCACGCCTTGGCCATCGCCGCCGCGCTTCCTGCGATCGCCGTCGCCGCCGCTTTTCCTGTAGGAGCGGCTACAGCCGCGATGGCGGCATCCCCTGGACAGGCGACGGATGCGCGCGAGTCGCGGACCATCGACGCCGGTGGCAGGGCGATCGCGGCTGTAGCCGCTCCTACAGGGGACACGGTGGCGAATGCCGACATCGGGGCGCGGTTGGTCGCGCCGCCGGACATCGTCGAGCGCGTCGACTCGGGTGACTTCAAGGGCGCCGAGGCCGCGATTGCCGCGGCGCTTTCCGACGCCTCGCTCAGCACCGACCAGCGCACCGCGCTCGAATTCCAGCGCGAGCGCATGCGCCGCATCCTGCTCGACTTCCGCCTGGACGAGGCCGCTGCCAAGGCGCGCCTGCGCCGCGACATCCCCGACCTCACCGACGCCGAGTTCGCGCGCTGGGACGCTGCCGGCCTCATCGAGGCGCGGGTGATCGACGGTGAGCGCCGCTGGTTCAGCCGCGGACCCTCCAACCTGTTTCGACTCAGCGAAGAGGCGCGCCAGCGCCGCGCGACTCCGCTGAAGTTCTACGACAGCCCGCTGGAAGTCGCGCATCCGCACCACGCCGCCGTGCGCGAGGCGGCCGTGGCGAGCGGCGAGCGCTCGGTCGCGCCGCAGCGCGTGCGCGTGACCCAGTCGCTGACGGTGAAGCCCGACACGGTGCCTGCAGGCGAGACGCTCCGCGCCTGGCTGCCATTCCCGCGCGCGATCGACGGCCAGCAGGAGGGCATCGCGCTGCAGTCGACGGTCCCGGCGCGCCACCAGCTCGCGCCCGAATCCGCGCTGCAGCGCACCGTGTACATGGAAGCACCGGCCATCGCCGGCCAGCCCACCGCGTTCTCGGTGACCTACGAATTGACGGTCAACGCGCAGTACGCTGATATCGACCCCGCCCGCGTGGTCCCGGCGGACATCACGCCCGAGCTCGCGCCCTTCGTCGCCGAGCGCGCCCCGCACGTGGTCTTCAGCGATGCCATGCGCCTGGAGTCGGCGCGGATCGTGGGCGACGAGACCAACCCCTACCGCATCGCGCAGAAGCTCTTCGCCGCCGTCGACCGGATTCCATGGGCCGGGGCCCGCGAGTACTCGACCATCAGCAACATCGGCCAGCACGCACTGGAGCAGGGCCACGCCGACTGCGGCCAGCAGACCCTGCTGCTGATCACCCTGCTGCGCATGAACGGCATTCCCGCGCGCTGGCAGTCGGGCTGGATCTTCTCCGACGGCGACTACAACAACATGCACGACTGGGGCTGGATGTACCTGGCCCCCTACGGCTGGGTCCCGATGGACGTGACCTTCGGTCGTCTGCCGGGTGCCGACGGGAAACTCCAGGATTTCTACCTTGGCGGCCTCGACGCCTGGCGCATCGCGTTCAACGACGACTGGTCGCGCGAATTCGTGCCGGCCAAGCGCCACCCACGTTCCGAAACCGTCGACCTGCAGCGCGGGGAAGTCGAGTGGGACGGCGGCAACCTGTATTTCGACCAGTGGAATTACGACTTCGAGTGGCAGTTGCTGCCACCGGTCACGGACGACGGCACCTGATCCACCGCCAACCAACACCTGCACACCTGTTCCGGGGAGAACCGCAATGAAGGCCAGCCACACCCGATTCCGCCGAGCCGCACTCTGTATCGCCCTGGGCACCTGCCTGTCCGCACTGGCGCCGGTGGCGCTGGCGCAGAGCGCCACCGGCGCGGTCGCCGGGCGCGCCAGCGCGGGCGACCAGATCCAGGTGGTCAACGCCACCACCGGCGCCACCCGCACCGTGACCGCGGGCGCCGACGGCAGCTATCGCCTGGGCCAGCTGCAGGTCGGCAACTACAGCGTGCAGGTCCTGCGCGACGGCGCCGCCGTGGGTGAGCCGGTGCCTGTGAGCGTGGGACTCGGCGGCACCACCACCGTCAACCTCGGCAGCGCCGGCGGCGTGGCCGACATGGCCGCGGTGACCGTGGTCGGCGACCGGGTGGTGAACCGGGTCGACGTGCGTTCGACCGAGACCGCGACCAACGTGACACGCGAGCAGATTTCCCGCCTGCCGGTCGACCAGAGCCTGGCTTCGGTGGCGCTGCTGGCCCCGGGCGTGGTCGCGTCGGGTGCGACGTTTGGCGGCCTGACCTTCGGCGGCGCGTCGGTCGCCGAGAACGCGGTCTACATCAACGGTCTCAACGTGACCGATCCGTATCGCCGGCAGGGCTTCTCGTCGGTGCCGTTCGGCTTCTACGACGAATTCCAGGTCAAGACCGGCGGCTACTCGGCGGAGTTCGGCCGCAGCACCGGTGGCGTGATCAACGCCGTGACCCGGTCGGGCGGCAACGAGTTCCAGTCTGGCGTGGAACTCACGATGGAGCCTTCGGCCTGGGCTTCGTCCAGGAACGACCACTATCACGACGACGGCACGCTGGATGAGCGCGACCGGACCAGTCGCGACGGGAACTCGTTCTACAAGGCCAACGTGTGGGCGTCCGGCGCCCTGGTGAAGGACCGTCTGTTCTTCTTCGGCATGTACGAAGTGCGCGACAGCAGCCCCAAGGACATCGACGAGACCGAGGCCTACCTGACCAAGGGCGACAACGATTTCTGGGGCGCCAAGCTCGATTGGCAGATCAACGACAACCACCTGCTGGAGCTCTTGGCCTTCTCCGACAAGGCCGAATCCACCACGCGGACCTACGACTATGACTGGGCTTCGGGCCGGACCGGCGACCAGAGCGGCGAATCGACCGCGGGCTCCGGCGGCGACAGCTGGTCGGTGACCTACACCGGACATTTCAGCGACAACTTCGTCGCCAAGGCGATGTACGGCATCAACGAGCGCAGCGCCACCAGCAGCAGCCCGTGGGATGCCGACTGCAGCATCGTGACGGTGTCCGGCTCGGCGCGGCAGGACTGGGGTTGCCATCCCACCAACAGCAGCATCAGCGGGCGCGTGGACGAGCGCGAGGCCATCCGGCTCGACTTCGAGTGGACGCTGGGCGACCACCTGCTGCGCTTCGGCGTCGACCAGGAGGTGATGGATTCCAACAGCTCCGTGCGCTATCCGGGCGATGGCCGCAGCTACCAGGTGCAGAACGTCACTCCCGGCGCATCGCTGAACGGGACCGTCGTTCCTCCGGGCGTGACCCGTATCGTCGATGCGCGCCGCTACATCACCGGTGCCCCGGTAACCACCGAGGCACAGGCGTTCTACCTCGAGGACAACTGGAGCGTCACCCCCAACCTCCTGCTGAACCTCGGCGTGCGCTTCGACAAGTTCCACAACAAGCTGGCGTCGGGCGCCACCTTCGCCCGCGCTGACTTCGAGGACATGGTGTCTCCCCGCGTCGGCTTCAGCTGGGACATGAAGGGTGACGGCACCACCAAGCTGTTCGCGAACGCCGGCCGCTACTACCTGCCGCTGACCAACAAGCTGACCGACTACTTCGGCGGCGGCACCACCGACGAGCACACCTACTACGTGTTCAACGGCTGGACCGACATGATCGATCCGATCACCGGGGCGCCGTACCGGGTCCCGAGCCTCGGCGCGCAGATTGGCGCCGTCAACACCGACATGAACGCGCCGCCGCCGGACGACGTGCGCACCGCGGTCGCGCGCGACCTGAAGCAGGTCTACCAGGACGAGTTCATCGTCGGCTTCCAGCAGGCCATCAACCAGGCCTGGTCGTACGGCGTCAACGCGACCTACCGGGAAGTGACGCGCTCGGTGGAAGACGCGCGCATCAACCACGTCGAAGGCTGCGACTGGTACTCGGGCGACTGGCCGATCATCAACCCGGGCGAGTCGGTCACGCTGTGGTGTCCGGACACCGAGGACTGGGTGCAGTTCGACTCGTCGCGCGACGGCTACATCGCCTCGTTCGGCAACGGCGCTGTCATGGGGTACAGCAAGCCCAAGCGCACCTACAAGGCCGTCGAGTTCCAGCTGGATCGCGCGTGGGACGACAAGTGGGCGGTGAACTTCAGCTACCTCTGGTCGAAGACCGAGGGCAACCTCGAGGGCCCGGTCAACTCCGACACCGGCTACGCCGACACCAACCTGGTGCAGCACTTCGACCATCCCGCCAACAACGAGCGCTATGGCGTGCTGTTCAACGACTTCCGCCACCAGTTCAAGCTGCGCGGCAGCTATCGCCTCAACGAGATGTGGAGCTTCGGCGCCACCGCGACCGCGCGTTCGGGCGGTCCGATCACGGCCTTCGGCGTGGTCTGGCCGGATGACACCCGCAGCGCCGGTGGCCCTGGCGAGTTCAGCGGCGGCGGCTCCGGCTGGCTGTGCGTGGCCAACTGCAACAACCCGGCCACGCGCGAGCTGGTCTACTCCGAGCGCGGCGCCTTCGGTCGCATGCCGTGGGTGAAGGACGTCGGCGTCAACGTGACCTGGACGCTGCCGGTGGAGGACATCGACCTCAAGGCGCGCTTCTCGGTCTACAACCTGTTCAACAGCCAGACCATGGTGAACGTGCACTCGCGCTACGAGAGCACGCCGGGTACGCGGATGCCGTACTTCGGGCAGGGAACCGCGTGGCAGGCCCCGCGCTACGCGCAGCTGGTCGTGACCTGGAACTTCTGACGGGCGCAGGGCGCGGGTGGTCGGGTGGCGGTCCGGAGCCGCCACCCGCTCCATCCGCAAGGGAGTAGGTGTGGCAGGAAAGGGTGTCCTCTTCGCGGCCGTTGCCACGGCCGCGATTTTTTTCGCCACGTGCCCGGTGCAAGCCGGCGGCGATGACTGGCCTTCGCAGGCCGTGGCCGCGGCGGTGGACGACGCGGCGGCGCATTACGGCCTTCCGGGCATCGCCGTGGGCGTGGTGGAAGGCGGCGAAGTGCGGCAGATCGAGCTGCGCGGCGAGGGTGTCGCCGGCAGCGGCGAAGCCATCACCGCCGACACGCTGTTCAAGGTCGCATCCAATACCAAGGCCATGACCGCCGCGCTGCTGGCGCGCCAGGTCGATGCCGGCCTGCTGGCCTGGGACGATCCGGTGGTGAAGCACCTGCCGGGCTTCCGCATGCACGAGGACTGGGTCACCCGCGAGATGCAGGTGCGCGACCTGCTGATCCACAACAGCGGCCTCGGCCCCGGGGCCGGGGACCTGATGCTCTGGCCGGAACCCAATGCCTTCACCCTTGAGGACGTGATCGCCGGCCTGGCCCACCTGAAGCCGCGCTGGAGCTTCCGCTCCCGCTACGCCTACGACAACACGCTCTACATCGTGGCCGGGGAAGTCGCGGCCGCGGCGGGCGGGGCGCCCTACGACGTGCTGCTGCGCCGCGAGGTGTTCGAGCCGCTGGGCATGGACGGCTGCCGCATCGGCGAGTGGCGCGTCGACGAGGCCGGCCCGGTGGCCGCGCCGCACGGGCGCCGCGACGGCAGCTGGGTGGCGCGGCCCGATGGCCCGCTGGTCGCGGACATGCCGATGGCCGCGGCCGGTGGCGTGCGCTGCAGCCTGCAGGACATGCTGCGCTGGGTGCAGGCCTGGTTGGATCCTGCCACCGCCGGCCCGGACGGGCGGCCATGGCTGTCGGCAACGCAGCGCAGCGCCGTCTGGACGGCACACATGCCGTTGCCGCTGACCACGCGCATGCGCGACTGGAACCGCAGCCACTATTCCGCCTACGGCTACGGCTGGCGCCTGAGCGACGTCGACGGCACGGCCAAGGTCGCGCATACCGGCACGCTGTCGGGCATGTATTCCGCCGTGACCCTGCTGCCCGAGCGGGACGTCGGCTTCGTGATCCTGATCAACGGCGATGCGGGCGACGCGCGGACCGTGCTCGAGCAGACGCTTGGCAAGCACTTCAGCGCGCCGCAGGAACGGCGCAACGTCGCGCACTACGTCCAGGCGCTGGCCGCCGGGCCCGGTCCGCAGGACGCGGCCTCCGGAGACGGGCAGGGTGCGGCACGCGCGCCGGTCGCCGCAGCCCCCGCGCCGGCCTGGCTGGGCCGCTACCGCGATCCATGGTTGGGCGAGGTCACGGTCTGTCGCTCGGGCGACGGCGTCCGCTTCACGTCGGCCAAGTCGCCGCGGCTGTCGGGACCGGTGCTCCGTGCGGGAGGCAGGCTCCTGGTCGACTTCGACACCCTCGGCCCTGACGCCGACGCATGGCTCGACGTTGGTGGCGAGGCTGGCGGCAGGCCAGGGCTGACGATGGCCAAGGTCGATCCCGAGGCGGACTTCAGCTACGACTACGAGGATCTGGCGTTCACCTACGTCCGGGCCTGCGAGGCTGCCGGTCTGTGACGCGCAGCACGGGGGGCGGCAAGCCCTCCGGATAACATGTTGCGAAGCAGCATCGACCGTTTCCGCTGCTCCATGGAGGGGAGCGTGACGGAATTTCCAGGCAAAGGGCGACGCATCCTCGTGGTCGAGGACGATGCCACCAACCGCAGCGTGCTGGCCCGCCAGCTGGCCATGGTCGGCGTCGACGCGGAGATGGCCGGCAACGGCATGGAAGGCCTGGAACGGTGGCGCGGCGGCGACTTCGCCCTGGTCCTGAGCGACCTGCACATGCCGGTCATGGACGGCTTCGGCCTGGTGCGTGCGATCCGCAACGAAGAGGCGGCCATCAGGACGCCCGTGCTGGCCTTCAGCGCCGACGTGCGCATCGGACAGGCCGAAAAGGCGCGTGACGCCGGTTTCGATGAATTCCTGGCCAAGCCCATGCAGCTCGACGGGCTGCGCGCGGTGCTGGGCCGCTGGCTGGCGGCGCCGGCAACGCCGGCATCCGCGCGGGCGGCCCCGGGCCTAGCCAGCCAGGCACGCGCGGACGGCATCCTGCCTTGCGCCGAGTTCGATGCCGGCGCGCTCCGCGAACTGGTTGGCGACGAACCCGCGGTGGTGCTGGAGATCCTGGCCTATTTCGACGAGGTCGCGACCGGCATCCGCGCCGACCTGCTGGCCGCCGCGGCCGCGGGCGATGCCGCCGGGGCCGGGATGCTGGCACACCGGCTGAAGTCGTCCGCGCGATCGGTCGGCGCCGCGCCGCTGGGCCTGCTGTGCGCGCGGCTCGAGGAACACGCCGGGTCGGTGCAGGGCGCGGGTTTCGCCGCGCTGGTGGACGAAGTGGTGCAGGCGCTCGACGCGGCGCTGGTGGCGATGCGCCGCTGGCGCGCCGTTGGCGGCGCGCGTGGGCAGGACATGACGAGGTACGCGCTTTGAAGATCCTGGTAGTCGACGACGACGATTTCACCACCCGGCTGCTGCACATCCAGCTGCGGGCGCTGGGCCTGCGGAAGAGCGGGTACTCCAGCATCGAGCTGTGCTCGCGCGGAGAGGAAGCCCTGGAGCGGCTGTCGGCGGATCCGGCCGGCGTCGGCCTGGTGATCTGCGACCTGCGCATGCCCGGCATGGACGGCGTCGAGTTCGTGCGCCATCTGGCCCAGGCCGGTTTCGGCGGCGCGCTGGCGCTGATGAGCGGCGCCGACGCGCGGGTGCTGCAGGCCGCGGAACAGGTGGCGCGCGCCCAGGGGCTGCATGTCCTCGGCACGCTGGCCAAGCCGGTGCAGCCCGCGGCGCTGCGCGCCCTGCTGGACGGCCATCGCGACGCCGACGGCAGGGGCGACGCAGGCGAGGCGTCGGCCGGGTTCTCCGCGCAGGACGCGGCCGAACTGGAATCGGCGATCACGGCCGGCGAGCTGTTCAACCTCTACCAGCCGAAGGTGGACCTGCACAGCGGTGAAGTGGTCGCGGTCGAGGCCCTGGCGCGCTGGCAGCACCGCACGCGCGGCATCGTCATGCCGGCCGAGTTTGTCCCGCTGGCCGAGAAGGCCGGGCTGATCCGCCCGCTGGCGCGCGTCGTGCTGTCCAACGCGCTGCACGACGCCCGCAACTGGACGACCGGCGGCCGCGAACTGGACGTCGCGGTCAACCTGACCATGGCGAACCTGGCCACGCTCGACATCCCGGAGCGCATCGCCCGCCTGGCCGCGGCCGCGGGCTTCCCGCTGGAGCGACTGGTGCTCGAGCTGTCCGAGAGCCACCTGCCGACGGAGCCACAGGCGCAGCTGGACATCATGACGAGGCTGCGCCTGAAGGGTGTCCGGCTGGCGATCGACGAGTTCGGCACCGGCTTTTCCAACCTCGCGCAGCTGCGGGAGATGCCGTTCTCCGAGCTCAAGATCGACCGGGGCTTCGTCCGCGGCGTCGCCCACGACCCGTCGCGTCGCGCGATGGTGCAGGCGGCGCTGGCGCTGGCACGCGAACTCGACGTGCAGACCGTGGCGGTCGGGGTCGAGACCACCGACGACCTGGCGTGCCTGCGGGAGTTCGGCTGCCACATCGGCCAGGGCGTGCTGATCGCCGAGCCGATGCCGGCGTCGGACGTGATGCGCTGGGTCACGGGCTGGCCGTCGATGCGCGGCGGGTTGATGGCGGCCTAGCCGCTGCACAAACAAGAACCCCCGGCAAGCCGGGGGTTTTTGCTGGATCTGGTGGGCGGTGCAGGGATCGAACCTGCGACCCTTGCCGTGTGAAGGCAATGCTCTACCGCTGAGCTAACCGCCCGAAGTGGCCGCGCAGTATACAGCAGCGGGCACGGGGTCCCGCAAGCCCCCGGGGCGGTCCCGGGCCGCCGCGATGCGCCCCGTTTCACCGCCGTCTCACCACCCCGGGCCTAGCGTCCGGAGTCCTTCCATCGACATGCGAGGCCTCCATGGCCCGTCCCATCTGGACCGGAACCCTGAGCTTCGGGCTGTTGAACGTGCCGGTTGCGCTGATGTCCGGCGAACGGCGCGTCGACATCAGCTTCCGGATGCTGGATTCCCGCGACAAGAATCCCGTGCGCTACGAGCGCGTCAACGCCGAGACCGGCGAAGAGGTGCCGTGGAAGGACGTGGTCAAGGCCTTCGAGTACGACAAGGGCAGCTATGTCGTGCTGGAACAGGACGACATCAAGTCCGCGGCACCGGAGAGCCACGAGACGGTGGAGGTCGAGACCTTCGTCGACGCCAGCGACATTCCCCCGACCTTCTACGAGAAGCCTTACATCCTCGTGCCGGGCAAGAAGGCCGAGAAGGGCTATGTGCTCCTGCGCGAGACCCTGCGCGACACCGGCAAGGCCGGCATCGCGCGTGTCGTGATCCGCACCCGCGAGTACCTCGCGGCGGTGCTGCCGCAGGGTGACGCGCTGATCCTCATGCTGCTGCGCTATCCGCAGGAAGTCGTGGATGCCTCCGAGCACCGGCTGCCCGAGGGCGAGGCGGCCGACTACCGGATCAACGCCAAGGAGCGCGAGATGGCGAAGCAGCTCATCGAAGCGATGAGCGGCGAGTGGGATCCCTCGCAGTACCGCAACGAGTTCCGCGAGCGGCTGGAGAAGGTGATCCGCGACCGGATGAAGTCCCAGGGCGTGGTGTCGCGGCCCGACGACGACGATCGCGACGTGCCCGAGGATGCGACCACCAACGTGGTGGACTTCATGGCCCTGCTGCAGAAGAGCATCGGCAACAACAAGCGCACGCCGGCGAAGAAGGGCAGCGGCAAGGCCCAGGCCACGGACGATGCGGCCGAAGCGAAACCGGCAAGGAAGGCCGCGAAGAAGGCCGGCAAGAAGGCCGCGAAGAAGGTGGGCAAGGCGCCGGCCAAGGCCGCGAAGACGGCCGCGCGCAAGGCCGGGTAAGGCGCGGCCATGGGTGAACCGACGCGCCTCACCAGTCCGGACCGCGTCGTCTTCGAAGGCGCCGGTTACACCAAGCAGGACGTGGTGGAGTACTACCGCGCGGTGGCCGACTGGATGCTGCCCGAACTCGCGCGCAGGCCGCTGTCGCTGGTGCGCTGCCCCGACGGCGCGGCCGGCCAGTGTTTCTTCCAGAAGCACTACGCCGAGTCCCTGGGCGACGACGTGCGCTCCATCGACCTGATGCAGAAGAGTGGCGTCGAGCCCTATCTGTATGTCGACGATATCGAGGGCGTGACCGACCTGGTGCAGATGAACGCGCTGGAGTTCCACCCGTGGGGCTCGCGGATCGAGGATCCTGAGCGGCCGGACCGGCTGGTCTTCGACCTGGATCCGGGCGAAGGCACGGGCTGGCCCGATGTGCTGCGCGGCGCACGCGACGTGCGCGACCGGCTGCGCAAGCTGGGGCTCGAGAACTTCGTGCGCCTGTCGGGCGGCAAGGGCGTGCACGTGGTCGTGCCGATCGCGCCGGGGCCGTCCTGGGACGACGCGCGCGCGTTCTCCGACGCGTTCGCCAACCACATGGCCGTGCAGGCGCCGGCGCGCTACGTGGCCACCATGTCCAAGGCCAAGCGTCCCGGGAAGATCTTCATCGACTGGCTGCGCAATGCGCGCGGCGCGACCAGCGTCGCCTCCTGGTCCCTGCGCGCGCGCCAGGGTGGGCCGGTGGCGGTACCGATCCGCTGGGAGGAGCTCGGCCGCGTGGACGGGCCCGCCGCCTTCGACCTGCGTGCCGCCCGCCGGCGCGCGGCGCGCATGCGCAAGGATCCCTGGGAAGGCTTCGAGACCCTGGCGCAAACCCTCCCGGTAATCGGCTGACACCGCCTGCACGCGGCGATGACGGGTCGCCAACGCCGGCGCGCGTAGCGTCGACGGCCAACGATGGATTCCGGGAGGCGGTTTCGATGGCGACGAAGAAGGCAGGCAAGTCGGCGAAGGCGGGCGGGAGTGCGAAGACGGGCGAGGCGACCGCCGCGCGCCAGCGGAGCATCCAGCGCGAGGCGCTGCAGGCCGCGAAGCAGGCGAAGAAGAAGGCTCCGGCCAAGAAGTCCCCCGCACAGGCCGGCGCACGCAAGCAGCCGACCCGACTGCCGGCCCAGCATCTCGCCAAGCCCGGCAAGGAGGCCGACCTCGACCTCCAGCCGCGCTTCACCGCGCCGGACTACGCCGGCAGCGGCAAGCTCGAGGGCATGGCGGCGATCGTGACCGGCGGCGACTCGGGAATCGGTCGCGCCGTGGCGGTACTGTTCGCACGCGAAGGCGCCGACGTCGCGGTGCTGCATCTGGCCGAGGACGAGGACGCGCAGGAGACGCGTCGCCATGTCGAGGCCGAGGGCCGGCGCTGCCTGGTCATCGCCGGCGACGTGCGTGACCCGGCGTTCTGCGAGGACGCCGTGGGCCAGGTGGTCGACGTCTTCGGGCGGCTCGACGTGCTGGTCAACAACGCGGCCTTCCAGCAGCACGTCGAGCGCCTGGAAGACCTGACCGACGCGCACCTGCAGGAGACGCTGCAGACCAACATCGCGGGCTACTTCCACATGGCGCGCGCCGCGCTTCCGCACATGGAGCAGGGCGCCAGCATCATCAACACGGGCTCGGAGACGGGCATCTTCGGCAATCCCAAGCTGCTCGACTACTCGGCGACCAAGGGCGCGATCCACGCCTTCACCCTGTCGCTGGCCAGCAACCTGCTCGGTCGTGGGATCCGCGTGAACTGCGTCGCGCCCGGGCCGGTGTGGACGCCGCTCAACCCGGCGGACAAGCCGGCGGAGGACGTGGCGAAGTTCGGCAAGGACAGCGACATGGGGCGTCCGGCGCAGCCCGAAGAGCTGTCGCCGGCCTACGTCTTCCTCGCGTCGCCGGTGATGTCGTCGTACGTGAACGGCGCGATCCTGCCGGTGATGGGCGGACCGCGCGGCTGAGGGTCACACCAGTGCCTGGATCGCGTGCACCAGGGCATACAGCACGCCGCCGATCAGCGCGCCGACGGCGGTGCCGTTGTAGCGGATGAACTGCAGGTCGGAGCCGACCGCGAGTTCAAGCTCGCGCGTGAGTTCCTCGGCGCTCCACTGGTGCACGCGCTCGACGATGAAATCGCGGATGCCTTCGCGGTAGCGTTCGACCTCGGGCAGCACCAGTTCCACCACGCCTTCGTTGATCCACGCCCGCATGGCATCGTCGGCGGCCAGCCGTGAGCCGACTTCCGCACCGATCGAGGAGATGCGGGTCGCGATCGCGGAATCGTCGCGCTCCACGTCCTCGCGGATCCAGGTGGCCAGGTCGCGCCACAGGCTGCGCAGGTAGCGCGACAGGTCGGAGTCCTCGATCAGCTGGTCGCGGAAGGCGTTGACGCGCTCGCGCAGCGACGGGTCGTCCTCCAGGCGCACGATCAGCCGCTCGAACTCGGCGCCGATGCGCTGGCGCATCTCGTGGTCGCGGTCGCCGGCCATGTCGCTGACCATGCCGGCCATGCCGGCCACGAGCTTGTCGGCGACCTTGTCGGCCACCACGCCATCGATCTTCAGGTAGCGCAGCACCTTCCACAGCTCGCGCCCGGCGAGATCGGCCACGCGCTCATGGGTTCCGGGTGCCGCCAGGACCTCGCCGGCGTAGCCCAGTCCAGCATCGACCAGCGCCTGGTGGCGGCCATCGGCGGTGAGCTGGCGCAGCACCACCGCCACCACGCCCGACAGGTCGACCTGGCGCAGGCGCGCGTCGGCGATGCGGTGCAGGAAGCGGTGCAGCTCGTCGCTGTCGAGCGCGTCGAGGATGCGGGGCAGGGCGTTGGCGAGCGCGCGGCCCATGGTGCCGGCGAAGGCGGAGTCGGCGAGCTTGCCGGCGATGGCCCCGGCGATATCCATCGACTGGAGCTTTTCCGCCACCTGGCGGGTGCCGAGGAAGTGGTCGCAGATGAAGTCCGCGAGGCTGGCGCCCAGCGCGTCCTTCTTCGATGGGATGATCGCGGTGTGCGGGATCCAGCGCATGCCCATCGGATGCCGGAACAGCGCGACGATCGCGAACCAGTCGGCCAGGCCACCGACCAGCGCGGCTTCGAACACCGCCGCGAGGAAGCCGAAGGCCCAGTGCGGATGCGTGCGCTCGAGCACCGAGACGACCGCGAGCCCCGCGCCGGCGATGCCCAGCAGGCCGAGCGCGATCGCCTTGCGGCGGCGCAGCGCGGCTTCGCGGGGATCGGTGATCGGCGGCATCGCGACAGGGTAGCGCGAAGACGCGGGCTCCCGTATCATTCCGGGCTCGCCAGTGGCCGGGTAGCTCAGTTGGTAGAGCAGGGGATTGAAAATCCCCGTGTCGGGGGTTCGATTCCCTCCCCGGCCACCATTGCGCGATGATCGAAGGCCGTTTCCAGCGCCGCGCCGCGGCGGGAGAGGCACCATGCAAGGCAGGCTTCCAGCCGTCGCGATCGCTGCGCTCCTGGCCCTCCAGGGCTGCGCAAGCACCGGCATGACCGATGTCGAAAAACTCGCCACCTATCGCGCCGCCGCCGGCGAACCCGTGTCCAGCTTCAGCTACCTCGGGCGGATCAGCGGCTGGACGCCGCTCGACGATGGGCACATCGCCGTGTGGACGCGGCCGCGCGAGGCCTGGCTGCTGGGCTTCCACGGCCTCTGCCCGGACGTCGCCTACAGTCCGGTGATCGGGCTCACCAGCCAGAACAGCAGGGTCTACGCCGGCTTCGACAAGGTGCTGGTGGATGGCCGCAGTTCGATGCAGCTGCCCTGCCGCATCCGCGAGATCCGTCCGCTCGACACGATGCGCATCAAGGCGGCGGAACAGGAGGCGAGGGAAGCGGCTCAGGCCCCGTCTTCGGGGACATAGCCGGCCGGCGCCTCGGCGCCACCCTCGAACAGGAACTTCTGCATCTCGCGCTCGAGGAAGGCGCGGTGTTCCGGATCCATCGGCGACAGGCGGTTCTCGTTGATCAGCATGGTCTGGTGCGCAAGCCACGCCGCCCAGGCAGGCTTGCCGATGCCGGCGAAGACGCGCTTGCCGAGCTCGCCGGGCCAGGGCACGAAGTCCAGGCCTTCGGCCTCACGCTTTTCGTATTCGCAATGCACGGTGCGGCTCACGTTTCCTGCTCCTGTTCGGATTCGAACTGCGCCTGGACGAGCGTGCGGACCGGCGCCGGGATGCCCAGGGCGGCCAGCGCGTCGCGCGGTACCCAGCGCAGGTCCTCATTGTCCCGCACCGCGGCGGCGCTGGCGACCGCGCGCCAGCGCCGGGGATGCATGGTGAGGCGGTAGTGGCTGAAGACGTGCGCGACGGGGTCCAGTGCCTCGGCCTGGGCGTAGTCGCCATCGACATGGCCTTCGAACCAGGCACGCGCCGCCTCTTCGTCGGCGGCTTCGGGCAGGGACCAGAGCTGCGCCCAGACGCCGGCCGGCGGCCTGCGCTGCAACAGCATGCGGCCTTCGGCGTCGCGCATCAGCAGGAGCACGGCCTCGCGCGTCGGCAGCGCCCTGGTGGGTTTGGGCGTGGGCAGTTCCGCGGTGCGCCCCTGTGCATGGGCTTCGCAGCCCGGTCGCAGGGGACAGGCGCTGCAGGCCGGTGCGTGGCGGGTGCAGACCGTGGCACCGAGGTCCATCTGCGCCTGGGTGTAGTCGGCCAGGCGGCTCGCCGGCAGGTGCTGCTGTGCGAATTCCCACAGCCGCTTCTGCACCGCGGGCTGGCCGGGCCAGCCCTCGACGCCGTGGTAGCGGGCGAGCACGCGCCTGACGTTGCCGTCCAGGATCGCGAAACGGTCACCCCAGGCCTGGGCGAGGATCGCGCCCGCGGTGCTGCGGCCGATGCCGGGCAGCGCGAGGAGCGCGTCGAAGTCGCGCGGCAGGTCGCCGCCGTGGAGTCCCACGCAGGCGCGGGCAGCGGCATGCAGGTTGCGCGCGCGTGCGTAGTAGCCGAGGCCCGACCAGAGGCCGAGGACTGCGTCCAGCGGCGCGGCGGCGAGCGCGGCGACCGAGGGCAGGCTGGCGACGAAGCGCTCGAAGTAGGGCACCACCACGCGCACCTGGGTCTGCTGCAGCATGATCTCCGACAACCACACGCGGTAGGGCGTGCGCGGGTGCTGCCAGGGCAGGTCGTGGCGGCCGTGGACGTCGAACCAGTCGAGCAGCGGCGTCGCGAAGTCGTCGGCCGGTGCGCCCGGACGCTTGGCCGCGCAGTGCGAAGGGTCGATGGCTTGGCTCACGGCGCGTCACCCGGTTCCAGTTCGACCTCGACGCCCTCCAGCACCGCGCCTGCGATCTCGATCCTGGGTGCGCTGGCGCGGGCGTGCAGGGGAGGCAGCGGCGAGCCCGTGGCCGCGGCGTCCATCCACGTGAGGACGTCCGCGATGCGCAATCCCGCGACCGCCTGTGCGCCGTCCCGCCGCAGGTGCAGGCCGACCGGGTCCGAGGCGTCGCGCGCGCCGGCATAGACGAGGGTTGCCGCAAGCGGCGACGTCGATGTGCCCAACGGCGCCGGAAGCGCCGGCCATGTGGCAGGCCAGGCCGGCATCGCGCCGTCGAGTTCGAGCAGCAGCGCGTCGCCGAACGCGAACCGTCCGTGGGCATCCACATCGGGTATCAGGTCCTTGCCGCGCAGGGCGATGGCCGCCGGCACCAGGGTCCAGATGCCGTCGCGCAGGCGCAGCGGCCCGTGGGCACCCAGCGTGAAGCGCAGCGGCTCGCCGCCGCCGCGGTACTCCGCCGACATGCCCAGCTTCAGCGGTGCGACCCGCAGCACGCCGTCGTCGAAACGCAGCGGCCCCGATGCCGCGACAAAGGCCGGCAGCCGCCAGTTTGCGCCGTGGATCTGCACCTTGCCCCGGGCGCTGACCCCGGTGCCGTTGGCCGGCCGCGTCGCGGCCAGGCGCAGGTCGAAGTCGACGCGGAGCGGCGCCGCCAGTTCCAGGATGCCGCGGGCTCCGGCCGCCACCGGCTGGCCTTCGGCGAACAAGGCCACGTCCAGGTCCAGGCCGGCGAGCGTCCAGCCTTCGCCGAGCAGGCGGCCGTCGCGCACGCCGATTCCGTCGGACAGGGTCGGCAGGCGACCGGCGCCGGGCGGCCGGCCGGCCAGCCAGGCCTGCAGCCGCGCGAGCTCCAGCACCGGTGCGTCCAGCTCGATGCGCTCCAGGACCAGCGGCGCGCCGCGATCGCGCAGCGTCGACCACGGCAGCGACACCAGCACCCGCCCGGCGCGCAGCAGGGGTTCGCCGCCACCGGGCGCCCGCGCGACCACGTCGTGAACCTCCAGCAGCGGCGTGCCCCGCAGGCGGTAGCGCACCTCGCCCTCGAAACCGATGTCGAGGCCAAGTGCGTCACCCACGCTGCCCAGTGCGATCCGGGCCAGCTGGCGCGGCTGCATCAGCACCGCCGCGGCCAGCGCGACGAGGAGCAGCACGACCACGGCGATGCCGGCGGCGAGCGCGAGCCCGCGGCGCAGCCTCACGCCCCGAGCGCCTCCGGCAGCAGGGCGTCGACGAAGGCCTCGGCGTCGAAGACGCGCAGGTCCTCGGGGCGCTCGCCGATGCCGGCGAAGCGGATCGGGATGCCGAACTCCTGCGCCAGCGCGAACACCACGCCGCCCTTGGCGGTGCCGTCGAGCTTGGTCACCACCAGCCCGGTGACGCCCGCGGCCTGGTGGAAGTGGCGCAGCTGGCTGAGCGCGTTCTGGCCGGTGGTGCCGTCGATCACCAGCAGCACCTCGTGCGGCGCGGCCGCGTCGACCTTGGCGAGCACGCGCTTGATCTTCGACAGCTCGGCCATCAGGCCCTGCTGGGTGTGCAGCCGGCCGGCGGTGTCGGCGATCAGCACGTCGGTGCCGCGCGCCCGCGCCGCCTGCAGCGCGTCGAATGCGACCGCGGCCGGGTCGGCGTCCTGGCCCTGCGCGACGACCTGCACGCCGTTGCGCTCGCCCCAGGCCTGCAGCTGGGCGACGGCGGCGGCGCGGAAGGTGTCGCCGGCGGCGAGCATCAGGCCGCGGCCCTCGTCCTTGAAGCGCTTGGCGAGCTTGCCGATGGTGGTGGTCTTGCCGACGCCGTTGACGCCGACGGTGAGGATCACGAACGGCTTCGCCGCCGGGTCGATCACCAGCGGCCTGGCGACCGGCTCCAGCAGCCGGACGAGGTCGGCCCGCAGCGCGCCGCGCAGCGCGTTGGCATCGGCGAACTCGCGCGCCTTCATGCGCTTGCGCAGCGAGTCGACCAGGCGCGTGGTCGCGGAAATGCCGACGTCGGCGGTCAGGAGCGCGGTCTCGATCGCGTCGAGGAGGTCGTCATCCAGGCGCGGGTTGCGCGAAAACAGCCCACCAAGGCCGCGGGCGATGCCGCTGCCCATCAGCCGTTCGCGCCAGCCCGACCTGCCGGGTGCAGCCGCGGGCTTTTCCTGGGTCAGGGCGACGGGAGGAGAGGAGGGCGCTTCCGGCCAAACCAGCGTCGGCGTGTGCGCTGCGGCGTCGGCGACGGGTGCGCTCGCGATGGCCGGCGCAGCAGGCGCAGCACCCATCCGCGTCCCGGGCGTCGCAGGCGGGACCCTTGCTTCGGGTAGGGCGCGGGTCTGCTGATCCTCGAGTGCTTCGGCCACTGCAGGCGCTTCCGCAGCCTCGGCAGGCTCCACCGCGGGCAGCGACGCCGACCGCGACGCGGCTGCCTCCACCGCATCCGCCGCATCGACGACGTCAGCCCCGGCCAGTTCGGCTTCCCGCGACACGCTCCACGGATCGAGCACCTCCGCCGCCGGCGCGTGCTCGGCCGCCGCCTCGCCCATCGCGCGCGCGGCCTCGATCGCCTCGGCGGCCGCGCTCAGCGGGGAGCGTTCGTCCTTCGCCGGCTTCGCCTTGTCGGCGTCGGGTTTCCAGCGGCGGAACAGGCTGACCATCGCAATCGGACCGGGAAAAAGGGGGGTGCGCATGCTCGCGCAAGCGCGGACAATGCCGCGTCATGGTACCACCGGCCCCACGCGCTCCTTCCCGTTCCGCAGCCCCCGGCAGCGTGCGCATCATCGCCGGCCGCTGGCGTGGCAGCCGGCTGCCGGTAGCCGCCGCGCCCGGCCTGCGGCCGACGTCGGACCGCGCGCGCGAGACCCTGTTCAACTGGCTGCAGCCGATGCTGCCCGGCGCGCGCGTGCTCGACCTGTTCGCCGGCAGCGGTGCGCTCGGGCTGGAAGCGCTGTCACGCGGTGCCCGCGAGCTGGTGCTGGTGGAGCGCGACCCGGCGCTGGCGCAGTCACTGCGCGACACCTGCGCCCGGCTGGACGCCGGGGACGCGGCGGTGGTGCTGCGCGCGGACGCGCTGGAGCTGCTGCGCGCGCCGCTGCACGGGCGCTTCGACCTCGTGTTCCTCGATCCGCCCTTCGATTCCGGTGCCTGGGACGTAGCGCTCGCCAGGCTCGGGCCCTGGGTCACCGACGACGCCTGGCTCTACCTCGAGTCGCCGGCGACCGCCCCGGCACTGGCCGGGCCGGACTGGCGCTCCTTCCGCGAAGCGTCGACCCGCGACGCCCGCCATGCGCTGTTGCGGCGCGCGCCCGCGCCCTGACCGGCGCCATCCGGCGCTGATACACTCGCGCGGCATCGACCACCCAGGGACACGGCGAAGCCAGGCATGAGCACAGCCCGAAACAGGATCGCGGTCTATCCCGGCACCTTCGATCCGATCACGAACGGCCACGTCGACCTGGTCGATCGCGCCGCGCCGCTGTTCGACCGGCTGGTGGTCGGCGTCGCCGAGAGCCCCGGCAAGGGCCCGGCGCTGCCGCTGGAGCTGCGCGTGGAGCTCGCGCGCCAGGCGGTTGCGCACCATGGCAACGTCGAGGTCCGCGGCTTCAATTCACTGCTGGCCCACTTCGTGTCGGAGATCGGCGGCGGCGTGCTGCTGCGCGGCCTGCGCGCGGTGTCCGATTTCGAGTACGAGTTCCAGCTGGCGAGCATGAACCGCCACCTCATTCCCGAGGTGGAGACCCTGTTCCTGACGCCGGCCGAGCAATACGGCTTCATATCCTCGTCGCTGGTACGCGAGATCTCCCGCCTTGGCGGCGATGTCTCGGGCTTCGTGCCGGCGGCTGTGGCTGAGGCGCTGCAGGCCGAATGGCGGCGCGCGGGATAGACTGACCACCAACGCAACGAAACATCCTGGGGAACACCAATGAAGACCATCCCGCGCCTGATGCTGACCGCCTGCCTCGCGATGCCGCTGCTCGCCGCCTGCAAGAAGGACGAAGCGCCCGTCGCCACCGTCGCCGCGCCGGTGACCGCGCCGACCACCGCCGACGACGCCGCGTGGCGCACCTACGTCTCCGACGTGGTGACCCGCAACATGGAAGGCATCGGCAACCAGCCCTACGTCTACTACCTGCCGGCGCCGACCGGCGACGAGGCCGCGGACGCCGGCAACTACGAGCGCCTGGCCGACAAGGCCAGCAGCGACGTCTCGCGCGGCATCGTGCGCGGCAACATGCTGGCCTACGCCTCGTCGGATTCGACGAAGATGGCCGACATCGTGGTCGACGCCTTCGCCAGCGTCGCGCCCGACACCATGAAGGGCGTGCGCGTGGTGTTCATCGGGAGCGGTGCCGACCAGGCCCGCGTCTCCGACGCCGTCGCGCCGGCCGGCGTCGAGTTCGTCTTCGTCGAGGCGAAGTAAGCCCGACCGGGCTGCCGCCGGCCTCCAGCGCCGGCGGCGGCTCCCGCGCCCAGGGTCTACAATGGCCCCATGGCGCTGCGCATCAACGAGCTCTGCATCAACTGCGACGTCTGCGAGCCTGCGTGCCCGAACGAGGCCATCGCGCAGGGCGAGACCATCTATCTGATCGACCCCGCGCGCTGCACCGAGTGCGTGGGGCATTTCGACGAGCCGCAGTGCGTCGTCGTCTGCCCGGTCGAGTGCATCGACCCGGATCCCGACATCCCCGAGACCCATGAGCAGCTGCTGGCCAAGCTCCGGCGGCTGACGGAGGAGGCTGCGTGACGCCATCGACCCTGCTGCGCCGGATGGCGCTGCCGCTGCTGCTCGCCCTGGTTCCGGCGGGCCTGGCCGTAGCCGCGGACGGAGCGGCAGCCCAGCCGCGTGCCGCGCAGGTGGCGCAGGGCGCGAAGCCGCCGGGTGCCGCCATCGCCTCGGCGCACGCCTTGGCCACCGACGCCGGCATGGCCGTGCTGGCCGACGGCGGCAACGCCTTCGACGCCGCGATCGCGGTGTCCGCGGTGCTATCGGTGGTGGAGCCGATCAGCTCCGGCATCGGCGGCGGCGGATTCTTCCTGCTGCACGATGCCGCGACCGGGCGCGACGTCTTCGTCGACGCGCGCGAGACCTCGCCGGCGGCCGCCGCGCCCGAGCGCTACCTCGATGCCGAGGGCGGATTCGACCGCGACCGGGCCACCAATGGCGCCTGGTCGGCGGGCATCCCGGGCCTGCCCGCGGCCTTCGTCCACCTGCAGGCGAACTACGGCAAGCTGCCGCTGTCGCGGACCCTGGCCCCGGCGATCCGCATTGCGCGCGAGGGCTTCCCCGTCTACGGCCGCATGGCCCGCGGCTACGAAGCGCGACGTACGGTCATGGAGCGCTATCCCGGCACCCGCGAGGTCTACCTGGCCGGCGGGCGCCCGATCCGCGAAGGCGACCTGTTCCGCCAGCCCGACCTTGCGCGCACGCTCGAGCTGCTGGCCGAGCGCGGCCATGACGGCTTCTACCGCGGCGACGTCGGCCGCAAGCTGGTCGCGGGCGTCAATGCCGAGGGGGGGCAGTGGACCGCGGACGAACTCGCTGCCTACCGCGTGCGCGAGCGCGAGCCGATCCGCTTCCGCTACCGCGACTGGGACATCGTCACCGCGCCGCCGCCGTCGTCGGGCGGGATCGCGCTGGCGCAGATGCTGCAGATCCTCGCGCCGTACGACCTGGGCGCGATGGACGACGCGCAGGGCACCCACCTGGTGGTGGAGTCGATGCGCCGTGCCTTCCGCGACCGCACCTTCTACCTGGGCGATCCCGACTTCGTCGACGTGCCGCAGCGCCTGCTGACCAGCCCGGACTACGCCGCCGGCCTGCGCGCCACGATCCATCCGGAGCGCGCGACGCCCAGCGACCTGCTCTCGGGCGCACCCACGCCGCTGGAGGACGAGGAGACCACGCACTTCTCGATCATCGACGCCGAGGGCAACCGGGTCGGCGCGACGCAGACCGTCAACCTGCTGTACGGCTCGGGCCTGGTGGCGCCGGGCACCGGCGTGCTGCTGAACAACGAAATGGACGATTTCGCGCTGAAGCCCGGCACGCCCAACGCCTTCGGCGTGATGGGCTTCGACGCCAACGCGCCGGCGCCAGGCAAGCGCATGCTGAGCTCGATGGTGCCGACCTTCATGCTCTCCGACGACAAGGTCGCGGTGCTCGGCACGCCGGGCGGCAGCCGCATCATCACCATGGTGCTGCTGGGCGTGCTCGGCTATGACGCCGGGCTGTCGGCGACCGACGTGGCGGCATTGCCGCGCTACCACCACCAGTGGATGCCCGACGCCATCCAGGCCGAGGCCGGGACCTTCGACGTGGCCACCGCCCAGGCGCTGCGCGCGATGGGCCACAACGTGGTGCGGCCCGAGGACGAGGTGGCCGAAGGTCGCCGCTCCAGCGATGCCTGGGGCAATTTCCAGACCGTCGCCTGGGACATCGCCAACACGCGCATGGAAGGCGGCACCGACCCGCGCAACCCGGTCGGCAAGGCCGAAGTGCGCGCCAAGGGGAAACCCTGAAGCACACGATCACCGCTCCGGCCCATCGCGGCTGTAGCCGCTCCTGCAGTGATCTTTCTAGGACGTCGCGATGAAGCTCTGGTCGATCGAAGGCAATACCCAGCGCCTGGACGGCGGCTCGATGTTCGGCAACGCGCCGCGGGCGATGTGGTCGAAGTGGATGCAGCCCGACGAGGCGAACCGCATCCCGCTGGCCACCCGCGCCCTGCTGGCGACGCCGCTCAACGGCCGCACCGTGCTGTTCGAGGCCGGCATCGGTGCCTTTTTCGAGCCGAAGCTGCGCGAGCGCTACGCCATCGGCGGCGACGGCCACGTGCTGCTGGACTCGCTGCGCGAAGCCGGCTTCGGCCACGGGGACATCGACGTGGTGGTGCTCAGCCACCTGCATTTCGACCATGCCGGCGGCCTGCTGTCGGCCTGGGAAGAGGGCCGCGCGCCGGAACTCCTGTTCCCCAATGCCACCTTCGTGATCGGGCGCGAGCAGTGGGAGCGTGCGCGGGATCCGCACCCGCGCGACCGCGCGAGCTATATCCCCGAGCTGCTGCCGCTGCTCGAGGCCAGCGGCCGCGTCGAGCTGGTCGACGGCGACCGGACGCCGGCGCTCGGGGACGCGGTGCGCTTCCACTGGAGCCACGGCCACACCCCCGGCATGATGCTGTCCGAAGTGCTTGGGCCGGAGCGCCGCGGCGACGGTCACCACGGCGGCGTGGTGTTCTGCGCGGACCTGGTGCCCGGGCTGCCCTGGGTGCACGTGCCGATCACCATGGGCTACGACCGCTGCGCCGAGACCCTGATCGACGAGAAGCAGGCCTTCCTCGAGGACAAGCTCGCGCGGGGCGTGCACCTGTTCTTCGCCCATGACCCGGACTGCGCGCTGGCGCAGCTGGAGCGCGACGGACGCGGCCGGTTCACCGGCGTGCACCAGGTGCGGAGGCTGCAGGCGCGGCTGCTCGGCGCCGCTGGCTGAGGATCAGCCCGGGCCCGCCCGGTTCAGCAGCAGCCAGGCGAGGCAGCCCGAAAGCAGGGTCGCCAGCGCGGCGATGGTCCACGGCAGCCAGAGCTGCCAGGCCGGGGCGCGCTCGGGCGGCGTGCGTTCCTTGCCGGAGGCGTCGGGTATTGGCCTCGGACGTTGCAACGCTTGGTCCGCTGCCGCTGCCGCTGCCGCTGGCGCTGCCGGTGCCGGTTCCGGTGCCCGTGCCGGGCCGCCGCCCGGCATCAAAGCGGCTCCGCTCGGCTCCGGTCGCAACGGCGATTCGCGCGCGGCGCCGTTGCGCGTGCCGGCCGACCCGTGCAGCGTGGCCGCGGTACCGGGCCTCGGCGGCAACAGCGTCGCCGGCAGCGCCAGCCGGTAGCCCTCGCCATAGATCGTCTGCAGGATCGTGCCGTGGCTGTCGCCCAGCGCCACCCGCAGCCGGCGCATGACCTTGGAGACCGCGCTGTCGAAGACGATGCTGGACTCCGGCCAGGCCGCGGCGATCAACGTGGGGCGCGGCACCACGCGCTCGGCGTGGCGCAGCAGGCACTCGAGTACCGCGAGCGCCCGGGCATCGAGCTCCACGCTGCGCTCGCCGGCATGCAGTCGACGGAAGGCGGGCACCAGGCGATAGCGCCCGAACAGCCATTCCTCCGCCAATGAAGCCTGGAGCGGCGGGATCCGGCCTCCGGGGGCCGGGGATGTCGGCGGGAGCGGAGCGGTGGCCACACCCCGGGCAACGCGGGATGCCGGGCCTGCAGGCCAGCCGGCTGGGCGCCTGTCAGGCGCCGGTGCCGAAGATCTTGTCGCCGGCGTCGCCCAGGCCCGGGAGGATGTAGCCGAGGTCGTTGAGGCGTTCGTCGATCGAGGCGACGTAGACCTCGACGTCGGGATGGCGTGCCTCGAGCGCGCGCAGGCCCTCGGGCGCGGCGACCAGGAACAGGCCCTTGATCCGCGTGCAGCCGGCTTTCTTCAGCATGTCGACCGTGGCCACCAGGGTGCCGCCGGTGGCCAGCATCGGATCGAGGATGAGCGCGGTGCGGTCGGCCATGTCGCCAACCAGGTTCTCGTAGTACGCCATGGCCTCGAGCGTGGACTCGTCGCGCTTGATGCCGACCACGCCGACCTTGGCCGCGGGAATCAGCTCCAGCACGCCGTGCAGCATGCCCAGGCCCGCGCGCAGGATCGGCACCAGGGTGATCTTGCGGCCCTTGATCCGGCGCACGCGGACCGTGCCGGCCCAGCCCTCGACCTCCGAGTCCTCACACTCCAGGTCGGCGGTGGCCTCGTAGGTCAGCAGGGATGCGACCTCGCCCGCGAGTTCGCGGAAGGTCTTGGTGCTGTTGTCGACGCGGCGCATGAGGCCGAGCTTGTGCTGCACCAGCGGATGGCGGACTTCGACGATCTTCATGACGGAAGTCTAGCGCGCAGCGGCGTACGTGACGCCGGTAACCCGGCTGAAACATCGCGGAAATAGGGTGTGCGGCGTCGACCATACCGAGTCCCGCCGTGTCCAAGCATCATCCGCTCCATCTCGCCATCGTCGCCGGCCTTGCCCTGGCCACCGCCGGGCACGGCCATGCCCGCGATCGGGTCGTGTCGCCCGATGTGGCCGGAGCTGCTCCGCCGCCGGCCGCTGCGGCGGCGCAGGCGGTGGCTGCCGCCGCGGCCGTCGATTTCGCCGCCATCGAGGTCCGCGGCCAGTTCGAATCGCAGATGCGCGCCATCGACTTCAAGCGCGCCTCGGATGCCATCCAGGACACGGTGTCCGCGGACTCCATGGGCCAGTACCCGGACCAGAACGTGGGCGAGTCGCTGTCGCGCCTGCCGGGCATCAGCGTCACCCGCGACCAGGGCGAAGGCCGCTACGTCGTGATCCGCGGCCTGGACGCGGCGCAGAACTCGGTCAACGTCGACGGCATCGGCATGGGCACGCCGGAGGACAGCAGCCGCGCCGCGCCGCTGGACGTGATTCCCTCCGAGTCCACCGAGCGCCTCACCGTGGTCAAAGCCCCCACGCCCGACCTGCCGGGTGACTCGCTGGGCGGCACGATCATGGTCGAGTCCGCGTCGGCCTTCGACCGCGCCGGCCGCAACATGCGCTTCAAGGCCGAGGCCAGCCACCAGAACCTCAGCGGCGAAACCAGTCCCAAGGCCGCCTTCAACTTCAGCGAGGTCTACAACGATACCTTCGGCGTGGCCTTTGGCCTGAGCTGGCAGGACCGCGACTACGAGTCGGACAACATCGAGGTCGAGTACGACGACCCGTTCGAGGACGCCGCCGGCGAACGCCTGACCCCGGTCGAGATCCAGCAGCGCAAGTACACGATCAACCGTGAGCGCACGGGTGTGAACCTCAACCTCGACTGGCGCCCCGACAACGACAACCAGTACTACCTGCGTACGCTCTACACCGACTTCACCGACGCCGAGACCCGCCAGAACCACATCATCCCGGTGGGCGAGGGCGACATCACCGGCTACGACGGCAACAGCTGGACGGTGGAGGACATCGCCGCCGACGACTTCGGGCGCCGCCTGCGCTACCGCACCAAGGAAGAGGACACCTTCACCATCAGCGCCGGCGGCATGAACCGCATGGGCCACGCAAAGTTCGACTACCAGCTCGGCTACACCCAGGCGCGCGAGCGCGTGGACGATGAGGTCGAGATGCGCTTCGAGTACCTCGGCGACGAGGACATGGCGATCCGCGTCGGCCCCGGCCGCATCCCGGCGTTCGACGTGATCGATCCCGCGGGCGGCGACGCCTGGCTGCGAAACGCCAACTACGGGCTGGATCGGCTGGTCGTGGCCCCGAAGCAGGTCGACGACGAGGCGATCAGTGCGAAGCTCGACTTCACGTACACCGGCGAAGCGGTGACCTGGAAGAGCGGCCTGCTCGGCCGCTGGCGCGATCGCGACGTCAACGTCGACGAGGCCGAGTTCCGCATCGGCCCCGACATCGACCTGGCTGGCTGGACCACCGGCTCGCCCGGCTATCGCCACGGCAACATGGGCGACGGGCTGTCCTCGAGCGCGATGCGCCGCTACCTGCGCCGGAACCGACAGCTGTTCTCCGAGCGCCCGGGCGACGTGGCCGAGAACACCCTGGTCTCGCTGGTCGAGGACTACACGGCCAGCGAGGACGTACTCGCCGCGTACCTCATGGGCACGATGGACTTCGGCAACCTGCGCGTGGTGGCCGGTGCCCGCGTCGAACGCACCGACTTCGACGCCAGCGGATGGATGGTGGACCTGGACGAGGATGGCGAGCTCACCGCCGCGCCGTCGTCGGCGTCCAAGTCCTACACCAGCGTGCTGCCCGGCCTGCACCTGCGCTACGACACCGACGGCGACTGGGTGCTGCGCGGCGCGGTCACCAAGACCATCGCGCGCCCGGGCTTCGGCGACATCACGCCGCGCGCCAGCATCAACCGCGACGACGAGGAGGTCGACCTCGGCAACCCGCAGCTCGATCCCTACGAATCGCTGAACTTCGACCTGTCGTTCGAGCGCTACATCGGCGACTCGGGCATCTTCTCTGCCGGCATCTTCCACAAGTCGATCGACGGCTACATCGTCGAGACCTGGACCAACGACGATCCGGCCTTCCCGGGCTATGACGTGACCCGCCCGGTCAACGGCGAAGACGCGAGCGTGCTGGGCGTGGAGCTCAACTGGCAGCAGAAGCTGGACTTCCTTCCGGGTGCGTGGAGCGGCCTGCTCGTGGGGCTGAGCGGCACCTGGCTCGACACCGAGTTCGTGGCCGGCACCGAGGACCGCGCGGGGGAGGAGTTCATGCTCCCGCTGTCCTCCGAGCGCCTGTACAGCGCGCACATCGGCTGGGAGAACGAGCGCGTCAGCACCCGCCTGGCGGCGGTGTATCGCAGCGAGTACCTGGACGAGATCGGCAGCGACCGCCGCTACGACCTCTGGGTCGCGCCCAACACCCAGCTCGACTTCAGCCTGGACTACAGGGTCGCCGACAACTGGAGCCTGTACCTCGAAGCCTCAAACCTGCTCGACGAGCCGCTGGAGCTCTACCAGGGCACGCCGGCGACCACGCTGCAGAACGAACTCTATGGCCGCAGCTACACGCTCGGCGTCAAGGTCAATTTCTGAGGATGCACATGATGAAGAACCGGACCATCCCGAACGCAGCCTTGCGCGCGCTCGCCATCAGCGGACTGGCGCTGGCGCTCGCCGCCTGCGGCGGGGCAACGGCACCCGACGCCGGCAGTGCCATGGTCGAAGACGCCGAGGATCGCGCTGATCGCGCCCGCGAGGCCGTGCGCGCGGATGCCGCGGAGGCCGTGACCGTTCCGGAGGCCTTCGCCACCCCGATGACCCCGGAGGACAACATCGACTCGGTTGCGAGCTGGACCGCGCCCGACGGCCAGGTGCTGCTGCTGGCCACCGCCAAGTCCACCCATCGCCTGGTGGTGTACGACGGTGCCACGGGCGCGCTCGTGCGGCATGTCGGCGAGCGAGGCGCGGGTGCGGGGCAGTTCGACCGCCCCAACGGCATCGCCGTCGCCGACGACCTCGCCTTCGTGGTCGAGCGTGACAACCGTCGCGTGCAGGTGCTTCGCCTGCCGGGCATGCAGACCGTCGCCGAGTTCGGCGCCGACGTGCTCAAGCTGCCCTACGGCTTGTGGATCAACGAGGTCGACGGAGGCTACGAGATCTACGTGACCGACGCCTGGATGACGGGGGAAGACGCCCAGGGCGAGGACATCCTGCCGCCACTGGACCAGCTCGACCGTCGCGTGCACCGCTTCGCCTTCGCCCCGCAGGGCAACGGCTTCGCGGCCCGTCATGTCGGCGCGTTCGGCGACACCAGCCCCGACGGCGCGCTGCGCGTGGTCGAATCGCTCTGGGGCGATCCCGCCAACGACCAGCTGCTGATCGCCGAGGAAGACGAGACCTACGCCAACGAGTTCAAGGTCTACGACCTCGCGGGCAAGTACAGCGGACGCACCATCGGCGCGGAATTCCTGCAGGCGCAGGCCGAGGGCATCGTGCTCAAGACCTGCGCCGACGGCAGCGGCTGGTGGATCACCACCGAGCAGGGCAAGGGCCGAACATCCTTCCACCTGTTCGAGCGTGGCTCGCTGGACCACGTCGGCGCGGTGGCCGGTCCCACCGTCGCCAACACCGACGGCATCTGGCTGCACGACGCGCCGGCCACGGGCTTCCCCGACGGCGTGCTGTACGCGGTGCACGACGACCAGGGCGCCGTGGCCATCGACTGGCGCGAGATCGCCTCGGCCCTGGAGTTGCCTGCATGCGCGCGTTGACCCGCGCCGACGGGTCGATGTCACCGCGCGACGGCGCGGCTGCAACCGTGAACAGGTCCAGGCCCGCGGCCAGACCTTGCCGCGCGCGGCTGCTGACTGCGCTGCTGCCCGCCCTGCTGCTGGCCGGACCCGCCTTCGCCGATGAAGCCTTCGGCCCCGGTATCGTCGCGCTGGAGCCCAACACGCTGGTCCCGGCAGGTGATCTCCATTACGCACCCGCGGCGTACCCGGACCGCATCGTCGCCTCTCCGGTGGAAGATCCCGCGCGCGGCTTCCAGGTGTCGTGGCGCACCGCCGCAGGCGTCGAAGCGCCGCGGCTGGAGCTGGTGGTCGCGGGCGACTCGCCCGCCGTCGGCGAGCCGCGCAGCCTGGCTGCCCGCAGCACCGCCTTCACCACCGAAAACGGCGCCGGCAGCCAGCACCAGCTGGACGTCGACGGCCTCGAACCCGACACGCTCTACGCCTTCCGCGTACAGGGCGGCACCGGCTGGTGGAGCCCGTGGCGCCAGCTGCGCACTGCCGCCGCGCCCGGCACCGCGCTCGAGTTCCTGTACTTCGGCGACACCCAGAACAAGAACGCCAGCCACGGCAGCCGCGTCCTCCTCGAAGCCCTGCGCCACGCCCCGCGCGCGCGCCTCGCACTCTTCGCCGGCGACCTGGTCAGCGGCGGCGACGGCGAAGACGACAACGAGTGGGGCGAATGGACCGACATCACCGCCCCCGTCGCCGCGACCATGCTCATCGCCCCCGTGACCGGCAACCACGAATACTTCGAGGAGTTCGAGGACACGCCGCAGGAGCGCCGCGTGCTCGGCCTGCACTGGCCACACATGTTCGCGCTGCCCGGCAACGGGGCGCCCGGCGCCGAAGCCACCACCTACTGGTTCGACATGCACGACGCCCGCTTCGTCGTGCTCGACGGCACCTCGGCCCTGGACCTCGGCACCGCCGCCGCGCAGGCGCAATGGCTGGATGGCGTGCTGCGCGACAACCCGCGCGCCTGGTCGATCGTCACCATCCACCAGCCGATGTACTCGCCGCGGGAAGGGCGCGACAACGCCCTGCTGCGCGAGCACCTGATGCCGGTGCTCGAGCGCCATGACGTGGACCTCGTGCTGCAGGGGCACGACCACACCTACGGCCGTCGCGCCGGTGACTCGGGGGCGGCCACGCCCCAGTACGTCGTCTCGGTGGCCGGCGCCAAGCAGTACCTCCTGTCACAGGAGGCCCGCGACACCATGGCCCCGGTGGGCGAAGACACCCAGCTGTTCCAGGTCGTGCGCATCGACGGCGACACGCTGCGCTACGAAGCGCGTACGGTGACCGGGCGCCTGTACGACGCCTTCTCGCTGGTCGGAGACCGCGCGGGGAGCCGCAGGGTGGTCGAGCACACCGAAGGCCGGATCGCCCCCCGCGACTGTGGGCGTACCGGAACGCTCAAGGGCCGCGCGGACCGCTGCTGGGAGTAGGGCGGCTTCAACCGCGCGCTTCGGTACAGGGATGATCGCGGCTGTAGCCGCTCCTACAGGAACGGCCTGCCCACCACTGTAGGAGCGGCTACAGCCGCGATCCAGCCCACGACCGGATTCCAGCGATCCAGTCCACGACCGGATTCCAGTGGCGCGGGTGTCCGTATCAGGCCGCGGCCTTCACCCGTGGCCCTTCCAGCAGCGCGCGCTTCACCATCGACACCACCAGGTCGAGTTCGTCCTCGCCCATCTCGAAGCGCGGGGTGAAGCGCAGCGAGTTCTCGCCGCCGTGGATCACGCCCAGGCCCTGCTCGCGCAGCCACTCCTCGGTCGAGCCCGCGCCGTAACCCTTGAAGCCCGGTGCCAGTTCGCACGAGAACAGCAGCCCGGTGCCCTGGACCTTGGTGATCAGCCCGTCCAGCTCCGCCTTCAGCGCCTCGAGCTTCGCCAGCGCCTGCTCGCCGCGGAGGCGGATGTTCGCGCGCACGGCGGGCGTCACCATCCCCAGCACGGTGACGCCAACGTCGGCCGCACGCGGGTTGCCGGTCATGGTGTTGCCGTAGGTGCCGCGCTTGTAGATGCCCGCCGTGCGCGCGTTGACCGCGAGCACCGACAGCGGGAACTGGCCGGCGTTGAGCGCCTTGGAATAGGTCTCCATGTCCGGCGCTTCCTGGCCCTCGAAGCCCGGGTAGTCGACGATCGACAGCGCGCCGGTGGCGCGCAGGCCGGCCTGGATCGAATCCACCAGCAGCAGCGAGCCGTGCGCCTTCGTCAGCGCGCGCGCCGCGGCGTAGAAGTCCACCGGCACGCTGCGGCCGGGATCGCCTTCGCCCATGACCGGCTCGAGGAACATCGCCTCGATGAACCAGCCCTTGGCATCGGCATCCGCGAAGGCCTGCTTCAGCGCCTGGATGTCGTAGGGCGCCACCACCAGCACGCTGTCCTCGTGGCGGTAGCTGGCCAGCGCGTTTTCGTAGGCCTTGCGGGTGGAATTGGAATACAGCGCCGGGGCTTCGGTGCGGCCGTGGAAGGCGCCCTTGACCACCAGGCGCTTGACCGTGCGCCCGGCGTGGCGGCCGCCGGCGTCGGTCATGGTCTTGGCGTTGGTGTCGGCGATGCGTGCGGCCAGCGACACCGACTCCGAACCGGAGTTGAGGCACATGAAGGCCGCGTACGGGCACGCGCCGGCGGCCTGGCCGATCTCGGCACGCAGCGCGCGGTCCAGCCGCAGCTGCGAGAGGTTCGGGGTCATGATGTTGGCCAGCGCCTGCGGCTTCGCCATGGCCTCCAGCACCTGCGCGGGCGCGTGGCCGAAGCCGAGCATGCCGTAGCCGCCGGTGTCGTAGAGCACCGCACCCTTGAGGGTCACGATCCAGGGGCCGCGGGCGGCCAGCGCCACGTAGGGGTTCACGCCATCCTGGGGATAGAAGTTGACGAACCCGGCCTGGACCGCCTGGATCTGGGCGTCCTCGTCGAGATCCAGCAGGTCGGCGCAGTCGGCCTCGATGCGCGCGAATTCCGCCGCGGCGGCGTCGATGGCGGCGACCAGGTCGGAGTGCCCTTCGGCGAAACGCGCGATGGTGGCGTCGTCGAGACCCGTGGTCCGGCGCTGGCCCTTGCGGGCGCGGAGCGGGGCGAGGGCGGTGATGGTGGCGGTCATGGCGGTTCCTCCGGACGTGGCGAGGCCCGGATGGCCGGGCGATTCCCTATCGTATCGGGAGGCGTTCGTCGGTTGGTAGGTGCGATCTGCTCGGAAACCCTGTGGTTTTCGGCGGATCGACGATAGAATCCGGCCATGAAGCTGAGCCCCGCCGACGAAGCCCTGCTTTCGCTGCTGCGCGAGGACGCGCGCATGCCCACCGCGGCGATCGCGCGCAGGCTGCAGCTGTCGCGGACCACCGTGCAGAGCCGGATCGAGCGCCTGGAGCGCAGCGGGGTGATCGCGGGCTACACCGTGCGGGTGGACGACCAGCACGAACGCGAGCGCATCCGCGCGCTGGTCATGATCACCGTGTTCCCCAAGCAGGCGCCGGGCGTGGTCGAGGCGCTGCGCCAGTACCCGGGCGTGCGCGCGCTGCATTCGGTCAACGGCGCCTGGGACCTGGTGGCGATGGTGGTGGTGGCGACGATCGGCGAGATGGACGCGCTCACCGACCGCATCGGCGCGCTGGATGGCGTGGAACGCACCACCTCGACCCTGCTGCTGTCGACCAAGTTCGAACGTTGAGGCCCGCTTGAAGAAGTCCGATTTCGCCTTCGACCTGCCGCCGGCACTGATCGCGCAGGTGCCGCTTCCCGAGCGCTCGGCGAGCCGCATGCTGGTGGTCCCGCCCGGCGACGCCGGCCATGGCGACCACCAGGTGCGCGACCTGCCCGACTTCCTGCGCGCGGGCGACCTGCTGGTGTTCAACGACACCCGGGTGATCCCGGCGCGCCTGTTCGGGTGCAAGCAGGGCAGCGGCGGGCGGGTCGAGATCCTGATCGAGCGGCTGCTGCCGGGCAACGAGGCGCGCGCCCAGGTCGGCGCCAGCAAGACGCCCAAGCCCGGCAACCTGATCGAGCTCGACGCCGGCGGCGTGGCCGAGGTGGTGGGGCGCGACGGCGGCTTCCACCACCTGCGCTTCCATGTCGACGGGGCGCTGCAGTCCTGGCTGGAGAAGGCCGGGCGGATGCCGCTGCCGCCCTATATCCAGCGCGACCCCGGCGCCGACGACGCCGAGCGCTACCAGACCGTGTTCGCGCGCGAGGCCGGCGCGGTGGCCGCGCCCACCGCGGGCCTGCACTTCGACCAGGCGCTGCTCGACGCGCTGCACGCGCGCGGGGTGCAGGCCGGCCACGTCACCCTGCACGTGGGTGCCGGCACCTTCCAGCCGATGCGCGTGGACGACGTGCGCGAGCACCGCATGCACAGCGAGTGGATCAACGTCGGCGCGGCTCTGGTCGAGCAGGTGCGGCGCACGCGCGCCGCTGGCGGCCGGGTGGTGGCCGTGGGCACCACGGTCATGCGTGCGATGGAATCGGCGACGGTGGAGGGCGTTCTGCACCCCTTCGCCGGCGAAACCGCGATCTTCATCGTGCCCGGCTACCGGATCACCTCCGCCGACATCCTGCTGACCAACTTCCACCTGCCGGAATCGACGCTGCTGATGCTGGTGTCGGCCTTCGCCGGGCGCGAGCGGGTGCTGGCGGCGTATGCGCACGCGGTACGCGAGCGCTACCGGTTCTTCTCCTATGGCGACGCGATGTTGCTCCATCGCAACGATTGATCCGGGTGTTGTCGAGTATCATTCTCATTAAGCGGCCCGGCCGCGCTCGTGCCCGCCACAGGAGTTGTCCGTGAACCCTTCATTCCGCCTGCCCCGCGCCGCGCTCGCCAGCGCCTGCGCCATCCTCCTGCTCGCCGCGTGTGGCGGCAGCCAGCCCGCGGCCGATGCCGACGCCAGCGCGGCGGCCACCGGCACGGCGTCGACCGATGCCCCGGCCGCTGCGCCGGCCTCGGGCGGCGAGGTCAACCTCTACACCACCCGCGAGCCGGGCCTGATCCAGCCGCTGCTGGACGCGTTCACCGCCAGCTCCGGCATCCGGGTCAACACCGTGCTGCTCAAGGACGGCCTGCTCGAACGCCTGGGCGCCGAGGGCGAGCGCTCGGTGGCCGACGTGCTGATGGTGGTCGACACCGGCAACATGCTCGACCTGGTCGAGGCTGGCCATACCCAGCCGCTGCAGTCCGCGGCGCTGGAATCGGCCATCCCGGAACACCTGCGGGGCGGTGACGACCAGTGGTTCGCGATGAGCCTGCGCGACCGCGTGCTGTACGCGCACAAGGACCTCGACCTCGAGGGCTTCCACTACGAGGACCTGGCCGACCCGAAGTGGAAGGGCAAGGTCTGCATCCGCTCCGGCCAGCATCCGTACAACACCAGCCTGTTCGCGGCGATGATCGCCCACCACGGCGCGGCGCAGACCGAGACCTGGCTGCGCGGCGTCAAGGCCAACCTCGCGCGCAAGGCCGCCGGCGGCGACCGTGACGTGGCCCGCGACATCCTCGCCGGCATCTGCGACATCGGCATCGCCAACGCCTACTACGTCGGCCGCATGAAGAACGCCGAGCCGGGCTCCGAGCAGCACCAGTGGGGCGAGGCGATCAAGGTCATCCGCCCGACCTTCGACGTCGACAACGGCGGCACCCACGTCAACATCAGCGGCGCGGCCCTGGCCCGCCACGCGCCCAACCGTGACAACGCAGTGGCGCTGATGGAATACCTGGTGTCCGACGAGGCGCAGAGCCTGTATGCGCGCGCCAACTACGAATATCCGGTGAAGGCCGGCGTCGAACTCGACCCGGTGGTCGCGAGCTTCGGCGAGCTCACCGTCGATCCGCTGCCGCTGACCGAGGTGGTGGCCAACCGCCGCGAGGCCAGCGCGCTGGTCGACAAGGTCGGCTTCGACAACTGATCCGGCGGCATGGCGGCGACGGGAATGCCAGCGGGTGTGCTGCACCCGGTCGTCCACGGCGTGCCCCGTCGTGGCTTCGGCCGGCTGTTGCCCGAAGGGCCCTGGCAGTGGGCCGCGGTGGCGATCGCGGCGCTGGTGCTGCTGCCCTTGGCCTCGCTGGCCTGGACCGCGCTGCAGGGCGGGCAGGAGGGGCTGTGGACCCACGTTGCGCGCTATGTCCTTCCCGGGGCGGTGCGCAACACGCTGGCGCTGCTGCTCGGCGTCGGCGCGCTGGTGGTGGCGATCGGCACCGGCGCGGCCTGGCTGGTCACCGCGTTCGACTTCCCCGGGCGGCGCACCGTCGCCTGGGCGCTGCTGCTCCCGCTGGCGGTGCCGACCTACATCGTCGCCTTCGCCTACCTGGACCTGCTGCATCCATTGGGTCCGGTGCAGGGCCTGGTGCGCGACCTGCTGGGACATGAGAGCCCGCGTGACTTCCGCCTGCCCGACATCCGCGGCCTGGCCGGCTGCATCGTCCTGCTGGGCTTCGTGCTCTATCCCTACGTCTACCTGACCACGCGCGCGATGTTCATGACCCAGGCCGCCGGCCTGCTGGACGCGGCGCGCACCCTGGGGGCGACTCCGCTGCAGGTGTTCCGGCGCGTGGCGCTGCCGCTGGCGCGGCCGGCGATCGCGATCGGCACGGCCCTGGCGCTGATGGAAGTGCTCAACGACATCGGCGCATCCGAGTTCCTCGGGGTGCAGACGATGACCGTCGCGGTCTACACCACCTGGGTGACGCGCTCGGACCTGCCCGGCGCGGCGCAGATCGCGCTGGCGATGCTGGCGATCGTGGTCGCGCTGCTGGCGCTGGAGCGCCATGCGCGGCGGCGGCAGCGCTATGCGGCCGGCGAACGGCCGCGACCAATGCGGCCGCGGCGGCTGCGCGGCGGCGCGGCGGCGCTGGCGCTGGCGCTCGGCCTGTTCCCGGTGCTGGTCGGCTTCGTGCTGCCCGCGGGCTACCTGGCCTGGGAGGCCCTGGAGCGCATCGGCCGCCACGGCGTCTCGCCGCAGCTGCTGGCCAGCGTTGGCAATACCGTGGGCGTGGCGCTTGCGGCGACGGTGGTGACCCTGGCCGCCGGCCTGGTCCTGGGCTGGTCGATGCGCCTGGCACAGGGCCGCCGGCGGCCCGCCGGCGCGCTGCTTGCGCTGCGCGCCGGCAGCCTCGGCTACGCGGTGCCGGGCACGGTGCTGGCGATCGGCCTGCTGCTGCCGCTGGCCTGGTTCGACGACGGCGCGAACGCCGTGCTGTCCGGCTTCGGCATGACGCCGCGGATGCTGCTGATGGGCTCGGCGTCGGCGCTGGTGCTGGCCTATGCGGTGCGCTTCCTGGCGATCGCCGCCGGCGGCGTCGAATCCGGCCTCGCGCGCATCCCGCCCAGCCTCGACCAGGCCGCGGCCAGCCTCGGCCACGCGCCGGGCAGCACGCTGCGGCGCATCCACCTGCCGCTGCTGCGCCCGGCGATGGCCGCGGCCGCGCTGCTGGTCTTCGTCGACGCGATGAAGGAGCTGCCGGCCACCCTGCTGCTGCGGCCACTGAATTTCGAGACCCTCGCGACCTGGCTCTATGCCGAAGCCTCGCGGGGCACCTATGAGGAAGGCGCGGTGGCGGCGCTGCTGATCGTCGCCGTCGGCCTGCTGCCGGTGGTACTGCTGGCACGCACCGGCGTGCGCTATGGACGGGAGAGGATGGCGTGACCGAGGCGCTGCTGGACATCACGGGCATCCGCGTCGGCTATCCGGCCCCGGAAGGCGGGACGCGCGTCGTGGTCGACGCCCTGTCGCTGGCGCTGGGCGCGGGCGAGATCGGCTGCCTGCTCGGCGCATCGGGCTGCGGCAAGACCACGGTGCTGCGCGCGGTCGCGGGCTTCGAGCCGGTGCTGGACGGCAGCATCGACGTCCAGGGTCGCCGCGTGGCCGCGCCGGGGCTGTCGCTGCCGCCGGAGCAGCGCAGCGTCGGGATGATGTTCCAGGACTACGCGCTGTTCCCGCACATGGACGCGGCGGCGAACATCGCCTTCGGCCTGCGCGGCCGCGCGCGCGTGGAGCAGCGGGCGAGGGTGGCCGAAATGCTGTCCCTGGTCGGCCTGGGCGATCGGGGCGGTGCCTATCCGCACGAGCTGTCCGGCGGCCAGCAGCAGCGCGTGGCCCTGGCGCGCGCGCTGGCGCCGGGGCCGGCGCTGCTGCTGCTCGACGAGCCCTTCTCCAACCTCGATACCGATACCCGGCAGCAACTGGCGGCCGAGTTGCGCGGCCTGCTGAAGGCCTCCGGCGCGACCGTCCTGATGGTGACCCACGACCAGTCCGAGGCCTTCACCATGGCCGACCGCATCGGCGTGATGGACCGCGGCCGCATCCTGCAGTGGGACTGCGCCGAGGCGCTGTACCGGCGCCCGCTGGACCGCTTCGTGGCCGGCTTCATCGGTCGCGGAACCCTGGTGCCGGCGTCCGCCGTCGGCCTCGGGCGCCGCGGCGAGGTGCTGCTGCGGCCCCATGCGCTGCGGCCCGACCCCGAGGGTCCGGTGGCGGCGGAGCTGGTGGCGCTGTCGTTCCGCGGCCCCGGCCATGTCATCGGGCTGCGCCTGGGCGGCGGCGCGGTGGTGGAGGTGGACCTGGAGGATGCCGACGTGGCCGCGCTGCGCGCGCTGGCGCCCGGCGCGCCGCTGCGCCTGCGGCTGGCCGAGGACGCGCTGGTCGGCTTCGACTGAGACCGCGACAATGGGCGGCCCTTTCCACGCCAGGCCGCCGATGTCCCGAATGCAGTTCGAATTGCTCGCCAGCGACGGCGCCGCCCGCCGCGGGCGGCTGACGTTCCCCCGCGGCACGGTGGAGACGCCTGCCTTCATGCCGGTGGGCACCTACGGCACGGTGAAGGGCATGCTGCCCGGGCAGGTGCGCGACCTCGGCGCCGAGATCATCCTCGGCAACACCTTCCACCTCTACCTGCGCCCGGGCCTCGAAGTGATCGAGGCCCACGGCGGCCTGCACGGCTTCGCGCGCTGGGACGGTCCGATCCTCACCGACTCCGGCGGCTTCCAGGTGTTCTCGCTGGCGCACCGGCGCAGGATCACCGAGGCCGGCGTGACCTTCGCCGCGCCCATCGACGGCTCGAGGGTCTTCCTCGGCCCCGAGGAATCGATGCACATCCAGAAGGTGCTGGGCTCGGACATCGTGATGATCTTCGACGAGTGCCCGCCGGTGCAGAAGGACGGCCAGCCGGTCGACCCGCGGGTGATCGAGCGCTCGATGGAGCTGTCGCTGCGCTGGGCCGGGCGCTCGAAGCGGGCCCACGAGGGCAACGACGCGGCGCTGTTCGGCATCGTGCAGGGCGGCGTGCACCAGGACCTGCGCACGCGCTCGGCGGCCGGCCTCCGGGACATCGGTTTCGACGGCTATGCGATCGGCGGGCTGGCGGTAGGCGAGACCGAGGCCGAGCGCAACGCGATGCTCGAGCACACCTGCCCGCAACTGCCCGTCGACCGGCCGCGCTACCTGATGGGCGTGGGCCGGCCGGAGGACCTGGTCGACGGCGTGGCCCGCGGCGTGGACATGTTCGACTGCGTGATGCCCACCCGCAACGCCCGCAACGGCCATTACTTCACCTCCACCGGCACGGTGCGCATCCGCAACGCGAAGTACGAGCGCGACCTGCGGCCGATCGAGGAGGGCTGCGGCTGCGCGGCCTGCAGCGGCGGCTACACCCGCGCCTACCTGCGCCACCTCGACCGCTGCAACGAGATGCTGGGACCGATCCTCGGCACCCTGCACAACCTCTGGTACTACCAGAAGCTCATGGCCGACATGCGCGCCGCGATCGCCTCGGGAACCTTCGGGGCCTTCCGGCGGTCTTTCCTCGCGGCACGGCAGGCCCCCGGGGCCTGACCCGCCCACTTGCAGGAGCGGCTACAGCCGCGATCGGCGTCCGGTCCCGGTCGGACCTGGCAATCGCGGCTGTAGCCGCTCCTACAGGTCGGAGCACGGGCCCAGTGGGCCCGTGGCATACTGTTTCGCTGATTTCCGCATCGGACCGCCCTGAATGAACCTGCTCGACTTCTTCATCGCCCCCGCCTACGCCCAGGCCGCTCCCGCGGCGCAGAGCCCGCTGAGCATGTTCGCCTTCCCGGTGATCCTGCTGCTGATCATGTACTTCCTGATGATCCGCCCGCAGATGAAGCGCGCCAAGGAACACCGCGCCATGGTCGAGAAGCTCTCGGTCGGCGACGAGGTGATCACCAGCGGCGGCATCGCCGGCGTGGTGCGCCGCGTGGGCGACAGCTTCATCACCGTCGAGATCGCCGACAACGTCGAGATCCGCGTGCAGAAGAACGCCGTCGGCAACGTGCTGCCCAAGGGCTCGCTCAAGGCCGCCTGACACCCGCCGGAGGCACGGGGCCCGGCGTAAGCGCCGGCCCGTGCCGACGCCTGCTCCAGAACCCGTCACTCCCGCCCGCGGGACGACCTCGCGCAAGACCTGACCATGCTCGAATTTCCCCGCTGGAAGTACGTCACCATCCTCCTCGTGGTGTTGCTGGCGACGCTCTACGCGCTGCCGAACATCTACCCGCAGGATCCCTCGGTGCAGATCACGTCCAACCGCGGCGCCGCCACCGGCGTCGAACTGGACGCGAAGATCGACCAGGCGCTGTCGACGGCCGGCGTGACGCCGAAGTCGGTCGACACCGAAGGCGAGGGCGAGCGCATGGTCCGGTTGCTGGACCTGGACGACCAGACCCGCGCCGCGGACGCGCTGCGCCCCGTGCTCGGCGAAGACTACGTGGTCGCGCTCAACCTCGCGTCCACCGTGCCGGACTGGCTGTCCTGGTTCGGCGCCAAGCCGATGCTGCTCGGCCTCGACCTGCAGGGCGGCGTGCACTTCGTGCTCCAGGTCGACCAGAAGGCCGCGCTGGACAAGCGCCTGGACGCCTACGCCGACGAGGTCCGCGCGATCCTGCGCGACAACCGCATCCGCTATGAATCGGTCGAGCGCAACGCCACCGGCACGACCGTGGCCCAGCTGAGCGACGCCGCCGACGCCAACCGCGCGATGACACTGCTGGCCACCGCGCAGCCGACGCTCCTGCGCGAGGCCGTGGGCAGCCGCATCACCATCCGCGTGCCCGAGACCGAGCTCAACCAGATCTCGGCCGACGCGATCGACCAGAACATCACCACCCTGCGCAACCGCGTCGACGAAGTGGGCGTGGGCGAGCCGGTGATCACCCGCCAGGGCAACGACCGCGTCGTCGTGCAGCTCCCGGGCGTGCAGGACACCGCCGAAGCCAAGCGCATGATCGGCGCCACTGCGACGCTGGAATACCGCGCGGTGATCGATGGCGACCCCTACGACGCCGTGGCTTCGGGCAGCGTCCCGCCGGAAGCACGCGTGTACTACCGGCGCGAGACCGGCATCGACGGCAAGCCGATCCCGGTGCTGCTGTCCAAGCGCGTGATCGCGTCGGGCGAGCAGATGGTCGCCGCACAGTCGACGCTGGACGAGAACGGCATGCCCGCGGTCAGCGTCACGCTCAACAACCTCGGCGGCCAGCGCATGTTCGACTTCACCACGGTGAGCGTGGGCAAGCCGATGGCGGTGGTGTACATCGAGCGCGTGCCGCAGGTGACCACGAACGCCGCGGGCGAGGACGTCCGCAGCTTCCGCGTGAGCGAAGAGGTGATCTCGGTCGCCAACATCAACGGCGTCTTCGGCAAGCAGTTCCAGACCACCGGCCTGGAGAAGGCCGAGGCCGACGGCCTGGCGCGGCTTCTGCGCTCGGGCTCGCTGGCCGCGCCGATGGACTTCATCGAAGAGCGCATCGTCGGTCCCAGCCTCGGCAAGGAGAACGTGGCGCGCGGCACGACCGCGGTGCTGTACGCCTTCGTGTTCACCCTGCTGTTCTTCGGCATCTACTACCGGATGTTCGGCCTGTTCACCTGCGTCGCGCTGCTGCTCAACCTCCTGATGGTGGTCGCGATCATGAGCGTGTTCAACGCGACCATGTCGCTGCCGGGCTTCGCCGGACTTGCGCTGTCGATCGGCATGTCGGTGGACGCCAACGTGCTGATCAACGAGCGGATCCGCGAGGAGCTGCGCGCGGGCATGCCGCCCAGGGCGGCGATCGCCAACGGCTACGACAAGGCCTCGGGCACGATCTTCGACTCCAACATGACCGCGCTGCTCGCCGGCATCGCGCTGTTCGCCTTCGGCACCGGCCCGCTCAAGGGCTTCGCGGTGACCATGGTGATCGGCATCCTGACCTCGGTGTTCACCGCGGTGACCGTCTCGCGCGGCATCGCCACCCTGGTCTACGGCGGCAAGCGCAAGCTCAAGACCCTGGCCATCTGACGCGGGCACACGACACATGAACATCTTTCCCCTGCGCCTCATCCCGGCCACCCCGAACATCGACTTCATGCGCCTGCGCTGGGTGTCGGTGGCCGCCTTCGTGCTGCTCACCGTCGTCGCCATCGGCGCGATCGCCGGCAAGGGCTTCAACTACGCGCTCGACTTCACCGGCGGCACCGTGGTCGAGCTGCGCTTCCAGCAGCCGGCCAACGTCGACGGCGTGCGCGAGCGCCTGGCCGACGCCGGCTATCCGGGCGCACAGGTGCAGACCTTCGGCAGCGGCAGCGACCTGCTGGTGCGCCTGCAGCCGCGCGATGGCGAGACCAGCGCCGAGGCCACCTCGCGCACCGCGACCGAAGTGCTGGAAGCGGCGTCGGTCGAGGGCAACAGCGCCACCATCCAGAGCAGCGCGTTCGTCGGGCCGCAGGTTGGCCGCGACCTGGCCTGGAACGGCCTGTACGCGGTGCTGTTCGTGGTCGTCGGCTTCCTGATCTACATCGGCTTCCGCTTCGAATGGAAGTTCGCGGTCGCGGCCATCGTCACCACACTCAACGACGTGCTGATCGTGGCCGGCTGGTTCGCGATCAGCGGCCAGGAGTTCGACCTGACCGTGCTCGCCGGCCTGCTGTCGGTGATGGGCTTCTCGATCAACGACACCATCGTGGTCTTCGACCGCGTGCGCGAGAACTTCCGCAGCATGCGCGCGCCGCCGATGGAGGTGCTGAACGCCTCGATCAACCAGACGCTGTCGCGCACGATCATCACCTCGGTGGTGGCCTTCCTGACCGTGCTGGCGCTGTTCCTCTACGGCGGCGGTTCGCTGGAAGGCATGTCGCTGGCGATGATGGCCGGCATCGTGATCGGCACGCTGTCGTCGATCCTGGTGGCCTGTCCGCTGCTGACCATGGGCTTCCTCAGGGTCACCAAGCAGGACCTGCTGCCCAAGGCGCGCGACGAAGCCGAGCTCGCCCGCAGGCCCTGAGGCGCTGGCACGGCAGCCACGGCAGCAAACAGGAAACCCCGCCTCGTGGCGGGGTTTTTTTGTGGCTGCTCTCCGGGGGAGGCAACGCGCAGGTGCTGCCTGCTCCGCGGCGCTTCGACGCATGGCCTGCTGCCGCTCATGTCCCCCGATGCCGGCCCGTCGGGCCGGCATCTCCTCCTTGACTTCCCGTCAGCAGGCCACGCGCCAAAGCGATGCAGGCCGCGGTGGACCGGTGCAAGAGCAAGAGCAAGGAAGAGCAGGAACCGTGCGCCGGCCGTGGCGCAGGCGCTGCGTCCTGCGGCCGGAACCGCTCCGGACGACGGTCCGAAATCCGCCGACGCCCGAACCGCTGAGTTTGGGGAGAATGCCGCCTTCTGGTTCTTGCCGAGCTCGGGAGAAGAACATTCTTTCCTGCCCTTTTCGGCGCCGCAGCAGTCGCGTGCGGCGAGCAGCTCGTCGCATCCAATGTGCGCCGTTCCGCATGGCGCGTGCCGGGTTTAGGCGGCGGCATGAGCTTCGTTCTGTTCCGGAGAGAAGGCAGGCTCGGAACTCGACACCGCATTACGCGGCCGGAGTCGACGCTCTTGATGTCCGCTCCGAAGCCGACGAATGCGGGTGCCCGTCCCGCGCGCAGGGGGTGTGCGTACAGCCGGCCATGGATGGCCGGCGGCCGGCCTTGGGAGCAGGATGCGGACAGGACGGGGGAGCACACCCCCTGCGTGCGGGACGGGCGGCGCGGATCATCACGAAGCGACCGGATCGGGGCGAACGCCCTGAACAAGGCTCCGCCCCCACAGACAACACCGGACAAGTCGTGAAGCAGCGCCGCCGCAAAGCCCCCGGGCAGGGGGCTGACGCGAGGCTCAGTACGCCGCGGCGTAGCCCGAGGCGACGATGTTCTTCTGCAGCGCCTCGGACACCCGCAGGTTGCCGGCGACGATCTGGCGGCTGTGCATCGCCACGTGCACAGGACCCATCACGGCGCCCTTGTAGTCGGTGACCTTGCCGCCGGCCTCGCGCACCATCAGCATGCCCGCGGCGATGTCCCAGGCCTGCACCCCGGCCTCGAAATAGCCATCGAGGCGCCCCGCGGCCACGTAGGCCAGGTCGAGCGCGGCCGAACCCGTGCGGCGCACGTCCTCCGCGACCGACAGCACCTGGCGCAGCGCGTCGAACTGCGCGGCGGTGCGCTGGCGCTCGCGCGGATGGAAGCCCGTGGCGATGGTCGTCCCGGTGAGGTCCTTGCGTTCGGCCACGCGGATGCGCTTCTCGTTGAGCTGCGCGCCGCCGCCGCGGGTGGCGGTGAACAGCTCGTTGCGCAGCGGATCGAAGATCACCCCGTGCAGCGGCTCCGGGCCTTCGCACAGCGCGATCGAGACGCACCAGTGGGGAAAGCCGCGGAGGTAGTTGCTGGTGCCGTCGAGCGGGTCGATGACCCAGGTGTAGCGGCTGGCGCCGCGGCTGCCCTTCTGCTCGCCGTATTCCTCGCCGAGCACCGCGTACTCCGGATAGGCCCGGCGCAGTTCCTTCACCACCGCCGCCTCGGCGAGCCGGTCGACCTCGCTGGCATAGTCCATGCGGTCCTTCTCGACGACGTTGATCGCGTCGAGCTTGTGCATGTGGCGCAGCAGGATGTTGCCACCGGCGCGAGCCGCCTTGACCATGATGTTGACGGCAGGTTGTTGCATCGCAGGGGGGCTCCGGCGTTGGGATGGGCAGCAGGGGGAAAGAGCGGGACGGCTCGAGGCCGCCGCACAGTTTACCATTCGCGCCCATGAACACCGTCCAGCCAGCGGGCGAAGTCCGCATCGTCCTCGTCGGCACGTCGCATCCGGGCAACATCGGCTCGGCTGCCCGCGCCATCAAGACCATGGCCCTCGAGCGGCTGGTGCTGGTCGCGCCGGAGCGCTTTCCGCACGCCGACGCCGTGGCGATGGCGGCCGGTGCCGACGATGTGCTGGAGAACGCGACGATCGTCGCCAGCCTTGCCGAGGCGGTCGCCGACTGCAGCCTGGTGCTGGGCTGCACCGCGCGCAGCCGACGGATCCAGCTCGAGGAGCTGTCGCCGCGCGCGGGCGCGGCGCGCCTGCTCGATGCGGCGCTGCCGGGTGCGCCCGTGGCCCTGGTCTTCGGCCGCGAGCGCACCGGGCTCGAGAACGACGAGCTGCAGCTCTGCCACGCGGCGGTGCATATCCCGGCCAATCCGGGCTACAGCTCGCTGAACCTGGCCGCGGCGGTGCAGGTACTCGCCTACGAGCTGCGGGTGGCGACCCTGGAGCGCGCCGGGCTGCCGACCGGCGGCGGCGACGGCCACCGCGAGGCGCCGGCAAGCCATGCCCAGCTCGAGGGCTTCTTCGACCAGCTCGGCGAGACCCTCGACGTGATCGACTTCCACAAGGGCCGGGCACCCGAGTCGGCGATGCGCAAGCTGCGCCGGATCTTCCTGCGCTGCGACCTGGACGAACGCGAGGTGCGCCTGTTGCGCGGGGTGCTTGCGGACGCCCAGCGCATGGCGAGGCTGGCGGCCCGGGACCCGGATTGATATGTGCTGGCGGTCATGTTTTCGGCTAACCTGCGGCATTCCCCGCCTGCACGGTGCGAGCACACGCAAGATGCCCCGCCGCCTCCGCCAGCTCCTGCTCGCGATGGCTGCATCGCTCGCCTTCTGTGTCCCGGCACTCGGTGCCCCCGTGGCGGCCGCCGAGCCGGGGGTGCTGGTGCTCGGGCGGATCAGCGACGATCCCGCCGCGCACTACGACCAGCTGCGCCAGCTTCTCGACTACGTGGTGCCGCGCATGGCCGATGTCGGCATCCGCGAGGGCCGCGTGCTGATGGCGCGCGACAGCAAGCAGATGGAGAGCTATCTGCGCCGCGGCCGCGTGGACTGGGTCACCGAGACCTCGGGCAGCGCGATGGCGCTGCAGACGCGCGCCGGTGCCACGCCATTGCTGCTGACCGAGCGCGACGGCGTCGGCGCGTACCACACGGTGTTCATCGCGCGCCGTGACAGCGGCATCGCCGGGCTGGCCGACCTGCGCGGGCGCAGCATCGCGTTCCAGAATCCCAGCTCGACGAGTGCCTACTTCGTGCCGGCAATGACCCTGATCGGCCGCGGACTGGAGCTCGAGATCCTGCTGTCGCCGACCGACCGGCCGGCGGAAGGCTCGATCGGCTACCTGTTCGCGCGCTCCGAGCTCAACATCTCCACCTGGGTGCACAAGGGCCTGGTCGACGCCGGCGCCTTCAGCAACCTCGACTGGGAGAGCGTGCAGCGGATGCCCGAGAGCTACCGCCGCGACCTCGTCGTGTTCCACTCCACCGCCGCCTTTCCGCGCGGGCTGGAGATGGTGCGCGGCGACCTCGAGCCGGCGATCGCCGCGCGGCTGCGCGAGGTGCTGGCCGGCGCGGCCAACGACCCCGCGGCCAGCGAGGCCCTGCAGCGCTTCTTCGGCACCACGCGCTTCCTGCCGATCGACGCCGAGACGGCGCGCGCGCTGGACCTGCTGCGCGCGGGCGTGGCCAACGTCGGCAAGGTGGTCGAATGAGGGCGGGCGGCGGACTGTATGCCCGCTTCCTCGCCTCCCTGGTGCTCGCCGTTCTTGCGGTGCTGGCGGTCGTGGCGGTGGTCCTGCACCGCCAGGAAGTGATGCGCAGCGAAGTGCTCGACCTCGGCCGCGAGTCGATGCACGCGCTGGCCTTCGACCGCCTGGCCGAACGCTCGGAAGCCGCGGCGGTCGAGACCGCCCGCGGCCTGGTCAACCCGCTGTACTACTTCGACCTGGACGAGATCGGAAGCCTGCTGCGCGCCGCACTGCGCCAGCCGGACGTCGCCTATGCCCTGGTCTACGACAACGACGGCGCGGTGATCCACGACGGCTCGCGCGACATCCGCACCTACGGCCAGGTGATGGACGACCCGATGGCCTTCGAGGTGGTGACCGCGCGCGCGCCGCACATCCAGGCCAGCGACGAGGTGCTCGACGTCGCGGTGCCGTTGTACATCGGCGACGTGCGCCTCGGCGGGCTGCGGCTGGGCTACTCGCTGGCCTCGGTGATCGACGACGAGCGCCGGGCCACCGCCGGCATGGGCGCGCGCCTGACCGCGATCGGGCAGCGCCACGCCGGCTGGATCGCCACCCTGATGGCCGGCCTGGTCCTGCTGGCGGTGGGGCTGGGCATGCTGGTGCAGCGCACCCTCGTGCGCCCGGTGCGCGAGCTGGCCGATGCCGCGCGCCAGATCGAGGGCGGCAACTTCGTGGCCGGCATGCCCGACAGCCGCCGCAGCGACGAGGTCGGCGACCTGGTGCGTGCCTTCGGTCGCATGCGCGAAAGCATCGCCCGCCACGACCGCGACATGCGGCGCATGGCCTACACCGATGCGCTCACCGGGCTCGGCAACCGGCTCGCGTTCCGCGAGGCGCTGGACCGCAGGCTGATGGAGCTGCACGGCGCCGGCCGTCAGCTCGCGCTGCTGTTCGCCGACATCGACGACTTCAAGCGCGTCAACGACACCCTGGGACACGACGCCGGCGACGAAGTGCTGGTGCAGTTCGCCAACCGCATCTCCGAGCAGGTGGACCGCCTGGGCGGGGAGGGCGCGGTGCTGGCGCGCTTCGGCGGCGACGAGTTCGTGATCCTGGTGGAGTCCGACGTCGACGCGTCCGACCCGATCCGCGAGGTGGCCGGCCACCTGGCCGAGACCCTGGTGGCCGAGCTCAGCCGGCCGATCGTGGTCGGAGGCCGGCAGGTGTTCCTGGGCACCTCGATCGGCGTGACCGTGTTCCCCGACGACGCGGTGGGCGCCACGATGCTGATGAAGAACGGCGACATCGCGATGTACCAGGCGAAGGTCGCCGGCAAGAACTGCCACCGCTTCTACAGCCGGGCGATGGACCAGGCGGTGGAGCGCAGGGTGCGGATGGAGCAGGACCTGCGCGGCGCCTGGGAGCGCGGCGAACTCAGCCTGGCCTACCAGCCGGTGTACCGGCTCGAAGACCGCCGGCTGGTCGGCGCCGAGGCGCTGCTGCGCTGGCAGCATCCCGAGTACGGCGCGGTGGCGCCTTCGGTGTTCATCGACGTGGCCGAGCAGAGCGGCCTGATCGAGACCATCGGCCCGCAGGTGCTGCGCGCGGCGTGTGCCGATGCCATGCAGTGGCGCCGCGACTTTCCCGGCTGCGAACTCTTCGTCTCGGTCAACGTCTCGCCGCGCCAGCTGCGCAACGGCGACCTGGCGACGGTCGTCGACGAGGTGCTCGAGGACATCGGGCTGCCGGCGGCCTGCCTGCACGTCGAGCTGACCGAGACCGCGGTGATCGGCGACGAGCTGCGCGTGAGCAGCCTCCTGGCGCGATTGCGCGATGCCGGCGTCAAGGTCTGGCTGGACGACTTCGGCACCGGCTTCTCCGGCCTGAGCCACCTGAGGCGGGTGCCGGTGGACGGCGTCAAGATCGACCGCAGCTTCATCGCCGACGTGCTGCGCGATCCCGACGACCTGGCGCTGACCACGGCGATCATCGCCATGGCGCACTCGCTGGGCATCACCGTGGTGGCCGAGGGCGTGGAGAAGGAAGGCCAGTACGACGTGCTGCGCGAGCGTGGCTGCGACCTGGCCCAGGGCTACTGGCTGGGCCACCCGATGACCGGACACGACTTCCGCGGCCTGCTGGGCTGAGGCGACGTGGCGGGCCTCAGCGGCCGGGCGTGATCCAGTCCACCGCCAGCGCGCCCAGCGTGCCGCCGGCGGCGCCGAAGGCCGCGATCGCCACCAGCCCGGCGCCCCAGACCACCAGCATCAGCGCGCCATCGCGCTCCAGCAGGGCGAAGGCATAGCCCAGCAGCAGCACGCCGAAGACGTAGTTGGTGAACGGGATCGGCAGCGCCAGCAGCACGCCCAGCAGCACCAGCAGCAGGCCGGTGAAGAAGGTCGCGGCGGGGTGGTCGATCATCCCCGGCAGCCGCGGTCGCACCAGGCGCTCCAGGCGCGCAAGCCACGGCGAGATCCGGTGCTCGAAGCGTGCCAGCGTGCCGCGCCTGGGACCCCGCCGGGCGACCACGCGCGGAAGCCAGGGGCGGCGCATCAGCACCAGCAGCTGCAGTCCGACCAGGATCACCAGCGGTCCGCTGAGCGCACCGGCGACGCCGGGGATCGGCAGGAAGGCGGGCAGGGTGGCGATGAACAGCAGCATGCCGAACAGGCTGCCGCCCAGGCCTTCCAGCATCGAACTCAGGGTCACGACGTCGTCGGCCGGACCCGCCGCCAGCGCGGCCAGCACCGCGCGCGCGGTGGCGCGCGGCGGCGGCGCGTGGGGCTCAGCCATCGCCGACGGACGCGGCATCGATCCGCTGCAGCAGCAGCTTGTCGATGCGGGGACCGTCGAGGTCGACGACCTCGATGCGCCAGCCGGCCCATTCGAAGTGCTCGCCGACGCTCGGGATGCGGCCGAAGTGGGCGATGGTCATGCCGGCGGCGGTGTTGTAGTCGCGGTCGTCGCCGTCGGGCAGGGCCTTGCCGTCGAGGAGTTCGCGCAGCGAGTCCGCGCCCAGCGCGCCATCGACCAGGAGCGAGCCGTCGTCGCGCTCGACCACCAGCGGATGGGCATCCGCGCCTTCGCCGCTCGAGGTGCGGCCGATGACCGCCTCGAGCACGTCGTTGACGCTGATGATCCCGGTGACGTCGCCGTATTCGTCGACCACCAGGGCCAGCGACTGCTGTTCCTCGCGCAGGATCTCGACCAGCTTCATCGCCGGTGTCGACTCGGACACGAACAGCGGCTCGCGCAGCTGCTCGAACAGGTCGAAGTCACCGGTACGCAGCCGGTCGATCAGCGACTTCACCTCGAGGATGCCGACCACTTCGGCGTCGCTGCCGCGATACACCGGATAGCGCGAGAAGGGCGTCTCGCGCATCGTGGCCAGGTTCTCGTCCAGCGTCTCGGCGGCGTCGAGCCAGGCGATGCGGGTGCGCGGCGTCATCAGGCTCTCGGCCTGGCGGTCGCCGAGCGCCATCACCCGGTGCATCATGTTGCGCTCGTCGGCATCGATCACGCCTTGGGCATGGCCTTCGCTGACCAGCATGCGGATCTCCTCCTCGGAGATCGCGCCGCGCTCGTCGTCGCGGATGCCCAGCAGGCGCAGCACGCCGCGGTTGATCGCGCCGAGCAGCCAGACCACCGGCTTGGCCGCCGTGGCCAGGAACTCCAGCGGCAGCGCGACCATGCTGGCGATGGTCTCGGCATTGGTCAGCGCCAGCCGCTTGGGGATGAGCTCGCCGAAGATCACCGATCCGGCGGTGATCAGGCCGACCGCGGTGCCCAGCCCGATCGGGCGCGCGTACTCGGCGGCCGCCGGGACGACGTCGTCGATCCAGTCCGCGACCAGCAGGCCGATGGCCTCGCCACCGAGCAGGCCGGTCAGCACGCCGATCAGGGTGATGCCGATCTGCACCGTGGACAGCAGGTTGTCGGGGTGTTCGGCCAGCTTGACCGCGGCGCGGGCGCCACGGCTGGTCTCGGCCATCTGCCGCAGGCGCGGCAGGCGCGAGGTGACCAGGGCCATCTCCGACATGGCGAAGAAGCCGTTGAGCGCGATCAGCGCCATGACGACGATCAGCTCAATCATCGCGACCGGCGTCCTTGGCCCGTCGGGCCGGAAGCGGGTGTAACCGGGGGGGCAGCGCGGCGCAGCGGGGGTGCAGGCGGCGCTGCGGGGATCTAGGGTCGTCGTCCATGGTGTTCCGGGGCGGGGTGCGCAGCGCGCACGGCGGGATCATACCAGTCCGCCGCGGCGTCCCGATGAGTGGCGCGGGCTGGGCGGATGGTCACGATACCGTCATAATTCCGCGGCCCGCGATCCCGGGCAGTTCCCCAGCCCCCCGCGGAAGAGGCGACGCGCCATGTTTTCCCTGCAGACCATGTTCGGCCAAGGCAAGCAGTTCTACACGCTGCTCGAGGAGGCCGCCCAGGCCGCGCTGGACGCCGCCACCGCGCTCCACGTGATGCTGCGCGAGGCCGACCGCCAGCCGGCGCTGGATGCCTTCAAGCTCGCGCGCCTGCGCGAACGCGAGGCCTCGAACAAGATCAGCCAGGCCCTGGTCGACAGCTTCATCACGCCGATCGAGCGCGAGGACATCGAGGCGCTGGGCTCGGCGCTGTACAAGATCCCCAAGCAGATCGAGAAGTTCGCCGACCGCTACGCGCTGGCGACCGCGCACCTCGAGCACATCGACTTCGCGCCGCGCGCGGCGATGCTGGAACAGGCCGCCGGCGTCGTGGTGAAGATGGTCCGGCAGCTGCGCCACCTGAAGCTGGAGCCGATGAAGGCGCTCAACGACGAGCTGCGCGCGCTGGAGAACGAGGCCGACCGGCTGATGCTCGAGCTGTATCGCGACATCTACTCCGGCAAGCTCGACGCGCGCGAGATGTTCCTGCTCAAGGAGTTCTTCGAGATCCTCGAGAAGGCCATCGACCGCTGCCGCGAGGCGGGCGTCGTGGCCTACGAAATCGTGCTCAAGAACAGCTGAGGCCGGCACCATGCTTACCCTGGTGCTGGTGGTCATCCTGGTCGCGCTGACGTTCGAGTACATCAACGGCTTCCATGACACCGCGAACTCGATCGCCACCGTGGTCGCGACCAAGGTGCTGTCGCCGATGCAGGCGGTGGGCCTGGCCGCGGGCATGAACCTGATCGGCGCGCTCGCGGGGACCGCGGTGGCCAAGACGATCGCGTCCGGCCTGATCGACGCCGGCGTGGTCGAGGTGGGCTCGCAGCTGATCCTGTGCGCGCTGCTGGGCGGCATCACCTGGAACCTGATCACCTGGTGGTTCGGCCTGCCGTCCTCGTCCTCGCACGCGCTGATCGGCGGCCTGATCGGCGCCGCGCTGGCGGCGACCTCCAACAACTGGGACTCGATCATCTGGTCGCAGCCGGCCGAGCCGGTCTACAACAGCGCCGGCGTGCTGTGGAAGGTGATCGTGCCGATGGTCAGCTCGCCGGTGCTCGGCTTCGCCGCGGGCTTCCTGATGATGGGCGTGCTGTTCTTCGTCATCTCGATGATGGCGCGCAGTGGCGGGGTGCTGGCGCGCATCGCACGGCCGCGCTGGGTCAACGGATTCTTCGGCAAGGCGCAGATCGTCAGCGCCGCCGGCATGGGCTTCGCGCACGGCATGAACGATGCGCAGAAGACCATGGGCATCATCGCCCTGGCGCTGGTCAGCGCGCAGTCGGCGGGCACGCTCGACGCGTTGCCGCCGTGGCTGGCCTTCCTGCACCCGTCCGAAGGCGCCCTGGCCGAAGGCGACATCGACACCTGGATCAAGATCAGCTGCGCGCTGGTGATGGCCGCGGGGACCGCCGCCGGCGGCTGGCGGATCATCAAGACGCTGGGCCACAAGCTGGTCAAGCTGCACCCGATCCACGGCTTCGCGGCCGAGACCAGTGCGGCCTCGGTGATCCTGGCGGCTTCGTCGCTGGGCATCCCGGTGTCGACCACGCACAACATCTCCTCGGCGATCATGGGCGTGGGCACGGCCAAGCGGCTCAATGCCATCCGCTGGACGGTGGTCGAGAAGATGATCGGCGCCTGGATCCTGACCATCCCGATGTCGGGCGGCATCGCGTACGGGCTGTACTGGCTGCTGGGCTGGCTCGGGTGGCTGTAGGCGGCGCGCGGTCCCGCGTGGCGGGGTGATGCGCATCCACGCGGGCTGGATCGTCGCCGCGGTCGTCCTGCTCGCGCTGGCGATCGCGTCGGTCTTCTACCTGGAGGTGCATGTGCATCCGGTCTGCCACGACGCGCGAGCCTACTGGCGCATCGCCGGTGTCTACGCGGAGGGCGGGATCTTCGCGGGGCACCACGCCGCGAACATGCGGACCTGGCTTTACCCGGCCATGCTGATGCTGGTGCTGCAGCTGTCGGCAACCCTGGCGCTGGGGGCGGCGCCGCTGCTGTTCGTCCTGCAGTTCATCCTCCACCTGGGCTCGTGCGCGCTGCTGGGCGCGCGCGTCTTCGTCGGGAGGCCCGCCCCGGCCCTGCTGCTGTTCGCGCTCCTGGCCTGCAATCCCTTCGTGCTGCCCTATGTCGGCGTGTCGCTGACCGACGGCGCCGCGCTCGCCTGTTTCAATGTCTGGCTGGCGGCGATGGTTTCGGGCGCGCGACCCGGACGGTACCGCTGGGCATGGATCGCGCTGGCCGGCGCCATGGCGGGCGCCGCCTGCGCCATCCGGCCGGCCTATGTCTACCTGGTGCTGCTCACGCCTCTGGTTGCCTTCGCCGCCCGCAGGGGCTGGCGCGAGGGGCTGGGAGCGGTCGTGCTGGCGCTGCTGATGCCCTTCCTCGCGCTGGGCCCCCAGGTCGCGATCAACCAGCTGCACTTCGACCGCGCGACGCCGCTGCCGGTCGGCGACCTCCGCGCGGGCCAGATCATCTGGGGGATCACCAACCTCAAGTACGGCACCAGCCCGGTGCCCGAAGACGATCCGCGCATGTTCTACCCGAACCCGCTGGCGACCGGGACGGCCGGAGACGTGGACGGACTGGGCTGGTACCTGCGCCATCCCGCGCGCGGCGCCGGCACGCTGGCGCTGAAGCTGGTCGGTGCCTTCGACTTCGACTTCCTGCCGGCCTACGTCCGGGACCGCGACCCACCGCTGCAGTGGCTGTTCCGGCTGCTGTCCATCGGCCTGCTGCTCGCCGGCCTGTCCGGCATGTGGCTCTACCTGCGATGGACCCGGTTGGCGCAGGCCACCAGGCTCGGCCCGCGCTGGATGCCGGCGCTGGTGTTCACGGCATGGGCGGCGGTGACCCTGCCTTCGGCGGTGGAGCTTCGCTTCACGCTCCCGATGCTGCCGCTGCTGCTCGCACTGGCCGTGGTCGCCGGGGTCGGCCTTCGCGACCGCCAGTGGAACCTGTCGCGCCGGTCGCTGGCCGTGCCTGCGCTCGCATTCGTCGCCATGGTGCTGGCGGCGGGCTTCGTCGGTCGGCAGAACGTGATCTTCGACCCGACGCCTGCCGACGCCGCGACCATCGCGCTGTTCGAGTGCAAATGAGCCGCGCCGCCGGGCAGGCCCGACGCGGGTGTCAGAGCAGGTCGCCGTCGGCGCTGAGCACGCGCTCCAGGCGGTCGCCCATGCCGCCGATCTCCAGCACCAGGCGCCCGACCTCGGCCGCGTCCAGGCCGTCGTAGGGCCGGTTCTCGCACAGCTGCAGGTAGGGCACGCCATCGAGCTGGCCGATGGCCAGGTAGCCGACGCGGCTGTCCCAGTTGTAGGCGAGGGCGCGGCGGGCGTCGACGCCGGTGATCGGCGCCACCGCGGTGCTGACCCGCAGGTAGCAGCGGCCGTCATCGTCCTGGAGTTCGGACAGGAAGATCGACTGGTGGCGGCGGCCCGCGTCCAGGCTCAGCTCGACGCCGACCACGAAGGCCTCGCTGACGGTGGTGCGGAAGCCGTTGCTGCCGAGATGGCGGCGGACCTGTTCGAAGTTCTGCATGGCGGAACCCCCGCGTCGGGACGTGTCGCTATCCTAGCGCAATGGCTCCGGTCGACCCTGCAGAGCGCATCCTCGCCGCCGTGCGCGGCATTCCGCGCGGCGAAGTCGCCGGTTACGGCGAGGTCGCGCGCCGCGCCGGGCTGCCGGGGCGGGCGCGCTGGGTGGCGAAGCTGCTGGCGGCCAATGAGGACCCCGCGCTGCCCTGGCATCGGGTCCTGCGCAGCGACGGGCGGATCGCCTTCCCGCCGGACTCGGACCCGTGGCGCGAGCAGGCGCGACGCCTGCGCGCGGAGGGCGTGGAGGTGGTCGCCGGACGCGTGCGCACGGCGCGTCCCGCGCGTTCGCTCGACAGCGAGGTCTGGGGTCCCGGCTGAGCGCCCGCGACGACGGGCGCCTGCGGCCCAACCGGTATCATGGGGGTTGCCCGCGAGGACCCCGAATGCTGACCAATCTCCCCCCCGTCACCAAGGCGCTGCTGATCGCCAACGCCGGCGTGTTCCTGCTGCAGAAGCTGCTCGGCAGCGCGCTGTTCGCGCCACTGATGCTGTGGCCGATGGGGATGGATGCCTATGCCCAGGCCGCCGGCGTCCCGGGCTTCCTGCCCTGGCAGCTGCTGAGCTATGGCTTCCTGCACGGCAACCTCGCACACCTGCTGTTCAACATGCTGGCGCTGGTGATGTTCGGCGCCCAGCTCGAGTACGTCTGGGGGCAGAAGCGCTTCCTGACCTATTTCCTGGTCTGCGTGGCCGGCGCCGGCCTGTGCCAGCTGGGCGTGGCCAGCTGGGCGGTGCTGGAAGGCGGCCTGCCGTATCCGACGGTGGGTGCCTCGGGCGGCGTGTTCGGCCTGCTGCTGGCCTACGGCATGCTGTTCCCGCACCAGCGGGTGATGCTGCTGATCCCGCCGATCCCGATGAAGGCGCGCACGCTGGCCATCGTCTACGGCGTGGTCGAGCTCTACCTCGGGATCACCGGCACCCAGTCCGGCGTGGCCCACTTCGCACACCTCGGCGGCATGCTGTTCGGCTGGCTGCTGATCCGCTACTGGCGCGGCCAGCCGCCGTTCCGTCGCGGCCCGACGCGGGCGCGGCACTTCTAGGCCGCGCCCGCGCCTGCCGGGCGTCAGCGCCAGAGGCTGACGCGCTCCTCGTCCTTGCGGAACATGGCGTTGCCGGCCTTGCAGCCGTAGACCTCGCTGAAGGCGGGCAGGTTGGACAGCGGCCCGTTGCTGCGCCACTGGCCCGGCGCCTGCAGCGCGGTGCCGGCGCGCTGCTCGGCGACCACCGGCGACACCTGTTCGCGCCACAGCCCCGACCACGCGGCGAAGAAGGCCTGTCGGCCTTCCTTCGCGGCTTCCGGCTGCGCCTGGCTGAAGGCGTCCCAGGCGATCTCGACCGCGGCCAGGTCGGCGGCGTTCTCCTCGCCGGTCAGGCTGGCGTTGAGCTTGCGGCCGGTAAGGCCCGGGTAGTCGTAGTTGCCGTACTGCGCGGACAGCGCGTTCAGGCGGTCGGTCCAGGCGGTGGCGGTGCCCGGCGTCCACCAGTCGCGGATCTCGCCGCGGGCGTCGAGGTGGCGGCCCTTGCCGTCGATGGCGTGGCTGAGCTCGTGCGCGACCATGGCACCGAAGCTGCCGTAGTGCGCGGCGCCGTCCCGGGACATGTCCAGCACCGGCGCCTGCAGCACCGCGGCCGACACCAGCAGGCGGTTGTGCGCGGCGTCGTAGGCCAGCGCGGGCTCCTGCGGCTGCAGCGGCCAGCGGCGCTGGGCGTTGCCACGGCCGATGCGCTTCATCTCCTCGCGGTGCTGCCAGGTCGAGGCGATCAGCATGTTGCCGCCGAAGCTGCCGCGGCCCATCGGCTGCACGGTGTAGTCGATGTCGCGCACCGGGGCGCCGATCTCGATCCTGAGCGCGTCGAGCTTGGCGATGGCGCCGGCACGCGTGGCGTCGTCCATCCACGCGGCGCGTCCGACCGAGCGCTTCAGGGCGTCGCGCACCTGCACGGCAATGGTCTGGGCGCGGCTGCGGTTGGCGTCCGGCAGGTGGCGGCCGACGTATTCGCGCGCGACCATCTGCCCGGCGGCGTGGTTGATCGCGTGCAGCACCAGGTGCTCGCGCGACGGCTGCGCGGACTCGCCGCGCAGCACGCGGCCGCGGAAGTCGAAGGCGGCGTCGCGGAAGCCCTTGGACAGGTAGGGCGCCATCGCATCGCCGACATGGAAGCGCAGGTAGGTCTTCCACTGCGCCGGCTTGAGGCTGCCGACCAGGCCGTCGAGGGCGGCGAAGAGTTCCGGGTTGGCGATCGAGACGCTGTCGTCGGTCACCGCCTGGGCGGCGAGGAACGCGTCGAGCTGCAGGCGCTTGTAGGCCTTGCCCAGGTCGGCAGTCGGGACCAGGGCGTAGTTGCGGCGCGGGTCACGCAGGTCGGCGACCGGGCGCGATGCGCGGGCGATGCGCGTCTCGAGGTCGATCACCAGCTGCGACTCGGCCTCGAGGTCGGCCTCGGCGGTGCCGGTCAGGGCCAGGATGCGGCGGACGTAGGCGTTGTAGAGGCCGAGGATTTCGCGCGCGGCCGCGTCTTCGCGGGTGTAGTAGGCCGGGTCGGGCAGGCCGGTGCCGCCCTGGGCGAAGTAGCCGATGTGGCGGTCGAGGTCGGCGAGGTCGAGGTCGGCGCTGAAGTTGAAGACCACCGGAATGCCGACCTGGTGCAGGGCGGCGATCGACGGCGGGATGTCCTTGGCGCGGCGGATGCCGTTGATGCGGTCGAGCAGCGGGGCGATCGGGTTGGAGCCGTCGGCCTCCACCGCGGCCTCGTCCAGGCCGCTGGCCCAGAAGTCGCCGAGGAGCGTCTGCACGCCGCCCTGCGGTGCGTTCATCGCCGTGGACAGCAGCTCGCGCTGCTGCTCCAGCACGCGTGCCTGCAGCTCGCCCAGCGCCGAGACCGCGCCCGCCTCCGGCACCGGATTGGCGGCCACCCAGTCCTTGTTGGTGAAGGCGTAGAAGTCGCCACAGGCGGTCGGACCCGCCGGCGCGCGCGCGGCGCCGCGGCGCTGGGCATTGGCGTCCGCGGCCACCATGGCGAGGACGAGGCTTGCGCTGAGCGCGAGGGCGAGGGGGGCGTGCTTGGGCATGAGGGAGTCCGGCGAAATGACCGCGGGAGTCTAGCAAGCCGGCTGCTCTACCGAGGTCACGATGGTCAGTGCCGGCATGCGCTGGGGAGCTTCGTGAATACGCGTGCTGTCCGCGGCTGGCAGGTCCTCGCTGCCCGCCGCGGGCGCAGGGTGTGTGCGCACAACGGTCCGGATCAGTTCTGCCGCCGGACGCAGGACGCAGGGCACATGATCAGCGCGGCATGCGGTTTTGGCTCTCGTGCAGAGCGCCCGCAGCCCCCGCATCGCTTTGGCGCGTGGCCTGCTGACGGGAAGTCAAGGAGGAGGTGCCGGCCCTCCGGGCCGGCACCGGGGGACATGAGCGGCAGCAGGCCATGCGTCGAAGCGCCGCGGAACCTGCATGCGCGCGCTTTCCTCACTTCAGAGACGAATCAAGCACTTGAGAGAAGAACCAAAAAAAGGCCCGGCATATGCCGGGCCCGTGGGTGGAACAGAGTGACGCCGACTTACCAGATCACGACCTGGGCATCACCCTCGCGCACCATCGCATCGCCCGGCTTGCACTGGAACGCCGTCGCGAACGCCGGCAGGTTCGACGGCGCGCCGATGGCGCGGAAGTTCGCCGGGGCGTGCGGATCGGTGGCGATGCGCACCTTCAGCTCCTCGCCGGTGAAGTTGCGGCGCCACACCGTCGCCCAGTTGGCGAAGAAGCGCTGGTCGCGCGACAGGCCTTCGACCATCGGATCCTCGCTGCCTTCGGTCGCCTTCTTCATCGCGTCGTAGGCCGTGGCCAGGCCGCCGAGGTCGGCGATGTTCTCGCCCAGCGTCAGCTTGCCGTTGACCATCAACCCGGGCGCCGCCTCGTAGCCGTTGAACTGTGCGATCAGCTTGTCGGTGCGCCCCATGAAGCCCTTGGAGTCGGCCTCGGTCCACCAGTTCTGGAACTTGCCGGTGGCATCGAAGCGGCTGCCCTGGTCGTCGTAGCCATGGGTCATCTCGTGGCCGATCACCGCGCCGATGCCGCCGTAGTTGAGCGGGTCGTCGGCGTTGGCGTCGAAGAACGGCGGCTGCAGGATGGCGGCCGGGAACACGATCTCGTTGGCCAGCGGGTTGTAGTAGGCGTTGACCATCTGCGGCGGCATCGCCCACTCGGTCTTGTCGACCGGCTTGCCGATCTTGCCCAGCATCCACTTGTAGTTGAAGGCGTTGGCGGCCAGCAGGTTGCCGATGTAGCTGTCGCGCGACGTCGCCAGGCCGGACCAGTCACGCCACTTGTCCGGATAGCCGATCTTGGGCGTGAAGCTGGCCCACTTCTCCATCGCCTTGGCCTTGGTCTCGGCGGACATCCAGTCGAGGTTCTCGATGCGCGCCTTGAGCGCCTGGCTGAGGTTCCCGACCAGGGTCTCCATGCGCTCCTTGGCCTCGGGCGTGAACGCGACGTCCACGTACATCTGGCCCAGGGCCTCGCCGGTCTGGCGGGTGATCGTGTCGAGCACGCGCTTGCCGCGCTCCTTCTGCTCCTTCTGCCCACGCAGGGTGGCCTGGTAGAAGTTGAAGTTCTCCTCGGCGAAGGCGTCGGCCAGGAAGGGCGAGGCGCTGTCGACGGTGTGGAAGCGCAGGTAGGACTGCCAGGTCGCCGGGGCGACGTCGCCGAGCATCGTGCTCACCTCGGCGTGGAAGGCCGGGATCGCCAGCGAGAACTTCTCCGGCGCGGCCAGGCCCTGCGACTCGAAGAACCGGGTCCAGGTGAAGTTGGGGGCGAGCTTGTCGGCGTCGGCCAGGCTGACCGGGTTGTAGAACAGGCCGACGTCGCGCGACATCTCCTCGCTGGACTTCGACACCTTGGCCAGGCGGGTCTCGAACGCGACCACGTCGGCGGCCTGGGTGGCCGCGTCGGCGGCCGGCACGCCCGACAGCTCGAGCACCTTGGCGACATGCGCCTGGTAGGCCTCGAGCTTGTCCTTCTTGTCGGCGTCGAAGTAGTAGGTCTTGTCGGGCAGGCCCAGGCCGGCCGGGAATGCGTAGGCGATGTTCATGGACGAATCCATGAAGTCGGCCTCGGGGCCAAAGCCGAACACGGTGAACTGGCCCTTGGCCGCGCTGGCGCGCAGGTAGTCGGCGATCTTCTCCGGTGCGTCCAGGCCGGCGATGGCGGCCAGCTCGGGCTCCAGCGGCGCGAGGCCCTGGGCGTTGATCGCCTCGGCATTGGTGCCCGAGGCCCAGAGGTCGCCGACGATCTTCTCGACGCCGGTCGCGCCCTCGACCGCGGCCGCGTGTTCGGCCAGCTGGCGCTGGATCGCCTGCGAGCGCTCGTCGAGCATCTCGAACGCGCCCCAGGAGGTGCGGTCGCCCGGCACCGGGTTCGCGGCCAGCCATGTGCCGTTGACGTAGGCGCCGAAGTCGGTGCAGGCATTGCCGTTGGCGTCGAAGTCGGCGGCCTTGAAGCTGTTCACGCCCGGCAGGGTCGACTCGTCGAGGGTGAAGGCCGGGGCCTCGGGCGCGGCGCCCTCGGGCACGGTGGTGGCGGGGGCGGGGTCGCGCTGGCAGCCGGCGACGGCGCCGGCGATCGCCAGGGACAGCAGCAGGAACTTCGGTGCGGACTTGGAAGCGTGACTCATGCGGACTCCGCCCTTGCGGGCATGGGAATAGGGAACGGCCGCCCCAGGTGGGGCGGCCGGGGACCGAATGTACGCCTGCGCCGCGGCTGGCGCAGGGTGCAGAAGGTCATGCGCACGGGTCGCCCCGCTGCGCCGGGGCCAGGTGTCGGATTCAGGCGCGTTCACGTATGATGCTCCGGTTGGCGCACGGCAGCCCGTTATCCGGTCATTGCCCAGCCGCGGCCCCGCAAGGCGCCCCGGCCCTTTAACTCCCGCACGTCTCTCGTCGCGCAGACACGGCCCGGACATCTCCGGCAGCCGTCTAATCCATTGCCCGCCGCGCGGTTCACGGAAAGCGCCGGGCAAGCTGCGAACCAGGAGTTCAATCCATGTCCGATACCCGGACCTTCGAGGCCCTCGGGCTCTCGTCCGCGCTGCTGCGCACGCTCGAAACGAGCGGCTACACCGTTCCCACCCCGATCCAGGAACAGGCCATCCCGCTGATCCTGGCCGGCCATGACGTGCTGGGCGCCGCCCAGACCGGCACCGGCAAGACCGCCGCCTTCGGCATGCCGATGCTGCAGCGCCTGTCGAAGGAAACCCCGCCCAAGGGCCCGCGCAAGCCGCGCGCCCTGGTGCTGGTGCCGACCCGCGAGCTGGCGGTGCAGGTCGCCGACAGCCTGAAGGAGTACGGCCGCCACCTGCGCCTGAACGTCACCACCATCTTCGGCGGCGCCGGCATGCAGCCGCAGATCGACAACCTGCGCCGCGGCGTCGACATCCTCGTCGCCTGCCCGGGCCGCCTGATCGACCACATGGACGCCGGCCACGCCAAGCTCGACGCGGTCGAGGTGCTGGTGCTCGACGAGGCCGACCGCATGCTGGACATGGGCTTCCTGCCGCAGATGAAGCGGATCATGGGCCGGGTGCCGAAGTCGCGCCAGACGCTGCTGTTCTCGGCCACGTTCGAGTCGCGCATCAAGGCGCTGGCGCTGGATTACATGCAGTCGCCGAAGCAGGTCGAGGTGGCGGCGCAGAACACCATCGCCGAGACCATCGTGCACCGCGCGCATCCGGTCGATTCGGCCAGCAAGCGCGACCTGCTGGTCGACATCCTGTCCAAGCGCCACACCGACCAGGTGCTGGTGTTCGGCAAGACCAAGCACGGCTGCAACCGCCTGGCCGAGCAGCTCGAGAAGTCCGGCCTGCCGGCGGTGGCGATCCACGGCAACAAGAGCCAGGCGCAGCGGCAGAAGGCGCTGGACGCGTTCAAGTCCGGGCGCGCCCGGATCTTGGTCGCGACCGACGTCGCCGCGCGCGGGCTCGACATCCCGAACCTGCCGCTGGTGATCAACCACGACCTGCCGATGGTGGCCGAGGACTATGTGCACCGGATCGGTCGCACCGGCCGCGCCGGCGCCACGGGCGAGGCCCTGTCGCTGGTGTCACCGGAAGAGGGCGCGCTGCTCAACCAGATCCAGAAGATGCTCAAGGGCGAGATCCGGATGGACGTGGTGCCCGGCTACGAGCCGAGCCGTCCGATCCGGCTGGATGCGCCGATGCCGCCGCAGGGTGGGCGCGGGCAGCGTCCGGCCGGCCAGCGTGCGGGTGGCCAGCGCCGCGGTCCGCCGCAGGCGGCCGGTGACCAGCGTGCCGGCGAGCAGCGTCCGAGCCGGGCTCCCGCCCGCCCGGCGCACCGCCAGGGTGGCCACGGCAAGGTGCAGCCGACGGCTGCGCAGGCGCATGCGGGCCCCAAGGCGGCAAGTGAGCGCAGCCGTGGCGGCCGTGGCCGTCGCGGCAGCCAGGGCGGCTCGTCCGCCTGAGGCCGGTCAGTCCGCGGCCAGGTCGCGGACCAGGCGGAAGCCGACGTCGTCGAAGCCGCGGTCGGCTTCGCGGGCAGCCGGCGCGGCGGAGTCGTCGCGCCAGCTGCTGCCGTTGGCGACGCGCAGCTCGCATTTTCCGCTGCAGTCGACGTTCCATTCCGCAAGGCGGCGCGCGCCGCCCGACGAGGGCAGGCGTGCCCATTCCGAGGACGTGGCCAGGCGATAGACCTGGCCCTCGCGCTGGCCCAGCCACTGGGCATAGGCGCGCGCGTCGTCCCATGACACGCAGACCACCGGGTCGCCACCCTTCTGCTCGAAGCCCGGGCTGCGCCAGTTCCGCGGCGCGACCACGCGCAGCAGCGACGCGCGCTCGCGGCAGCGGGCCGGCTCGCGCCCGGTCGCATCGGCAAAGGCCGCGAATTCGTTCCGGCTGACCAGCCGCCGCATCGTGCCCAGGCGCATCCCGCCCTGCTGCACCAGGACCATGTCCACGCCGTTTCCGCCCAGGCGCTCGCCGGGGAGGGGAATGGTGCGTGCGCGACGATCCAGCTTGGCGAGCATCGCCGCATCCAGACCCATGCGCTTGCCAGCCTCGACCGCGTCCAGCGCTTCGGCGCGGTCGTACTTCGCGGCGGCGCGCTCCACCTGCGTCGCCACCACCTTGCCCACGCCGGCCATCGCGCCGCGCAACGCGTCGCCGTCGGCGCGCGAGGTGCGCGATGCCAGCTGGCTGGCCTGCATGACCGCGGTGCGCGCGGCGTCGGTCTCGCCGCGGGCGAACGCGCGTTCGGCGGTGGCACCCAGGGCCTTGATGAGTGCGTCGATCGCCGGTCCCAGCCGCAGGTGGCCGGCGTCGGCCTGCCAGGCGTTGAGCAGGCTGGTATAGGCGTTGTCGCCGGCGGGCGCGGTCAGCCGTCCGGCGGCCAGCTGGCGCTCGGCGCTCACCAGCCAGCGTTCGGCGTCCGAAGCCGGCGCGGCGCGCAGCATCGCATCGTCCGGGCTGCCCGGCGTCGCGGCCTGCGGCGACAGCAGCGAGCCGCTCGCGTCGCCGGGTGCCACCAGCGCGGGCTGGCCGGCGCCATCGGACGCGCGGTAGAAGGCATGCGAGGCGTCGCGACCGTCCAGCCACATGCCGGCGGCGATCGTGCCCGCCGCGAGCACGCCCACGGCTGCCCAGCCGGTGGGGGGGACCGCGCGCATGCGCCCGCCCAGGCCGTCAAGGACGCCACGCAGCCCGCCGTGGGCGCGGGCCGGCACGTGCTCCAGTGCGTCGAGCATCTGCGCCGCATCGGCGAAGCGCCGGGCCGGCGACTTGGCCAGCGCGCGGTCGATGAAGGGCTGCCAGTGGCGCAGCCCGGCGGGCAGGCGCGGGATCGGGTCCTGGACGTGCATCACCGCCATCGACAGCGCGTCGGCGGCGTTGTACGGCAACGAGCCGACCAGCATTTCCCAGGCCAGCACGCCCACGCTGTACAGGTCGGCGCGCGCGTCGACGCCTTCGCCGCGGGCCTGTTCCGGCGGCATGTACGCGGTGCTGCCGACCGCCAGGCCGGCGGTGGTCACGCGCGACCCGTAGCCGCGACGCAGCGCGATGCCGAAGTCGGCCAGGAGCGGCCGGCCGCCGTCGTCGAACAGCACGTTCTCGGCCTTGACGTCGCGGTGCACGATGCCGCGCGCGTGTGCGTACTGCAGCGCGGAGAGCAGGCTGCGCAGGATGCCGCGCACCGCCTGTTCGTCGCCGCGCAGGTCGCGCTGGGCGAGGTGGCCGCGCGGCAGGTAGGGCATCGCGTAGTAGGGCAGGCCGTCGCGGGTGCGGCCGACGTCGTGGATGCCGACGATGTTGGGATGGTCGAGGCGGGCAACGGTGCGCGCCTCGTTCTCGAAGCGCCGGCGGCTGACCTCGTCGGACAGGGCTTCGGGCAGCATCACCTTGATCGCGACTTCGCGGCCGAGCGAGAGCTGCTCGCCGAGATAGATGGTGGACATGCCGCCGATGCCGACGACGCGCGTCAGCCGGTAGCCGCGGATCTCCGGCATCGGCTCGGCGGTGCTGCTTGGATTGTCGTGCGTCATGCCGGCCCCCCTAGGCGCAAGGGAGGATAGCCCTCCCGTGCAGGGATGTGATGAAGGCGGTTGCGACGTCCGTCACGCGCCGGCGCTTCCGTCGCGCGCCGCGGGCTTGCGGCGCACGTAGACCTGCTTGCGCACGGCGGCGACCGTCTCGCCGGCGTCGTCCACGACCGGAGTCTCGAACCAGTGCAGGTGCTTGGTGCCGTCCGCCGTGGCCGCGCGGATGGCATCGAGTACGCCGTCATCGAGGTCGAAGCGCGCGTGCACGGTTCCGCGGCCCGGTTTGAGGAAACGGATCTCCGCGGCCTGGTCCCAGACGTGGTAGTCGCGGCCCAGCGCCCGCATCGTCAGCAGCATCCAGAACGGATCGGTCATGGCGAACAGGCTGCCGCCGAAGTGGGTGCCGACGTAGTTGCGGTTGTACCAGCGCCGGCGCAATTCCACGCGGGCATGGCGGAAGTCGTCGGACAGCGCGGTGATGTGGATGCCGGCGAACAGGAACGGCGGCCACGCGTTCATGCCGTGGCGCAGGATCGAGGCGCGCACCGGTCAGGACAGCAGCAGCGCCGACATCTGCCTGCGGTAGCGCGACACCAGGTCCGCGTCCTCGATCACCCGGAAGGCCTCGATCAGCGCCTTGCGCGGCAGGCCGTCCTGGTAGCCACGGTCCTGGCGCAGCATCTCCATGAACTGCTCCAGCGCCGCCTCGTGGTGGCCCTCGACCATGTGCCGGGCGCCCAGCAGGTGGCGCGCGCGCAGGTCGGCCGGGTCCGCGGCGAGCGTGGCTTCGAGGGCCGGGGCCTGCGGCGCGTCGCCCAGCAGCGCCGCGAAGCCGAGGGCGGCGCGGGCACGCAGCGCGCGGTCGTCGGTGGCGAGGTTGGCGGGCAGGGCATCCAGCAGCGCACCGGCCTCGGTGGTCTCGCCGATGGCGAGCAGGGCGACCGCCAGGTCGAGCCGCAGCGCATCGTCTTCCGGCGCGGCCGCGATCACGTCGCGCAGGCGGGCGACTTCGGCCTGCGGATCCACCGGCGCGGCAGCGTCGGCGTCCGGCGCCGCAGCCTCTTCGATGGCCGCCGGCGCATCGGCCGGGACGATGCCGTGGCCGGCCAGGAACTCGCGCAGCTGGCCCTCGGGCATCGCGCCGGGAAAGCCGTCCACCGGCTGCCCGTCCTTGACCAGGATGATGGTCGGGATCGAGCGGATCTGGAACGCGCCGGCGAGCTGCTGTTCGCGGTCGACGTCGATCTTGGCGAGCACGAAGGCACCGTTGTAGTCGGCCGCCAGCTTCTCGAGGATCGGGCCGACGGTCTTGCAGGGTCCGCACCATTCGGCCCAGAAATCGATCAGGACCGGCACCTGCATCGAGCGGTCGAGGACGTCGGCCTCGAAGGTGTCGGCGGTGGCGTCGAAGACATGGGTCGTGGCGTGCGTGGAGGACATTGCGCGATCCGGTATGCGGGAAGCATGAGATTGTGCCAGTGCTTGCCGTTTGCAAGCCGGCGGGGCCAGGATGCGCGCTTTCCCCGGGACGTGGCGGCGCATGGCAGGAACATCTCCGGGGGGACGGGACAGGGCGGTGCGCGTGGCGGGCGTCGCCGCGGCGCTGTGCTTCGCCGGCGCGCTCGCGGGTTTCGGTGCCGCGCTCGAAGGCTACGACCACCGCGCCTGGCCGGTCGCGCTGCTGGGCGCGTCGGGGGTGCCCCGCGCCAGTGCATTCAACGTGCTGGCCTATCTGCTGCCGGGGCTGCTCGCGGCCTTCGTCGCGCTGCGGCTGCGCGCACGGCTCGTGCTCGGCGGAAGCTACGCCGAGCGCATGGGCTGGAGCCTGGCCCTGCTGGCGGCGCTCGCCTTTGCAGCACAGGGCCTGTTGCCGCTGGACGCATCGGCGCCGGACGCGGGACGCGGGCGCCTGCACGGGGTGGCGTGGGCGCTGTGGGGCCTCGCCTTCGCGGCGTCGGCGTTCGCGCTGGCCGCTGCCGCGGCCCGCCACCGACGCGTGCCTGCGGCACTCGCGCACCTGGGCGCTGGCCTGCTGGTGTTCGCCCTGGGCTGGCTGGCGGCCGAGCTGGTGCCGGTGGCGCTGGCGCAGCGCCTGGCCTTCGCGGCGTGGTTCGCGTGGCTCGCGTGGGTGGCCTGGACGGGGCGGTCCGGAGCGCCCGCGACCGGGTGAACGCGGCTCAGCGGGCGGGCACGACCGCGTCGGCGTCGGCGTGCAGCACGCGGTCGCGGCCTTCCGCCTTGGCGCGGTAAAGCGCCGCGTCCGCCACCTCGAACAGCAGCTCCGGGGTCACGCCGTCCTGCGGGAAGACCGCCACGCCCATCGAAACCGTGACCGGGCCCAGCGTGCGTCCGTTGTGCGAGATGGTCTGCTGCGACACCGCCCGGCGGATCGCTTCGGCGCGCGCCAGCGCGCTTTCGAGGTCGGTTTCGGGCATGACGATGGTGAACTCCTCGCCACCGTAGCGGCAGGCCATGTCCTCCGCGCGCACCAGCGAGGCGATGCAGCGGCCGACCTGGGCCAGCACGGCGTCGCCGGCGCTGTGGCCCTGGTTGTCGTTGAAGGACTTGAACTGGTCGATGTCGATCACCGTCAGCGCCAGCGGCAGGCGCCGCCGCTCGCAGCGCAGCATCTCGCGGCGCAGGCTTTCCTCGAAGTAGCGCCGGTTGAAAAGGCCGGTCAGCGGGTCGCGCAGCGACTGCTGGCGCAGCGTCTCGCGCAATCGCAGGTTGGCGATGGCGAGCGCGAGCTGTTCGCCCAGGAGCTCGATGATCACCGCGTCGTTGTCGCCTTCTCCGCCGTCGGCGGGGCCGCTGGCGTGGAGCATGCCCAGCGTTTCGCCCTGCGCCGAAAGCGGGATGCACAGGGTGGACAGCCCGGCCATCGAGGCACCATGGTCGACGTGGGCGCAGCGCACGCCGGCGCCGGCCTGGTTGTGGTGCGGCTGGCCGCGGCGCAGCGCCCAGCACTCGGCCGGCGCGAGCACGTCGGCGCTGGCGATCGCCGGTCGGCCGAAGCTGGAGCGGCTCTCGAGCAGGTCGCGCGACCCGCGCCCCAGGTAGCACTGGCCGCCCAGGTGGGGCAGCAGGCGTTCGAAGGTGCGCGAGGTGAGCTCCATCGCCTCGTCGAGGTTCTGCGCGCTCTGCAGCATCCCGGTGTACTCGCTCAGCGCCCAGCGCTGCGCCGACAGGCGTTCGGTCATGGTCTGGGCGCGCTTCAGGTCATCCAGCGCACCGCGGGTCTCGCGCTCCAGCTTGCGATTGCGCGAGTTCTCGCGCGACAGGCTCACCAGCAGGGTCCAGAACGTCGCCAGCGAGATCGCCAGGCTCAGCAGCACGAACCCGAGCAGCAGGTTGGAGTGGCGCGCGTTGGTGGCCCGTCGCTCCTCGAGCAGGCGCAGCTCCTCCGCGCGCAGCGCTTCGCTCGCGGCGTTGACGCCGTGCATGCGCTCGACCATCTCGTTGACCCGCATGGCCGCGACGGCGGCCTGCGGACCGTCGCGATCCTGGATGTCGGCCAGTTCCTGCATCCGCCGGACCTGCTCGGTCGACTGCTGCAGCAGGACCTTGGCCCGCGCGTGCTGCGCGGGGTTGTCGCGGGTGATCCGGGCCAGCTCGCGCGCGGCGGCCACGGCCTGCGGACCCGCGCGGTCGAACTCGCTGCGCAGCGACGGGTGCCCGGTGAGCCGGTAGCCGCGGCCGGCGGCCTGGGTGGCTGCCAGCAGCCACTGGCTGCTTTCGAGCTGCCCGATCACGCGATGGCTGTGCTCGACCCAGCGGTTGCTTTCGGTGAGCAGGCGGACGCCGAAGACGGTCACCGCGGCCACCGCCACCAGCAGCAACAGCGCCGCCACGGCGGCGGCCAGGCGATAGGGGCGGAGCCGGGACGTCGACGTCATGCCGCCATGATAGGGCAGGCCGGCGTAGGCGCCGCGTGGCGGCTGCCGGCGCCACTGCGGTAGGCTTGGCAGCCCACTTTCCGCGGCAACCACGACGTGTCCGACCCCAGCGCAGCGCCCGAAACGACCTCCTACCGACCCGCCGACGTGGAGGGCGCGGCCCAGGGCTACTGGGACCGGTCCCGGGCCTGGGAAGTCGTCGAGGATCCGTCCAGGCCGAAGTTTTTCTGCCTGTCGATGCTGCCGTACCCGTCGGGCGCGCTGCACATGGGGCACGTGCGCAACTACACCATCGGCGACGTCATCAGCCGCCACAAGCGCATGACCGGCCACAACGTGCTGCAGCCGATGGGCTGGGACGCCTTCGGGCTGCCGGCCGAGAACGCGGCGATCCGGAACCGCACGGCGCCGGCGAAGTGGACGTACGCCAACATCGAGCACATGCGTGGCCAGCTGAAGATGCTGGGCTACGGCATCGACTGGTCGCGCGAGTTCGCCACCTGCAGCCCGGACTACTACGTCCACGAACAGCGCATGTTCACCCGGCTGATGAAGAAGGGCCTGGCCTACCGCCGCAACGCGGTGGTGAACTGGGATCCGGTGGACCAGACCGTGCTGGCCAACGAACAGGTCATCGACGGTCGCGGCTGGCGCTCCGGGGCGCTGGTGGAGAAGCGCGAGATCCCGCAGTGGTTCCTGCGCATCACCGATTACGCCCAGGAGCTGGTCGACGGCCTGGACGCGCTGCCCGGCTGGCCGGAACCGGTCAAGACCATGCAGCGCAACTGGATCGGCCGCAGCGAGGGCCTGGAGATCCGCTTCCGGGTCGATGGCGAGGACGCGCCGCTGTCGGTCTACACCACGCGCCCGGACACGCTGATGGGCGTGACCTTCCTCAGCATCGCCGCCGAGCACCCGCTGGCGCTGAAGGCCGCACAGGAAGACATGAAGCTGGCGGCGTTCATCGCCGGGCTGCGCCAGGGCGGTGTGTCCGAGGCCGAGCTGGAGACGCAGGAGAAGCGCGGCATGGCCACCGGCCTGTGGGCGATCCATCCGCTCACCGGCGAGGACCTGCCGGTCTACGTCGCCAACTTCGTGCTGATGGGCTACGGCACCGGCGCGGTGATGGCGGTGCCGGCGCACGACCAGCGCGACTGGGAGTTCGCCAAGGCGCACGGCCTGCCGGTGCGGCCGGTGATCGTCCCGCCCGCGGTGCGCGATGCGCTGGCCGAGGTGATCGGCGACGTCGCCCACGACGCGGACCCGTTCCAGGCCGCGCTGGCCGGCGGCAGCGTCGATGCCTATGACACCGCGGCCGCCGTCGCGGTGGTGCGCGGCTACCTCGACGGCATCGAGCAGCGCGAGGCCCATACCGAACGCGGCTTCCTGATCAACTCCGGCGAATACAACGGCCTCGACTACGACGCCGCGTTCGACGCCCTGGCCGCGCGGCTGGAAGGCGAGGGCATCGGCGCGCGCAAGGTCAACTTCCGCCTGCGCGACTGGGGCGTCAGCCGCCAGCGCTACTGGGGCTGCCCGATTCCGGTCATCTACTGCGCCGCCTGCGGCGCGCTGCCGGTGCCCGAGGACCAGCTGCCGGTGGTGCTGCCCGAGGACGTGGCCGACGCCTTCGCCTCCGGCGTGGTGCAGTCGCCGATCAAGGCCGATCCCGAGTGGCGCCGGACGACCTGTCCGCAGTGCGGCGGCGCGGCCGAGCGCGAGACCGACACCTTCGACACCTTCATGGAGTCGAGCTGGTACTACGCGCGCTACACCTCGCCGGGCGCCGCCGACATGGTCGACGGCCGGGCGAAGCACTGGACGCCGGTCGACCAGTACATCGGCGGCATCGAGCACGCGATCCTGCACCTGCTGTATTTCCGCTTCTACCACAAGCTCCTGCGCGACCAGGGGCTGGTCGACAGCGACGAGCCGGCCGTCAACCTGCTGACTCAGGGCATGGTCGTGGCCGACACCTATTACCGCGAGGACGGCAACGGCGCGCGCGAGTGGTTCAATCCCGCCGAGGTCGAAGTCGAGCGCGACGAGCGCGGCCGCATCACCGGCGCGCACCTGGCATCCGACGGACAGCCGGTGAAGGTCGGCGGCACGGAAAAGATGTCCAAGTCGAAGAACAACGGCGTCGACCCGCAGGCCATGGTGGACCGCTACGGCGCGGACACCGTGCGCCTGTTCTCGATGTTCGCCTCTCCGCCGACACTGTCGCTGGAGTGGAACGAGGCCGGGGTCGAGGGCATGGCGCGCTTCCTGCGCCGCTTCTGGCGCCTGGTGCACGAGCATGGGCGCTCGCTGGACACGGGTGGCCGGCCGGCCATCGACGTCGCCACGCTGTCGATCCCGCAGCGGACGCTGCGACGCCAGCTCCACGAGACCATCCAGAAGGTCGGCGACGACTACGGGCGCCGGCACAGCTTCAACACCGCCATCGCCGCGCTGATGGAACTGTTGAACCACGTCGCGAAGTTCGACGACGCCAGCGAGGCCGGGCGCGCGGTGCGCCACGAGGTGCTCGAGGCGATGGTGCTGATGCTCAATCCGGTCACCCCGCACACCTGCCACGCGCTGTGGCAGGCGCTGGGCCACGCCGAGCAGGTGGTCGACGACGTCGCCTTCCCGTCCGTCGATCCGGGCGCGCTGGTGCGCGACGCGGTGACCCTGGCGGTGCAGGTCAACGGCAAGCTGCGCGGCACCATCGAGGCCGCCGCGGATGCGCCGCGCGAGGCGGTCGAGGCCGCGGCGCTCGCCGAGCCGGGAGTCGCGCGGGTGCTCGAGGGCCTGACGGTGCGCAAGGTCATCGTGGTCCCCGGCAAGATCGTCAACGTGGTGGCCGGATGAAGCGCCGCCGCCTTGCCGGACGCGACGGCCTCGTCCAGACTCGCGCGATGACCGCACCCCGTCTCCGCATCGTCCTCCCGGCGCTGATGCTGCTGGCCCTTTCGGCCTGCGGTTTCCACCTTCGCGAGCCGCTCCAGCTCCCGCCGGGCCTCGACGGTGTCCGCGTGGTCGCCGCCGACCCCTACAGCGCGCTGGCCCAGGCGCTGACGCGCTCGCTGGAACACGCCGGCCTCGAGGTCAAGGACGGCGTGGCGCAGGGCACCGGCGTGCTCCGGATCCATTCCGAAGGCTGGGATTCGCAGGCGATCAGCGTCGACCAGTTCGGCCGCGCCCAGGAGTTCACCCTGCGCTATGCGGCGGTGTTCTCGGTCCAGGACGCCAATGGCGACGAGCTGGTGCCGGAGCAGGTGATCGAGCTGTCGCGCGAGTACGTCTCGCTGCCCGAGAACTCCACCGGCTCGGAGAGCGAGCGCGAGATGCTCTCGCGCGAGCTCCAGCGCGAGATGGCCGCCTCGGTGCTGCGCCGGATCGACGCGGTGAACCGGGCGCGCATGCGCGACGCCGGCCCCGCCGCCAGCGACGACTGAGCCGCGCGGCCGATGGCCCGTGAGCTGACGCCCGAACAGCTGGCCTCCGGGCTGTCGCGCGGACCGCTGTCGCCGGTGTACCTGGTGGCCGGCGCCGAGATGCTGCGGGTGCTGGAATGCGCGGATGCCATCCGTGCCGCGGCGCGCGGGCAGGGTTATGCCGAACGCGAGGTGTTCGAGGTCGAAGGCCGGGACGTCGACTGGGATGGCCTCGAGGCCAGCCTGCGCGCGCCCAGCCTGTTTTCGGCGCGGCGGCTGATCGAGGTCCGCCTGCCCACGGCCAAGCCGGGCAAGCAGGGCGCGGAGGTGATCGCCGGCTACTGCGCCCAGCCGCCGCCGGACACCTGCCTGCTGGTCACCGGCGGCGAATGGAGCCGCAAGCACGGTGGCAAGTGGAGCGAGGCGATCGCCGGCGCCGGGGCCATCGCCGTGGCCTGGCCGGTCAAGCCCCACGAGCTGCAGGTCTGGGTGGAGGCGCGGCTGCGCCGGCGCGGCGTGCGCGCCGATACGGCCGCCGTGCAGCTGCTGGTGGAGCGGGTGGAAGGCAACCTGCTCGCCGCCGCGCAGGAGATCGACAAGCTGGCGCTGCTCGCGCCCGACGGGACCCTGGACGCCGCGCGGATGCAGGCGCTGGTTGCCGACGCCGCGCGTTACGACGTGTTCCGCCTGGTCGATGCCGCGCTCAACGGCCAGGGCGCCCAGGCGGTGCGCATGCTCGCCGGGCTGCGTGCCGAGGGCGAAGCGGTGCCGGCCCTCATGGGCATGGTGGTGATGGAGCTGCAGCGCACGGCCGCGCTGGCGCGGGTCAAGGCCCGCGGCGGCAACCTGGGCGCGGAATTCAAGGCCCAGCGCATCTGGGATGCCAAGGAGGCGGCCTATCGCCGCGCGCTGGAGCGCCATCCGGCGGCGCGCTGGGAGCGCTTCGTGGCCGTGGCAGGCGAGGTCGACCGCGTCGCCAAGGGCCGCGGCGCGGGCGACGAGTGGCTGCTGCTGGAGCGCCTGCTGCTCGCCGTGGCCGACCCGCGCGCGGTCGCCCTGCTGGCGGCGTGAGCCTGCTCGCCTGCTACGGCGGCAGCTTCGATCCGGTCCACCTGGGACACCTGGCCGTGGCGCGGACGGTCCGCGACGCGCTCGCGGCCGAGGTCGCGCTGGTGCCGGCGGCCGATCCGCCGCACAAGGACGCCACCCACGCCGGCGCCGCCCGGCGCGGGCGCATGCTCGAGCTGGCGATCGCCGGCGAGCCCGGCCTGTGCATCGATCCGCTGGAATTCGAGCGCGATGGACCGTCGTACACCATCGATACCCTGCGCATGGTCCGCGCCCGCCAGGGCCCCCATCGGCCGGTCGCCTGGGTGGTCGGCGGTGATTCGCTGCTCCAGCTCGACGCCTGGTACCGCTGGCGCGAGCTGTTCGCGCACGGCCACGTGCTGGCGGTCGCCCGCCCTGGCTCGCCGCTGGGGCCGGAGGACATCGCCGCGCGCGCTCCGGCCGTCGCCTGCGAGATCGGCAGCCGCCGCCGGCCCGCCGAAGCGTTGGCCGACACGCCCGCGGGCGGCTTCGCCGTGCTCGAGCTGCCGCGCCTGCGCCACGAATCCTCGACCGAGGTGCGCCGCAGGATCGCCGCAGGTGGCGACTGGGAATCCCTGCTGCCGGCCCCCGTGGCCGGTTTCGTGCGCGAACACCGGCTGTACGGATACAGGGCCGCGACGGGCCCTTCGCTATAATCCCGCCTCACGCCAACGAGCCACAGCCTTTGTCCAGCCAAGCCCAAGTCATCAAGACCAGCCTGCCCAGCCCGCCGCCGTCGGTCGACGTGCTGCTTTCCACCGTCCTCGAGGCCGTGGCCGAGATCAAGGCGGTCGACGTCGCCGAGATCGACGTCCGCGGCAAGACCAGCGTCTGCGATTTCATGGTGGTCGCCTCGGGCACCTCGACGCGCCACGTGAAGTCGATCGCCGACGAGGTGGTGAAGTTCGCCAAGCGCCTCGACTGCCAGCCGCTGGGCGTCGAAGGCGAGCGCGAGGCCGAATGGGTGCTGGTCGACCTGGGCGACGTCGTGGTCCACGTCATGCTGCCGCGCGTGCGCGAGTTCTATGCGCTGGAGCGGCTGTGGACGGTGGGCGACCAGCCGCCCGGTGACCACGATGACGGCGGCGGGTATCGCCGCGGCGACAGCGACGACGCGAACCGCGACGCCGGCTGAGGCGCGATGAAGGCTCGCCTGGTGGCCGTCGGCGAACGCCCGCCGGCCTGGGTGGCCGAAGGCTTCGCCGAATACCGCAAGCGGCTGTCGCACTGGCTGCCGCTGGAACTGGTGGAAGTCACGCCGGGCCTGCGCGGCAAGGGTCGCGACGCCGCCCGTGCGACACACGACGAAGGCCAGCGCGTGCTGGCCGCCCTGCCGCGCGACGTCCACGTCGTGGCGCTGGACGGTCGTGGGCGGGCCTGGGATTCAGAGGCGCTGTCCACCCGCCTGGAACACTGGCGTGGCCAGGGACGCGACCTGGCCTTCCTGGTCGGCGGGCCCGAGGGCCACGCCGACGAGGTGCTGGCCCGCGCCGACGAGACCTGGTCGCTGGGCCCGCTCACGCTGCCGCACATGCTGGTGCGGCTGGTGTTGGCCGAGCAGCTGTACCGCGCCGCGGCGCTGCTCGCCAACCACCCCTACCACCGCGCCTGAGCGCGCCGCTCAGCCGCGGTCGAGGCGGAACTCGACCGGCACCACGCCGATGGCCTGCACCGGCCGACCGTCGCGGACGGCCGGCTGGAAGCGCCAGTGGCGCAGCACGTGGCGACGGGCCGCTTCGTCGAGCGCGCGGTAGCCGCTGCCGCTCTCGACGCTGACCTCCAGCGGCCGTCCATCGACGCCAACCAGCACCTTCAGCACCACCGTGCCCTGGTGGCCTGCGCGGAGCGCGTCCCGCGGATAGGGCGGCGCGCTGGCCTCGGCATACGCCAGTTGCATGCCGGTGACCGGCCCCGCCTCGGGCCGGGTGCCCACGTCGACCATTCCGGTGTCCATCGCCGGCGACGGCTCCGCCGGGAGGGTGCCGCCGTCGACCAGCGGCGGGGCCGCGACGGTCGGCGCCGGAACGACCACGCGTCGTGCCTGGGCAGCCGGTGCCGGTGGCGTCACCGCGGGCTGAACCGGCACGAGCTCGGGCGGAGGGGGCGGCGGCAGCGGCCTCGGCTCGAACCACTCGCCCTGCAGGCTCTTTGGCGGTGCCGGAGCCGTGTCCGGGCGGCCGAGCGGCGCCAGCATCAGCATCAGCGCGGCACCGTTGAGGAGCAGGGCGCCGGCGATGCCGACGATGCGAACCGGATCGGGCCGGCGTGGATCGTCCGCGGCGTGGCGGGTGGACAGGGCGGGGAGCGGACTGCCGAGCGCGTGCTGCAGGACCATGGACCACCTCCTCGTTTGCCGGCGTCTTGCCGGGGTGCGGGGATGCCAACGCGCGGCCGCCGGCCGCGGGGTTGTCAGCGCCCCAGTTCGAACACGATCTCCAGGTTGGCCACCAGGGTGTTCTCGCCAGCGGCGACCGGGGTCGACGCCTCGGCATCCATGGCCATCGCGCGCATCGCGTACATCGGCTGCGGCGTCTGCAGCCGGCCGCCTTCGCTGATGCTCACGATCCGGCGCACGCGCAGGCCCAGGGCCTCAGCGTACATGTCGGCACGGCCGCGCGCCTGCTCGAGCGCCTTGCGCCGCGCCTCGTCATAGACCGCCTCGGGCTGGTCGATGCCGAAGCTCGGGCCATTGACGTTGTTGGCGCCGCTGGCCACGAGCGCATCCAGCACCTCGCCGAGCTTCGCGATGTCGCGCACCTTGAGGTTCACCGAGTTGCTGGCGTTGTAGCCGGAGATGCGCGGCTCCTCGTTCTCCACGTGGCGGTAATTCGGATGGATGCTGATGCCCGAGGTCTGGATGTCGCGTTCGGCCACGCCCGCGGCGCGGATGGCCGCGATCACCCTGGTCATCTGCGCGGCGTTCGCGCGCATGGCGGCACTGGCGTCCGCGGCCTGGGTCACCACGCCGGCCGATGCGGTGGCCACGTCCGGCGCGCGGCTGGCTTCGCCGGTGGCCGAGACCGAGAGCAGCGTCCCGTCGGTGGCGCCTGCGGTGGCGGGGGTCTGCGCGTGTGCGGTCAAGGCGGGGCTCCCGAAGGCGATGAGGAGGGAGAGGGCGGCGACGGACGCCGTGCGCTGCAGGCTGGGGATCATCTTGGTCTCCGGAAACGGTCAGGGGAAGGGTTGTGCCGGTGGAGTGAACGGGTCGTGAGCCGCAGCGGGGTTGATGCCGGGGCGCACGGTCGGCCCCGCGCCGGCACGGTATCCTTCGACGATGCTCCACCTTGCCTCGAAATCCCCGCGCCGCCGCGAGCTGCTGGCGCGCCTCGGCCTCGACTTCGGCGTGCTCGACGTCGAAGTCGCGGAGCAGCGCGCGCCGGGCGAGTCCCCTGACGGCTATGTCGCGCGCGTGGCGCGCGAGAAGGCCGGCGCCGGCCTGCTGCGCGTGGTCGCGGTGCCCGGCGCGGTCGTCCTGGGTTCGGACACCGAAGTGGTCCTGGGCGACGAGGTCTTCGGCAAGCCCGCCGACGCCGCCGATGCCGAGGGCATGCTGCGCCGGCTCTCCGGCCGCAGCCATCGCGTGCTGACGGCCGTGTCGCTGGTCTCGGCCGGACGCGAGGCTTCGACCCTGGTGGAGAGCGAAGTGACGTTCGCCACCCTGTCCGATGCCGACATCGCCGAGTACGTGGGCAGCGGCGAACCCATGGGCCGTGCCGGTGCCTATGCGATCCAGGGCGGCGCCGAACGCTTCATCCGCCGCCTGGCGGGCAGCTATTCGGGCGTGATGGGCCTGCCGCTGCACGAGACGGCGGAGCTTCTGCGCGGCTTCGGCCTGCAGGCGCGCACGCCGCGCGCGGACGGCGGCGCATGAGCGAGGAGATCCTGGTCAACGTCACCCCGCGCGAGACCCGCGTGGCCGTGGTCGAGAACGGCATGCTCCAGGAGCTGCACATCGAGCGTGGCTGGAGCCGCGGGGTGGTCGGCAACATCTACAAGGGCAAGGTGCAGCGTGTCATGCCGGGCATGCAGGCGGCCTTCGTCGACCTCGGCCTCGAGCGCGCGGCCTTCCTGCATGCAAACGACGTGCTGCGGCCGGGGCGCGCCGAAGACCTCGCGGTCGAGGAGCCCGGTGCGCCGCGTGCGCCCGCGCCGCCGCCCCAGCCGCAGTCGACGCCGCCGATCGGCGAATTGCTGCGCGACGGCCAGGAAGTCGTGGTCCAGGTGGTCAAGGATCCGATCGGCACCAAGGGCGCGCGCCTGACCACCCAGATCAGCATTCCTTCGCGCTACCTGGTGCTGCTGCCGCAGTCGAAGGTGATCGGCGTCTCCGCGCGCATCGAGGACGAGGCCGAGCGCGCGCGCCTCAAGGCCCTGGTCGGCGACCTGGCGCTGGCCAACGGCCACGGCTACATCGTGCGCACCAACGCCGAAGGCCAGCCGGCCGAAGCCCTGGCCGAGGACGTCGCCTACCTGGCGCGGGCCTGGGCGCTGGTCGAGCGCAGCGTCGCGACCGCGCGCGTGGGCAGCTGCGTCTACGAGGACCTGACGCTGCCGATGCGCGCGGTGCGCGACCTGATGCGCCGCGACGTGGAGAAGGTCAAGGTCGATTCGCGCGAGACCTGCGACCGCCTGAAGACCTTCGCCGCCCAGTACATGCCGGGCCTGGACGAGAAGATCGAGCACTACACCGGATCGCGCCCGGTGTTCGACCTCTACGGCGTGGAGGACGAGATCGGCCGCGCGCTCGAGAAGGAAGTACCGCTGAAGTCCGGCGGGTACCTGGTGATCGACCAGACCGAGGCCATGACCACGGTCGACGTCAACACCGGCTCCTTCCTCGGCCAGCGCAACCTCGAGGAAACCGTGTACCGCACCAACCTCGAGGCCTCGCAGGCGGTCGCGCGCCAGCTCCGGCTGCGCAACCTCGGCGGCATCATCATCATCGACTTCATCGACATGACCGATCCGGAGCACCGTCGCCAGGTGCTGCGGACGCTGGAGAAGTCGCTGGCGCGCGACCACGCCAAGACCACGGTCTACGACTTCTCGCCGCTGGGCCTGGTGGAGATGACCCGCAAGCGCACCGTCGAGAGCCTGGAGCGCCAGCTCAGCGAAACCTGCCACGAGTGCGGCGGCCGCGGCATGCTCAAGACCGCCGAGACCGTCACCTACGAGGTGTTCCGCGAAGTGGTGCGCGCGGTGCGCCAGTTCGACGCCGAGCGCCTGCTGGTGATCGCCTCGCCCAAGGTGGTGGCGCGCATCACCGAGGAGGAATCGGCGGCGGTGGCCGAGCTGGAGGAGTTCCTCGGCAAGACGATCCGCTTCCAGGCCGACGCGCAGTACCTGCAGGAACAGTTCGATGTCGTCCTGCTCTGAGCCTCGCGCACGGCGCGCGGACCGCTGATGGCGGGCACGCTGCGCCGCGCCCTGCGCCGTGCGCGGCGCGGCGCCTGGTACGCGGTCGCCATCGGCCTGGTGCTGATGGCGCTGGGCGCGGGCATCACCAGCCAGCTGCTGCCGCTGGCCGAGCGCCACCCCGACCGGGTCGCCGACTGGCTGGGCCAGCGCGCCGGGAGGCCGGTGGCCTTCGACCACCTCGAGACCCAGTGGACCCGGCGCGGCCCGCTGCTGCGCGTCGACGGGCTGCGCATCGGCGAGGGCGACCATGCCATCGCCATCGGTGAAGCCGAGATCCTGGTGGCGCAGTACGCCGGCCTGCTGCCGGGGCGCTCGTTCACCGAGCTGCGCCTGCGCGGCCTCGAGCTGACCCTGGAGCGCGACGACGACGGGCGCTGGCAGGTGCGCGGATTGCCGGGCCAGGCGCAGTCGGGCGGCGACCCGTTCGCCGCGCTGGAGGGCCTGGGCGAACTGCAGGTCATCGACGGCGTGCTGGTGGTGGACGTTCCGGCGCTGGGCCTGCAGGCGCGCCTGGACGAGGTCGACCTGCGCCTGCGCGTGGACGGCGACCGGGTGCGCGCGGCGGCGCGTGCGTGGATGGTTCCCGGCGTCTCGCCGCTGGACATCACCGCCGAACTCGACCGCGGCAGCGGCGATGCGCAGGCCTGGCTGGCGCTGCGCCGGGCCGATCTTTCGGCGTGGACGGCCCTGCGGGCGGGCGGCATCGCTGCGGCGGCGGGCACGGGCCGGGTCGAGGCCTGGGCCGACCTGCGCGGCTATCGGGTGGCCAGGGTGGACGTGCGCAGCGAACTCGAGGGCCTTCGGCTGCAGGGTGGCGGCGATGGTCCGGGCGCGCGCGAGGTCGCGCTGGGCGAGGTCGCGGTCCAGGCGCGCTGGACGGCGCTGGACGACGGCTGGCGCTTCGATGCGCCGCGCCTGCGCCTGGGCGCCAGCCCGGATGCCCAGGTCCTGGACGGACTGCTGGTTGCCGGCGGTGCCCGCCGCGCGCTGCTGGCCGACCGGATCGATGCCGGTGCGCTGCTGGACCTCGCGCCGCTGGTCCCCGGCGTGCCGGAGCGGCTGGCCACGTGGCTGGCCGAGGCGCGCGCCGGCGGCGTGCTGCACGCGGTGGAGGTCGTCGGGGACGCGGGCGGGGCGCTGCGCGCGCGCGCGCGGGTCGAGGGCCTGGGCTTCGCCGCGGTCGGCGACGCGCCGGGACTCGCCGGCCTGTCCGGACATCTCCAAGGCGACGCCGCGGGCCTGGTGTTCACGCCCGATCCCGCTGCGCCGGTCGTGTTCGACTGGCCCTCCGGCTTCGGTCCCCCGGCGCACGAGATCCGGCTTCGCGGCGACGTGACGGCGTGGCGCGATGGCGACGGCTGGCAGGTGCGGACCCCGGCGCTGCGCGTCGACGGGCAGGGCTATGGCGCGGCGGTGCGCGGCGGCCTGGTGTTCCAGGGCGACGGCACGCGGCCGGCGATCGACCTGGCCGCCGACGTCGACGAGGCGCAGGTGCCGGTGGCCCGCCGGTTCTGGATCCGCCACCTGATGTCCCCCGCGGCGGTGCACTGGTTGGATACCGCGCTGGTCGGCGGACGGGTCCTGGACGGGCGCGCGGTGGTCTCGGGCGACCTCGACGACTGGCCGTTCGAAGCGGCCGGCGGAACGGCCGGAGCAGGGCTGTTCCATGCCTCGGCGCGGCTCGAGGACGCGGAAGTGCTGTTCGATCCGGAGTGGCCGGCCGCCACCGCGCTGGATGGCCGGATCGACTTCGTTGCCGCCGGCTTCAGCCTGGACGGGCGGGCCCGCCTGGGCCAGGTGCTGGTGGCCTCGCTGCGCGCGGGCATCGCGGACTTCGGTGACCAGCCGCTGCGGGTCGACGCGGAGTTCGCCGCCGATGCGGCTCCGGTGCTGGCCCTGCTGCAGGCCAGCCCCCTGCGCGAGGGCCGCGAAGAGATCTTGGACGCGCTGTCGGCCACGGGTCCGCTGCGCGCGAGCTTCGGCCTGGTGCTGCCGCTCGGCAACGGCGACGCGGGCGACGGCCCGCGCATCCGCGGCCGGGTCGCGCTGGCCGGTGCGCGCCTGGCCGAGACGCGCTGGGACCTGGCCTTCGATGACGTGCGCGGCGAAGCCCGCTACGACCAGGCCGGCTTCAGCGCGCGCGGGCTGCGCGTGCGCCGCGACGGCCAGCCGGGGGTGCTGTCGCTGCGCGCGGGCGAGGGGCATGTGCAGTCGCCCGCCATGGGCTTCGAGGCCGAGCTGCAGGCCAGCCTGGACTCGTCCGAACTCGCCGCGCGCGCGCCGCAGCTGGCGTGGCTGGGCGCGCGCCTGGACGGTCGCTCGGACTGGACCCTGGCGCTGGGGCTGCCGGCGGATGCGGGAGGCGACGGTGCGGGCGGGCAGCTGCAGCTGCGCTCCAACCTGGTCGGCACGCGGCTGTCGCTGCCGGAGCCGCTGGGCAAGCCGGCGGCCGAGGCGCTGCCGGCGCGCATCGACCTCAAGCTGCCGCTGGGCGAGGACGACGTCGACGTGGTGCTGGGCGGCCGCGTCGCGCTGCGTGCCCGCAGCCGCGGCGGACGGACGGGCGTCCTGGCCGTCCTTGGGCGCGACCGCGTCGACGCCGCGCCCCCGGACGCGGGCATCCGCATCACCGGACGCACGCCGGTGCTGGACGCCGTCGCCTGGGCCGGCCTGTTCGGCGGCGGCGACGCGGCGGGCGACGGCCAAGGCCTCGCGCTGCAGGGCATCGACCTGCTGGCCGATCGCCTGCAGCTCCTCGGCGGCACCTTCCCCGCCACCAGGGTGGTCGCGCGACCCGAGCGTGGGCTCACGCGCATCCGCTTCGACGGCCCGGCGCTGGCCGGGACGGCGTCGATTCCGGAGGCGGACGGCGCCACGGTTTCCGCGCGCGTCGAGCGCCTGCACTGGCGCAGCGCAGCTGGCACCGGCCCGTCGGCCGAGCGCCCGGGTACGTCGGGGGGACATGGTCCGGCCAGCGATGCGCGGGCGGCGTCCGGCACCGCTGCCAACGCGTCGCCCGCCGACGCCGACATCGACCCGGGGGCGATCCCGCCCCTGGACATCGTCGTCGACGACCTGCGCGTGGCGGACTCGCCCCTCGGTCGCGTCGAGCTGCGTACCCGGCCCGCGGCCGGCGGGCTGCAGGTCGACACCTTCCGGCTGCGCGCACCGCGGCAGTCCATCGACGTCGAGGGGGCGTGGACCGGACGCGGTGCCGACGCGCGGACGCGGATGCAGGTGGCGGTGGACAGCGGCGACTTCGGCGCGCTGCTCGGCGGCCTCGGCCTGGGTGGTCGCCTCAAGGGCGGCGACGGCACGGCGCGCTTCGACGCCAGCTGGCCGGGATCGCCGGCCGGCTTCCGGCTGGGCGAGCTGGAGGGCAGCCTGGCGCTGGTGGTCAAGGACGGCCAGCTGGTCGAGGTCGAACCGGGGGCCGGGCGCTTCCTCGGCCTGCTCAGCGTGGCCGAGCTGCCGCGCAGGCTCATGCTGGACTTCCGCGACTTCTTCTCCCGCGGCTTCGCCTTCAACCGCATCGAGGGCACGGTGCGCTTCGCCGACGGTCTTGCGCGCAGCGAATCGCTGGTGATCGACGGCGCCGCGGCCGAGATCCACATCGGCGGCAGCGCCAACCTGCGCGCGCAGACCTACGACCAGGTGATCGAGGTGCAGCCGCGCACCGGCGGCCTGCTGACGGCGGTGGGCGCGCTCACCGCGGGCCCGGTCGGGGCGGCGGTCGGCGCGGTGGCCAATGCGGTGTTCGAGAAGCCGCTCGGGCGCATGGGTGCGCGGACCTACCATGTCACCGGTCCGTGGAAGGACCCGAAGGTGGTGGTGGAAGGCAAGGACGCCGCGCCCGCGGACGCCACGCCTCCGGACACCTCGGCGAAGCCCGTACCGTGAAGGGGTCGCCCGCGCCCTGCGGCGGCGCGACCCGCCTTGAAGCACCGACGACATGCCCGCACCTCTCACCTTGACCCTTCGCAGCCGGACCCCCTCATGACCCAAGCCCTCGAGATCGCCCAGTCACGCCTGCTGCTGCCCGTGGGCCTGGACGTGTCGGGGTTGGAGCGCGCGTTCGGCACCCTGCTGGGCCCGGGCATCGACTTCGGCGACCTCTATTTCCAGCACGCGCGGCGCGAAAGCTGGACGGTGGAGGACGGCATCGTGCGCGACGGCGCGCACTCGATCGAGCAGGGCGTGGGCGTGCGCGCGATCAGCGGCGAGAAGACCGGCTTCGCCTATGCCGACGACATCGATGCGCAGTCCCTGCTGGCCGCGGCCGGATCGGCGCGGGCGATCGCGCGCAGCGGCAGCGAGCACCGCGTGCAGGCGCTGGTGCCGGCCGGCGCGCGCGCGCTGTACCCGGCCGAAGATCCGATCGACGGCATGGCCAACGACGCCAAGGTCGAGGCCCTGCGGCGCGTCGACCGCCTGCTGCGCGCCGCCGACCCGCGGGTGAAGCAGGTGATGGTGAGCCTGTCGGGCGGTGTCGACACGATGCTGGTGGCGCGCTCGGACGGCGTGGTCGCGGGCGACGTGCGGCCGCTGGTGCGGCTCAATATCCAGGTGATCGTGGAGCAGGGCGGGCGGCGCGAGACCGGCTCCGCCGGCTACGGCGGCCGGCACGGCTACGAAGCGCTGCTCGGCGACGGCCGCCCGGAGCACTTCGCGCGCGAGGCGCTGCGCCAGGCCCTGCTCAACCTCGAAGCCATCGATGCGCCGGCCGGGGTGATGCCGGTCGTGCTGGGCAGCGGCTGGCCCGGGGTGCTGCTGCATGAAGCGGTCGGCCATGGCCTCGAGGGCGACTTCAACCGCAAGGGCACCAGCACCTACGCCGGCCGCATGGGCCAGCGCGTGGCCGCACCGGGCGTGACCATCGTCGACGACGGCACCCTCGACAACCGCCGCGGCTCGCTCAACGTCGACGACGAGGGCACACCCACGCAGTGCACCACGCTGATCGAGGACGGCGTGCTCACCGGCTACATGCAGGACACGCTCAACGCGCGCCTGATGGGCGTGGCGCCGACCGGCAACGGCCGCCGCGAATCCTTCGCGCACCTGGTGATGCCGCGCATGACCAACACCTACATGCGCGCCGGGCAGGACGATCCCGCCGACATGATCCGCTCGGTGAAGAAGGGCCTGTACGCGGTCAACTTCGGCGGCGGCCAGGTCGACATCACCAGCGGCAAGTACGTGTTCTCGGCGACCGAGGCCTATCTGATCGAAGACGGCAAGGTCACCGCGCCGGTGAAGGGCGCGACCCTGATCGGCAACGGCCCCGAGACGATGCAGAAGGTGCGCATGGTCGGCCACGACATGGCGCTCGACGACGGCGTCGGCACCTGCGGCAAGGATGGCCAGAGCGTGCCGGTGGGCGTCGGCCAGCCCTCGCTGCTGATCGACGGCATCACCGTTGGCGGCACCCGCGCCTGATGCCGAGCGTTCCCCAACCGCGCCACATCCCTGTAGGAGCGGCTACAGCCGCGATGGCAGCAACGCGCCAATACCCTGCAGGAGCGGCTACAGCCGCGATGCGCGCGAAGCCTGCGGTGCAGGCGAAGCGGCGACGCGATCGCGGCTGTAGCCGCTCCTACAGGGAGGGGTCTTCAGCGTCGTCGCCGTCGGGGGGGGCGTTGTCAGCGTCCAGCAGCACGCGGACTTCGCGGTACAGCTCGCGGAAGGCGCGCGGCGGCTTGCCGGCCTTGCGTTCGGCCAGGGTGTTGCGCACCAGCTGGCGGATGCGCTGGCTGTCGGCGGCGGGGAATTCGTCGATCAGCGCCGACAGCGCGTCGCTGCCGTCCTCGCCCAGCAGGCGCTCGCGCCAGGCCTCGGCGCGGTGCAGGCGCGCGGTGTCCAGGCGTGCGGCTTCGCCGTCGGTGTCGAGCGCGTCGCGCAGCGCGTCCAGCGCCTCCTCGTCCTCGCGCCGCAGCTGCTTGGCGAGAAAGGCGATCTCGCGCTTGCGCGCGATGTTGGAGGTGATGCGGCGCGCCTGGGCGATGAAGGGCAGCAGATGCTCGCCCAGTGGCAGCTTCGCCAGCCGGCCCGGGTCGAGTTCGACCAGCTGCCGGGCCAGCTCCAGCACGTCCAGCGCTTCGCGGCGCTGGGCGCTGCGGCTGGGTCCGAGGAAGTCGCCGGTATCGTCGTCCTTGCCACGCATGTCGTCCCAGCCGCCCGTTCAATCATTCAAGAACCCCGAAGGATAAGGCATTGACCACCGCCATCACCGCAGACCGCGCCCTCCACGACGACAGCCGCGAGCGCCTGGCGCGGCTGGAAGGCATCGCCGGCCAGCTGCTGGAGCGCTGCCGCGCCGCCGGCGCCAGCCAGGCCGAAGTCTCCTGCAGCGAGGACCGCGGCCTGGAGGTCAACGTGCGCATGGGCGAGGTCGAGTCGGTGGAATCGACCCGCGACCGCGGGATCGGGGTCACGGTCTACTTCGGCAAGCGCAGGGGCAGCGCCAGCACCGCCGACCTGCGCGAGGAGAGCCTGGCCGCCACCGTCGAGCAGGCCTGCGCGATCGCCCGCCACACCGAGGACGATGCCGCCTCGGGCCTGGCCGATGCTTCGCTGATGGCGCGCGACCCGCGCGAGTTCGACGCCTGGCATCCCTGGGACATCGACGCGCGGCAGGCGATCGAGCTGGCGCTTGCCGCCGAGCAGGCCGGTCGCGACGCCGATCCGCTGATCGCGAATTCGGACGGTGCCGGCGTGGGCAGCGGCGCCTCGCTGTCGGTCTATGCCAACTCGCACGGCTTCGTCGGTGCCGAACGCGCCAGCCACCACAGCCTGTCGTGCGCGCTGATCGCCGGCGAAGGCGACGCGATGCAGCGGGACGGCTGGTACAGCTACGCGCTGGCCCCGGGCGACCTCGAGCCCGCGGCCGCGATCGGGCGCAGCGCGGCCCGGCGCACCGTCGAGCGGCTCGATCCGCGCCCGCTCGCCACCGGCCGCTACCCGGTGCTGTTCTCGGCCGAGGTGGCGCGCTCGCTGATCGGCCACCTGCTGGGCGCGGTCTCGGGCGGCGCGCTCTACCGTGGCGCCAGCTTCCTGGTCGACGCCGCCGGCACCCGGCTGTTCCCGGACTGGTTCGCGATCCACGAGCGTCCGTTCCTGCAGCGCGGCCTGCGCTCGGCGGCCTTCGACGCCGAAGGCGTGGCCACCCGCGAGGCCCCGCTGGTGGAGGCCGGCGTGCTGCAGCGCTACGTCCTCGGCAGCTACAGCGCCCGGCGCCTGGGCCTGGAGACCACCGCCAACGCCGGTGGCGTGCACAACCTCGAGGTCGCCGCGAACGCCGGCAGCCTCGAAGACATGGCGCGCGACATGGGTCGTGGCCTGCTCGTCACCAGCCTGATGGGGCAGGGCGTCAACACCGTCACCGGCGACTACTCGCGTGGCGCGGCGGGCTTCCTGGTCGAGGGCGGCACGATCGTGCATCCGGTCGACGGCATCACCATTGCCGGCAACCTGCGCGACATGTTCATGGCGATCGAGGCGGTCGGCCGCGACGTCGATCCACGCTCGCACATCCGCACCGGATCGATCCTGGTGGGCGCGATGACCGTGGCCGGCGTGGGGTGATCAGACTTTACTTTCACGATTTGCGGCGATAGCTTGTCCCCCGTTACAGGGGGAAAACTCGATGCAGATCAGGGACGTCCACGGAACGGGAGTTCCGGCGTGAGCGCGCAGCTTGCTGCGCAGCCTTCGGGCTACATCCAGGCGCAGATGACGCGCCTGCAATCCGAACTCGCCCAGGTCAGGACCCGTTCGCAGGGTGCTGTGGCCAAGGTGCGGGAAGGCAACGAGCGAATGCTCTCTTCCGCGGCATCCGCCATCGCCGCCGATTCCGCTCGAAGCTGCGATGCGGCGGCCGCCGCTGCGCTTGAGCGCGCTCGCCGTGGTGCCTGGCCCGCAGCGCTCACGCTGTCGGCCCCCTGGGGCCCCGGCCGTCCGCAGGCGCTGTGCTGGATGGGAGTGCTGGTGGCCGTTCCCGTGGTCGCGATGCTGCTTGGCATGGGCGGTCTGCTCATGTTGATCGCCGTGGCGGGCGCGTATGCCTGGCTGGTGCACTGGGGGCGGCGGCGAGAGGCCGAGCGCGCCAGCGCGTCCGAGCGCGCTGCGATCGAGGGCTTTCGCGCACTGCGGCCACAGCTGCTGGCGTTCGATGTGAAAAGCAGCGCCGATCCCGACTATCCGTACAGCGCCACTATGGCGCCGGTCGGTAATGGCGAGAATTTCTCCCAGGACATCCGGACCGACACGAAGACGTACGGACCACAGTTCGGCGCCACGTTCCTCGGCCTGCGTGACGGCGCGCGCAACCTCTTGATCCTGGTTCGCCTTCCGGTGGACGGGTTCTCCCTGCAGGCCATCCCGTTCAACGACCTCCAGCGTGCGGACCCGCGCTGGGCGGTCTGGTCGGGACTCGCGGAAGGGCTCGCCGCAGGCGCCGTGGAGCACGCCACGGCCATCAAGCGCTTCGCCGAAGAGGTGGGTGACTGGCAGGCCGAGCTGTCGCGGGCGCGCCTGATCGAGCAGCGGATCGAAACCCTGTCCGGGCAGGAGCAGGCCTGGTCCGACGTGGCCCTGCCGGCCGAAACGCTCGACGCGATCCTGAGCCTCGTGGATTCCTTCAAGTCGGGTCGCCCCGTCAAGGGCATCCTGCTGCATGGCCCGCCGGGCACCGGCAAGACCCTGATCGCGCGCAAGCTTGCCCAGCATGCCGGATGCAATTTTGTCTCCGTCGGGATCGCCGACCTGAAGGCTCCGCATATCGGCGAGACCGGGCCCCGCGTGCGCGAGGTCTGGGAGCGCTGCCGGAAGGGGGCGCCGACGATCCTGTTCATCGACGAGTGCGAAAGCGTGTTTGCCGCCCGCGGCTCGAACACCACCGATGCGTTCGGAAACGAACTGGTGCAGACCTTCCTGGCCGAGTGGGACGGCTTCAACCAGTGCGCGGGGGAGGTGTTCGTGATCGGCGCCACCAATCGCCACGAGCTGCTCGACAACGCGGTCATGTCGCGCTTCACCGAGTCGATCGAGATCCCCGCACCCGACGCGCATGGACGTGAGCGCATCCTGGCCAACGAAATCGCCAAGGCGCGGCTGCACTTCGCGCCGACCGAAGACATGGTGCGCGAGACCGCGGGCATGTCCGGGCGTGACATCCACACGCTGGTGTCGAAGATCGTCGCCAGCCACCTGCACGGCGAAGTGACCCGTGAGGACTTCGCCGCTGAAGTCCGCAAGCTGCGGGGCAAGCAATCCACCTCGGTCGAGCGTCTGGGCTGGGACGCGCTGGTGTTGCCGGAATCGACGCTGGCCGAGTTCAGGAGCCTGGGGCGGGAGCTCGTCCACGCCGAAGAACTGCGCAAGCTGGGGGTCGGCGTGCCGCGCGGCATCCTGCTGTACGGCCCGCCGGGGACCGGCAAGACCCAGGTCGCGCGCGTGCTGGCCTCCGAGTCCGGCCTCGCCTTCATCGCGGCCAGCTCCAGCGAACTCAAGGCGGGCTACACCGGCCAGTCCGGCGGACTGGTCCGCCAGCTGTTCGAGAAGGCACGCGCCCAGGCCCCGTGCATCCTGTTCCTCGACGAGCTCGACACCGTCGCCCGCTCGCGCGGCGACGGAGACAGCTTTACCGGCGAGATCGTGGCGCAGCTGCTGCAGGAACTCGACGGTGTGGCGACGAAGAAGGGCCAGGTATTCCTGCTCGCTGCCAGCAACCATCCCGGGAGCATCGACAGCGCGCTGCTGTCGCGGTTCGAGCGCCGCATCGAGATCGGACTGCCCGACGAGCCGGCCCGCGCAGCGATTCTCGCACTGCAGCTTGCCGGAAAGCCGCTGAGTTTCGAGGTGGAAGCCGCATGCGTAGAACTCGCCAGGCGCACCGGCGGATTCTCGGGCCGTGACCTCCAGTCGCTTGTCACCACGGCGACGCGTCGTGCGCTGCAGCGCGCGATACAGGAGACCGGGGATCCACGCACATTCACGCTAGTCATTGACGACCTTGAAACTAGTCTGGCGGCCTGAACCAGATCGCCACAGCTGCACCTAACTAATAGCGAAAGGGGGTTCTCCATGCGTATCCTGTTGGCTCTTGTCGTTGCGTTGATTGCTGCAGTCGTCGCCTCGTTCATCACGGGCATGTTGGGCTTGGGCTTCCTGAGCTCGCTGGTGTCGATTGGCGTGTTTATCGTCGTTTTCTTCATGATGAAGCGTGGTGCGCCCATTGGGTCGTCCCGGGTTCCGGACGGGTTCAACGCCGACTTCGCCCACGAAAATATTGCGATTGACACTGCGTCCGGCAAGCTGTGGCTCCGCGACAAGAGCGGCGCGTCGACAGTAGTGGACAAGGGAGATGTTCTGCGCTGGAACTTGGCCTTCATGTCGCGAGGCGCCATCCATCTCGACAGCCGGCTTGAGGTTCATGTGCGTGACCTGAAGCGCCCCAAGTTCGAGGTCCCGTTCCGTCGGCATGGGGAGACTTGGAAGTGGGGTGCGGCGCGGAACCATGCCGAGGCGGAGGAGTGGGTCTCCCGCCTGACGACCTGGGTCCAGACCAGTTGATCTAGTCGCGCCGGGCAGGCCGTCCCGGCCATGCGCTAGGGCCGGCGGGGTCCGTGCCGGCCCCCACCCATCGCGATCGCACATCCGATGGCGGGCGGGAGTGACGTGCTAACGTCGGGGAGACCCATCCTGACGGGGAGGCGCGACATGTTCGACCAGGACCATCACGACGACGCACCACGGGTGGCGGCCGGAGGCGCCATCGATCCGCAGCAGCGCCAGTGGGCGATGTTCGCGCACCTCTCCGCGCTGCTGGGCGGGCTGCTCACCACGGCCTGGGGCGGCAGCATCGGCTGCTTCATCGGCCCGCTGGTGATCTGGCTGCTCAAGAAGGACACCATGCCCTTCGTCGGCGACCAGGCCAAGGAAGCGCTGAACTTCAACATCACCGTGGCGATCATTTTCCTGGTGCTGTTCCTGATGACGATCTTCACCCTGGGCATCGGCATCATCATCACCGGCCCGCTGTTCGTGGTGGTCGGCCTGTCCTGGCTGGTGTTCACCATCATCGCGGCGATCAAGGCCAACGATGGCATCGCCTACCGCTATCCGCTGACGCTGCGGCTGATCAAGTAGCCGCCAGGGCCGCGGCCACGCGCCGCTGCCGTCTCAGTGCGAGCGCTCGACCGCCAGGCGGCCGAGCGCGGCCAGCAGGTCACCGCGCGGCCCCAGGGGTTCCAGCATCGCGTCCATGGTGCGCGCCAGCGCGTCGAGCCGGGCGCGCGAGGCGTCCAGGCCGATGATTGCCGGGAACGTCGCCTTGTCCTGGGCGGCGTCCTTGCCCGCGGTCTTGCCCAGCGTGGCGCTCTCGCCCTCGACGTCGAGCAGGTCGTCGCGGATCTGGAAGGCGAGGCCGAGCGCGTCGGCGTAGGCATCCAGGCGCGCGCGGTCGGCGTCACCGGCACCGGCGGCGATCGCGCCCATGCGCACGGCGGCGCGGATCAGCGCGCCGGTCTTGAGGGTGTGCAGCTGCTCCAGCGCGTCGATGCCGGCCGTCGATGCCTGGCCGGTCGCGGCGAGGTCCAGCGCCTGGCCGCCGCACATGCCGCCGGCACCGGCGGCGAGCGCGAGTTCGCGCAGCATCGCCACGCGCGCGGCGTCGCTGCAGCGGGCCTCGGCGAGCACCGCGAAGGCCAGCGACTGCAGCGCGTCGCCGGCCAGGATCGCGGTGGCCTCGTCGAAGGCGACGTGGACGGTGGGCTGGCCGCGGCGCAGGGCGTCGTCGTCCATCGCCGGCAGGTCGTCGTGGACCAGGGAGTAGGCGTGCACCAGCTCGATCGCGGCGGCGGCCGCGTCGAGCGCGGACGGGTCGGCGCCGAATGCGGTCCCGGTGGCGTAGGCCAGCAGTGGACGCATGCGCTTGCCGCCGAGCAGCACGGCGTGGCGCATGGCCGCGCCCAGGCGCTGTTCGGCGGCGGGGTGGTCGGCCAGCGCGGAGGCGAGCACGCCGTCGATCCGGCTGCGCCAGGCGTCGAGCTGCGCGGCGGCCGTGCCGCCGGTCGCGTCAGGCATCGTCGCCAAGGGCGGGGAACGAGGTTCCGGAGTCAGGCTGTTGCGGATCGGTCAGCAGGCGCACGCGCAGCTCGGCGGCTTCGAGCGCCTGCTGGCAGCGGCGGTAGAGGCCGACGCCGCGCTCGTAGGCGGCGAGCGAATCCTCGAGGCTCATGTCGCCGTGCTCCATCTTGCCGACGAGCTGCTCGAGGGCATCGAGCGAGGCTTCGAAATCGGCGACCGGAGAGCCGGCGTTGGCGGTATCGGCGGGGTCTGGCATGGCCTCGAGTTTACTCCAGCTGCCGCCAGCGCAGGCGCGCGCCATGGTCGCGAAGCCAGTCGCACAGCGTGGCCGACAGCAACCGGTCGCCGGCGGCCAGCACGCGGCCCTCGTGGTCGGACAGCAGCGGCATGCGCGTGCGTTCCCATGGCGGGACGCCGGCGTCCTGGAGCAGGTGCTTGAGGGCGTGGGAGTGGGTGCGCCCGGGCAGCTGCAGGCGCTCGCCGCCGCGCCGCGCGTGCACGCGCAGGGGCGTCGCGAAAGCTTCGGCGCCGTCCAGCGCGAGCTCGCCGCCACCCGGGATCGGCAGCGGCGTCCGGCCGTCCCAGAGCTGCGACCAGTCGGCCGGCAGGGATGGTGCCGCGGGCACCGCGTGCAGCCCGTCGCGCCAGGCGCGCAGGCACGCATCGGCCCAGCGGACTTCCCCTGCGCTGTCGCTACGCGCACCCAACAGGGTGTCGACGGCTTCAACCGCCGTGGCCGGCAGCGGTGGCAGCCCCAGCCCGGCGGCCCAGGCCCGCACGAGGCGTGCCCGTCGCGCGGCCGGCAGGGCGCGCAGCGGCGCCAGCGGCAACCGGCGCGCCTGCCGACCGCCAGCCGCGTCGGTCAGCAGGGCATCGAGCACCGCGCGGTCATCGTCGGCCAGGAGGTCGGCCGCCTGGGCGCACAGCGTCGCGCTGCGGGCCAGGGCGGCATCGGCGCCCGGCCAGCGCTGCCGGAGCAGGGGCATGACCTGGTGGCGCAGCAGGCTGCGGGCGTGGGCAGGGTCGGCATTGGCCGGGTCCTCGATCCAGGACAGGCCGTTCGCCCGCGCCCAGGCCTCGAGGCCGGCGCGGGGCTGGCCAAGCAGTGGACGCCACATCCAGCCTGGTCCAAACCGCCGCCAGGGCCGCATCGCGGCCAGGCCTTCGGGGCCGGAGGCACGCAGCGCGCGCAGCAGGAAGGTCTCGGCCTGGTCGTCCTGGTGGTGGGCGAGCGCCAGCACCTCGCCCGCGTCCAGCGCGGCGGCGAAGGCCGCGTGCCTGGCCTCGCGCGCCGAGGCCTCAAGGCCGAGCCCGCTGTCGCGCGCCACCTGCACCGGCAGCACCCGCAGCGGAACGCGGAGCGCCGCACATGCGGCATCGCAGCCGGCGGCCCAGTCATCCGCGGCGGGGTGCAGCCCGTGGTGCACGTGGACCGCGCGCAGGCCGCGCGCGCGGATCGCCGGCAGGGCGGCGAGCCGGTGCAGCAGGACGGTGGAGTCGAGCCCGCCGCTCAGCGCGACGACGATCCCACCGTCGGCATCCCCGTCGGGGACGGTGAACACGGCGTCCGGGAGCGTCGGTTCCATGGCCTCGGCTGCGCGGCGCACGCGCCGGCGACGCGGAGGCGGCTCAGGCCGCCTCGTAGGCCCCGTAGCCGCGCAGGCGCCGGTAGCGTTTGTCCACCAGCACGTCGGCCGGCAGCGCCTCGAGCGCATCGAGCTGGTTGAGCAGCACCGCCTTGAGCCGCAGCGCCGTCTGCCGCGGGTTGCGGTGCGCACCGCCGATCGGCTCGCGCACCACCTTGTCGACCAGGCCCAGGCCGTGCAGGCGCTTCGCGGTCAGGCCGAGCTGCTCGGCGGCGTCCTTGGCCTTGCCCGCGTCCTTCCACAGGATCGACGCGCAGCCTTCGGGCGAGATCACCGAATAGGTGCTGTATTCCAGCATCACCGTGCGGTCGCCGACGCCGATCGCCAGCGCGCCGCCCGAGCCGCCCTCGCCGATCACCGTGCACACGATCGGCGTCTTCAGCTCGGCCATCTCCATCAGGTTGCGGGCGATGGCCTCGGACTGGCCGCGCTCCTCGGCGCCGATGCCGGGGTAGGCGCCGGGCGTGTCGATGAAGGTGAGGAGCGGCAGCTTGAAGCGCTCGGCCATCTTCATCAGGCGCAGCGCCTTGCGGTAGCCCTCGGGGCGCGGCATGCCGAAGTTGCGGCGCACCTTGGCTTTGGTGTCGCGGCCTTTCTGGTGGCCGATGATCATCACGCTGCGGCCGCTGATGCGGCCGATGCCGCCCACGATCGCCGCGTCGTCGGCATAGGCGCGGTCGCCGGCGAGCTCCTGGAACTCGTCGCAGACGTAGCGGATGTAGTCGTTGGTATAGGGCCGCGCCGGGTGGCGCGCCAGCTGCGACACCTGCCACGGCGTGAGGTCGCGGAAGATCTGCGCGGTGCGCAGGCGCAGCTTGTCCTGCAGCGTCCGCAGTTCGGCGTCGATGTTGACGGCGGGGCCGGAGCTGGCCTGGCGCAGGTCCTGGATCCTGGCTTCCAGGTCGGCGATGGGCTGCTCGAAGTCGAGGTAGTTGGGATTCATCGGCGTGGCACAGCGTGGAAAGCCGCCAGTCTAGCCGACCGCCTCCCTGTGGGAGCCGCTACGGCGGCGATCGGACCGCCAGCGGTCGATCGACGGCGCTCCGTCGGGCGGGGTCGCCGCTGTAGCGGCTCCTGCAGGTGTCGGGTCAGGTGGCCCAGGGCCGCTGGCCCATGGCGACATGGGCGGCGCGCACGCCGTCCTCGCCGCGCAGGCGGTCGACCAGGTCGGGGTCCACGCGCACCGACTGGCTGCCGTCGAGATCCAGCGTTCCGGCGGCACCCGCGGCCAGAAGCAGGTCGAGGCGCAGCGAGGTCGGGCCGGGACGCTGCGGCGACAACAGCGCCTCCACGCGCTCCATGGTCCCCGGCACCGCCAGGTCCAGCCGCAACGACAGCCGTCGCGCCGACTGGTTGCAGACCTCATGGAAATCCCAGGCCCGGCGCGCGCGCAGCGAGAAGCCGCCGCTGAACTCGTCCTCGCGCAGGCCCCCCTCGACAACCACGATGCGGCCGGTGGTCAGCAGCGGCGCGTGTTCCATCCAGGCCTCGGAGAAGAAGGCGCATTCGATCCGGCCGCGACCGTCTTCCAGGACCACGAAGGCCTGGCTCTCGCCGCGCTTGCGGATGCCGGTGACCTGGCCGGCGAGGATCGCGGTGACCTCCTGGCGCCAGCCGCCGCGGCCGCCCTCGCCGTTGCCGTTGCCACCCTTGCGCATGGAGCTGCCCGATTCCCACAGCGCATCCAGCTGCCCGAGGTCGGCGCCGACCAGGGCCTGCAGCTCCTTGCGATAGGGATCGAGCGGATGCCCGCTGAGGTAGTGGCCGAGCGTGTCGCGCTCGCCGGCGAGCTTCTGCGCCAGCGGCCATTCCGGGACCTCGGGCAGGCTGATCTGCGCCGCCGCGGCCTCGGGCTCGGCGAAGCCGCCGAACAGCGAGGCCTGGCCGGCCTCGCGCTCGCGCGCCAGCTGGTCGACGGCCTTGAGCACCTCGGGCAGCTGCAGCATCAGCGAGGCGCGGTTCGGGCCCAGTGCGTCCAGCGCACCGGCGTTGACCAGGGCTTCGAGCGTGCGGCGATTGAGCCGGGCCGGGCCGGTGCGGCGGCAGAAGTCGAGCAGGTCGACGTAGGCACCGCCGGTGCCGCGCTCGGCGGCGATCGCCTCGCAGGCGCCCTGGCCGACGCCCTTCACCGCGCCGAGGCCGTAGCGCAGCGTGCGTGGATCGTTGGCCTCGAACATGTAGGACGAATGGTTCACGTCCGGCGGCAGCATCTCCAGGCCGAGCGTGCGCGCCTCGGCCAGGAAGCCGACCACCTTGTCGGTGCTGTCCATGTCGCTCGACAGCACCGCGGCCATGAACTCGGCGGGATAGTGCGCCTTGAGCCACGCGGTCTGGTAGGACACCAGGGCGTAGGCCGCGGCGTGCGACTTGTTGAAGCCGTAGCCGGCGAACTTTTCCAGCAGGTCGAAGATCGGCCCGGACACCCTGGGCTCGATGCCGTGGGTCAGCTGCGCGCCGTCCTCGAACTTGGCGCGCTCGCGCGCCATCTCCTCGACCTTCTTCTTGCCCATCGCGCGGCGCAACAGGTCGGCGCCGCCCAGCGAGTAGCCGCCGAGGATCTGGGCGGTCTGCATCACCTGTTCCTGGTAGACCACCACGCCGTAGGTCGGCGCCAGCACGGGTTCCAGCAGCGGATGCGGATACTGCACCTCGGCGCGCCCGTGCTTGCGCTCGATGAAGTCGGGGATCAGGTCCATCGGGCCCGGGCGGTACAGCGAGACCAGGGCGATCAGGTCCTCGAAGCGGTCGGGCCTGGCGCGCTTGAGCAGCTCGCGCATGCCGCGCGATTCGAACTGGAACACGGCCACGGTGTCGCCGCGCGCGAACAGCTCGTAGGTCTTGGTGTCGGTCAGCGGCAGGCTGGCGATGTCGAGCGGCGGCGCGTCGTCGCCGGCATGGCGCCGGTTGATGGCTTTCACGGCCCAATCGATGATCGTCAGCGTGCGCAGTCCGAGGAAGTCGAACTTCACCAGGCCGATCGCCTCGACGTCGTCCTTGTCGAACTGGGTCACCGGGTTGCGCCCGGCGCCGTCGCCATCGTGCTCGGCGAACAGCGGGCAGAAGTCGGACAGCGGCGAGGGCGCGATCACCACGCCGCCGGCGTGCTTGCCGGCGTTGCGCGTGAGGTCCTCGAGCTGCAGCGCGAGGTCGATCAGCTCGCGCACGTCGTCCTCGTCGCCGTAGCGCGCGATCAGCTCGTCCGAGCGCCAGGCGTCGTCCTTCTTCCCCTTCTCGGTGCGCCCCAGGGCGTCGGGCAGCGACACGCCCAGGGTCATCGGCACCAGCTTGGCGATGCCGTCGACCAGTCCGAACGGGTAGCCCAATGCGCGCCCGGCGTCGCGCACCACGGCCTTCGCCGCCATGGTGCCGTAGGTGATGATCTGGCTGACGCGGTCGCGGCCGTACTTGCGCGCGACGTAGTCGATCACCTCGTCGCGGCGGTCCATGCAGAAGTCGATGTCGAAGTCGGGCATCGACACGCGTTCCGGGTTGAGGAAGCGCTCGAACAGCAGGTCGTAGGGCAGCGGGTCGAGGTCGGTGATCTCCAGCGCCCAGGCCACCAGCGAGCCGGCGCCGGAGCCGCGGCCCGGTCCGACCGGGATGCCCTGTTCCTTGCCCCAGCGGATGAAGTCCGAGACGATCAGGAAGTAGCCCGGGAAGCCCATCCGGATGATGACGTCGAGCTCGGTCTCCAGCCGCGCGGCGTAGCTGGCGCGGTCATGGCCTTCGGCCAGCGGCGCGTGTTCCAGGCGGCGCGCGAGGCCGTCGCGGGCCTCGCTGCGGATCCACGAGTCGAGCGTGTGCTGGTCGGGGACCGGGAAGGCCGGCAGGTGGTAGGTGCCCAGGCGCAGCTCGAGGTTGCAGCGCTGCGCCAGCGCGACGGCGTTGTCGATCGCGTCGGGCACGTCGGCGAACAGCGCCGCCATCTCCTCGCCGGACTTCAGGTACTGCTCGGCGGTGTACTCGCGCGGTCGGCGCGGATCGTCGAGCACGCGGCCGGAGGCGATGCAGACCCGCGCCTCGTGGGCCTCGAAGCCTTCGCGATCGATGAAGCGCACCTCGTTGCCCGCCACCACCGGCACCGCGCACAGCGACGCGGCCTGGAGCGCGAAGTCGTTGAACGCGGCCTCGTCGGCGAAGCCGGCGCGCGCCAGCGTCAGGTGCAGCCCGTCGCCGAACACGCCGCTCCAGTCGCGCACCCAGGCCTCGGCCTGGTCGTGGCGGCCGCCGGCCACCAGCCGTCCGGCCGGGGACTGGCGGCCGGCGAGCGCGAACAGGCCGGCATGGTCTTCGCGCAGCCAGTCCGGGCGCACCACCACGCCGTCGTGGCGCTGGCCCTCCATCCACGCGCGAGTCAGCAGGCGCGACAGTGACAGGTAGCCGTCATGGTCGCGGCAGAGCAGGGTGAGGGTCGCCGGCGGCTCGTCGCCCTCGGCCATGCTGATGTCGGCACCGGCGATCGGCTTGATCCCCGCGCCTTCGGCCGCGCGGAAGAATTTCACCAGCGAAAACAGGTTGTTGCGGTCGGTCACCGCCACCGAGGGCTGGCCCATGGCCACACAGCGCTTGACGAGTTCCGGAATCCGGATCGTCGAATCGGCGAGCGAGTACTCGCTGTGCAGGGTCAGGTGGACGAAGCGTCGGGACATCGCGGGGCCGCAGGTGCAGCAGGCAGGGTAGGGGCCTGCCCACCTGCGGACAAGGCTTGACACCCGCGGCGTTGCGGGAGCGCCTCAATGCACGCGGAACAGCGTCGCCGCGCCGTGGTGCAGGTAGCTGTCGGCCCCGCGCATGGCGACGTGCGCGCGCAGCGCGAGTTCGGCCCGGCGTGCTTCCAGCCACTCGTCGCGCCCGAACGCGAAGCGGCGCGGGCGCTCGCCGCGCAGCAGCGCCTCTTCGGCGCGCAGGCGACGGAAGTCGAAGTAGGCCTCGACGTCGGCCGCCAGCTCCGGCCAGGCGATGTCCAGCAGGACGGCGGTGTCCAGTCCGCCGATCACCGGGACCGCGTCGGGCACCAGGCGGTCGCGTCCACGCGCGTAATCGGCCAGCAGCGCGATGCGTTCCAGCTGGCCCGGGCCCAGCTGCCAGCCCGGCTCGTCGACCAGCATGCGCAGCGCCTGCAGGCAGCGGCGGCGCTGGCGGATGCAGGGCGCGCGCGGACGGCCCGCATAGGTACTGGCGAGGCTGCGCGAGGCGCTGGCGATCGCATCGAGGCTGGGAATGTCGTCCCTGTCGGCGAGCGCACGCGCGACCGACTCGAAGCGCGCCAGGCTCCGCGCCGCGGGCTCGGCGCCCGCGATGCGGTGGCGCCGGGCCATGGCCGGCCGGCTGGCGGGCAGGGGCAGGTTGTCGAGGATGGCGTACATGACGCGCTCCACAGCGACGCGCCGGCTCGGCGCTGTCGGAGTCTCGCGCGGCCGTCGCCCGGAAGCTTGAGGTAAACCGCCGGGCCAGGTGATGGAATCGCGATGGAAGCCGGTTTTCCCTGCATGGCGCGTTTATTCCTTTTCCGCTGCCACGCGCACCCGCGAGGGAGCCTGCAATGCCGGACGAGGCGCGCATCTACCGCTTCGGTGACATCGAGGTCGATACCGCCGCCCACCGCGTCCTGCGCATGGGCCGCGAGCTGGCGCTCGAGCCCAAGGCCTATGGTGTGCTCCTCGCGCTGCTCGCCCGGCACGGGCACGCGATCACCCGCGACGAGCTGCTGGACCAGGTCTGGGGCCATCGCCACGTCACGCCCGGGGTGCTGAACCGGGTGGTGGCGCAGCTGCGCAAGGCCCTGGGCGACGAGGCCGAACACCCGCGCTACATCCAGACCGTGCACGCGGTCGGCTACCGCTTCATCGCGGTACCCGAGGTGCTGGCCGTCGAGGACCCGGCCACGGAAATTTCCGCGCCGCCGCAGTCCGGGGGAATTTTCCGCTGGGCGCGGCGGGCGACGGACGTCGCGGCGCGCCGGCCCCCGGCCCGGCGGACCTGGCTGCGGCACCTCGCCGTCGTCCTCGCCATCGTCCTGGCGCTGGCCTGGTGGCAGCGGCCGGAGGACGCGCCGGCCGATGGCGCGGCGATCGCGCTGCGCCCCTTCACCGCGCTCGGCGGCGCCGAGGACGAGGCCTGGTTCGCCGAAGGACTCGCCGTGGAGATGCACGACGCCCTGGCGTCGGTGCCGGGACTGCGGGTGGCGGCGCTGATGGCGTCCACCGACCCGCGGCGCGATGCCGATGTGCGCGAGCTGGGTCGCGAGCTCGGCGTCGACGCCATCCTGGACGCCAGCATCCGCCGCGAAGGCGACCGGGTGCGCATCAACGCGCGCCTCAGCGACACCGCCACCGGCTACGTGCTCTGGAGTCGCGGTTACGAGCACTCGATGGCCGAGGTCTTCGCCACCCAGGGCGCGATCGCCGGCGAAGTCGTCGAGTCGATGCTGGGATCGATGCCGGAGGCCCGCGAGTCGCTGCGCACCCGGCTGGCGCCCACCCGGAACGTCGCGGCCTTCGATGCCTACCTGCGTGGCCGCCACCTGCAGCGGGCGACCCGTGGACGCGTGCAGCAGCTGCAGGCCGCGGAGGCCTTCCGCGCGGCGCTGGCCGAGGATGCGGACTTCGCGCTTGCGCAGGCGGCCCTGTGCGCCACCGAGGCGCGCCGCTTCGAATACTGGAACGACAGCGAGGCCCATGCCCGTGCGCGCTCGGCCTGCGCGCGGGTCGAGGACATGCGTCCGCTGCCGCCCGAGGCCGCGCTGGCCCTCGGCAACCTCGGCCGCATCGACGGCCGGCTGGACGAGGCCGAGCGCTATTTCCGGCTGGCCGGTACGGCGCCGGGCAGCGGCGCCCTGGCCGAGGTCGGCCTGGGCAAGGTCGAGGCCGCGCGGGGGCGCCAGGACCGCGCCCAGGCACATTTCCGCGCGGCACTGGCACGGGCGCCCGACGACGCGCTGGTGCACGCCGAGGTCGGCTTCCAGGCCTACCGCGATGGCCGGCTGGAGGACGCGATCGCCCGCTACCGCCGGGCGGTGGAGCTGGCACCGGGACACGCCGGCCACTGGAACACCTACGGCTTCCTGCAGCTGCTGGCGGGTCACCCGGACGAGGCCACGCGCGCCTTCAAGCGCTCGATCGCGATCGAGCCCGGCGCCGACGTGCTGGCGAATTTCGCCACCCTGCGCGCACAGGCCGGCGCGCATGCCGAAGCGGTCGCGCTGTACCGGCGCGCGCTGGAGCTCGATCCGGACGACCACCTCAACTGGGGCCGGCTCGGCGACGGGCTGGCCGCCAGTGGCGCGCCGCCGGCGGAGGTCGCCGATGCCTACCGCGAGGCGCAGCGGCGCGCCCGCCAATACCTCGCGCTGGATCCCGGCAACGGCGGCGCGATGGCCGCGCTGGGCTGGTACAGCGCCAATCTCGGCCGTCGCGACGAGGCCCTGGCGCTGGTGGCACGCGCGCGCGCGGCCGGGCGGGGTGATCCGGCGGACGTCGCGCTCCACAACGCGGCGACGCTGGCACTGCTCGGCGACCGCGACGGCGCGGACCGCGAGCTCGCCCGTGCGCGGGACGCGGGGATGGCCGAGGTGCGCATCCGCGCGCGCCCGGGGCCGCGTTGATGCGCGCGGCGCAGGGGCTGGCGGCGCGCCGTCAGGTCGCGAGGGCGAGCGGGCAGCCGGCCGCGGCGAACAGGTCCGGCGTCGCGGCCTCGCGCACCGGTGCGAAGCTCCTGCGGTGCTGTGGACAGGGCCCGTGTGCGCGCAGCGCGGCCAGGTGGGCCGGCGTGCTGTAGCCCTTGTGGCCGTCGAAGCCGTAGGCGGGGAACTCCCCGTGCAGCGCCACCATCGCGCGATCGCGGGTGACCTTGGCCAGGATCGAGGCCGCGGCGATGCTGCGATCGCGCGCGTCGCCATCGACCCAGGCCTCGGCCGCGCAGGGTAGGCCCTGCGGGATCGCGTTGCCGTCGATGCGGGCCAGGCCCGCCACGTGCGCCACCGCCTCCATCGCGCGGCGCATGCCGAGCATGGTCGCGTGGTAGATGTTGATGCGGTCGATCTCGTCGGCCTCGATCGCGACCACGTGCCAGGCCAGCGCACGCTCGACGATCCGCGCGTACAGGGCCTCGCGGCGCGCCGCGGTGAGCTGCTTGGAATCGTCGAGGCCGTTGATCCGCGGGCGCGCCGGGTCGAACACCACGGCCGCCACCACCACGGGCCCGGCGAGCGGACCGCGGCCGGCCTCGTCGATGCCGGCCACCAGCGAGGAGATCGCCGGCGTGCTGCAGGGCGCCGGCCGTGCGCGGACCCCCGCCAGCGGCGCGCGCTGCCTCACGGCGCCGCCTCGACCGGTACCGACACATGGCGCGGGTCGAGCAGCCCGATGACCGCGGCCGCCGCCTCGCGGGAGGCGTCGCGGCGCAGCAGCAGGTGCAGCTCGCGGTAGCGCGGCTCCAGCGCCTCGACCGCTTCGGGCTGCGAGAACCAGGCGAGCACCGCGTCGGCGAGCGCGCGCGGGGTGCACAGGTCCTGCATCAGTTCCGGCGCGATGGTCTCGCCCGCCAGCACGTTGGGCAGGGCGTAGCGGTCGACCTTGAGCAGCCCGAGTCCCTTGACGATGGCGTGGGTGGCTGGCGCGATCCGGTAGCCGACGACCATCGGCCGCTTGGCCAGCATCGCCTCGAGCGTGGCGGTGCCCGACGCCAGCAGGACCACGTCGGCCGCGACCATCGCCTCGCGCGCGGTGCCGTCCAGCAGGCGCACCCGCGCGGCAGCCCCCGGCGGGGGCAGCAGCGCGTCCAGGGCGTCGCGGCAGGCGGCGTTGGCCGCGGGCACCAGCACCTGGAGCCCGGGGACCTGCTCCGCCACCAGTTCCGCGGCCTGCAGGAAGGCCGGCGCCAGGCGCTCGATCTCGCCCAGGCGGGAGCCCGGCAGCACCGCCAGCACCGGCGCGTCCTGGTCGACGTCGAGCGCGATGCGCGCGCCGCGGCGGTCGGGATTGAGCGGCATGGCGTCGGCCATCGGATGGCCGACGAAGCGCGCGTCGACGCCGTGGCGGGCGTAGATGGCCGGCTCCATCGGGAACAGGCAGAGCACGCGGTCGGCGCTGCGACCGATCTTCGCCGCGCGGCCCTGGCGCCAGGCCCAGACCGAGGGGCTGACGTAGTGCACCGTGCAGACGCCGCGGGACTTGAGCTGGCGCTCGAGTCCGAGGTTGAAGTCGGGCGCGTCGATGCCGATGAAGACGTCGGGCTTCCACGCCAGCAGGCGACGGCGCAGGCCGCGGCGCAGGCGCAGCAGCCGCGGCAGGTGGGCCAGCACCTCCGACAGCCCCATGACCGCCAGCTCGCCGGCATCGTGCCAGGCGTCCATCCCGGCGGCGCGCATCGCGTCGCCGCCCACGCCGACGAACTGCGCATCGGGAAAGCGCTCGCGCAGGGCCTCGACCAGGCCGGCACCCAGCAGGTCGCCGGACGCTTCGCCAGCAACCAGCGCGAAGCGCGGCCCCGCCGCGCTCACCGCAGCAGCGGCCGGTCGCCGCCCTCGATGAAGTCGAGCATCAGGCGCACGTCGTCGCTGCCTTCGGCGAGTTCGACCAGTCGCGCGCGGGCCTCGTCCAGCGCCTCGCCGGACATGTAGACCGCGCGGTAGGCGCGCTTGATCGCCGCGATCCGCTCGGGGTCGAAGCCGCGGCGCTTCAGGCCCTCGGCATTGATGCCGCGCGGGCGGCCATAGCCCTCCTGCGCGACCATCAGGAAGGGCGCCACGTCGCCGTTGACGAAGGCGCCCATGCCGATGAACGCGTGGTCGCCGATGCGGCAGAACTGGTGCACGCCGGCGAAGCCGCTGAGGATCACGTGGTCGCCGACCACGACGTGCCCGGCGAGGGTGGCGTTGTTGGAGAAGATGCAGTGGTTGCCGATGACGCAGTCATGCGCCACGTGGGTATAGGCCAGCAGCCAGTTGTCGTCGCCGATCCGGGTCACCCCGCCGCCGTCGCCGGTGCCGCGGTTGAGCGTGGTGAATTCGCGGATGACGTTGCGGTCGCCGATCTCCAGGCGCACCGGCTCGCCGCGGAACTTCTTGTCCTGCGGCTCGCCGCCGATCGCGGCGTGGCCGTGGACGTGGTTGTCGCGGCCGATGCGCGTGGGGCCCGTCACGCTGCAGTGCGGGCCGATGCGCGTGCCGGCGCCGATCTCGACGCCGGGGCCGACGATGGTGAAGGCGCCGATGCTGGCGCCCTCGCCGATGACGGCCGACGGATCGACGCTCGCGCTGGCGTGGATCGCCGCGGCGGCCATCTCAGGCATCGACCTCGGCGCAGAGGATCTCGGCGCTGGCCACCTGGCCGCCGTCGACGCTGGCGACGCCGGAATACAGGGTCATGTTGCGGATCTCGCGCTTCACCGTGACCTCGATGTCGAGGCGGTCGCCGGGGACGACCATGTTGGCGAAGCGCGCGTTGTCGACCTTCACCAGGTAGGACAGCCGGCCCACGTGGCTGGCACCGCCGCGCGCCAGCTGGGTGAGCACGCCGCCGCCCTGGGCCATGGCTTCGATCACCAGCACGCCCGGCATCACCGGGCGGTCGGGGAAGTGGCCCTGGAAGTAGGCCTCGTTCGCGGTCACGTTCTTGTAGGCGAGCACGCGCCGGGCCTCCGCGTCGAACTCGACCACGCGGTCGAGCAGCAGGAAGGGGTAGCGGTGCGGCAGCATCGTACGGATGCCCTCCACGCCAATGGGAAACGTGAACTTGCCGACGGTCATGTCTTCTCCTTGCCGAGCGCCTGCACCTGGCGGGCGAGCGCATCGAGTTGCCTGAAACGGGCCGCGCTCCTGCGCCAGCTCCGGTTGTCCATGAGCGGCGTGCCCGACGAGTACTCGCCGGGCGCGTCGATCGAAGCCGTGACCAGGGCCATCGCGGTGATGGTGACCCGGTCGCAGATGCTGATGTGCCCGACGATGCCGGCGGCGCCGCCGATCAGGCAGTAGCGGCCGATCGTGGTGCTGCCCGCCACCGCGACGCAGCCAGCCATCGCGGTATGCGCGCCGATGCGCACGTTGTGGGCGATCTGGATCTGGTTGTCGAGGCGCACGTCCTCCTCGAGCACGGTGTCCTCGATGGCGCCGCGGTCGATGGTGGTGTTGGCGCCGATCTCGCAGTCGTCGCCGATGCGCACGCCGCCCTGCTGCGGGACCTTGATCCAGCGGCCGGCGTCCATCGCCAGGCCGAAGCCGTCGGCGCCGAGCACGGCGCCGGGATGGACCAGCACGCGGTCGCCCAGGCGCACGCGGCGCACCAGGGTCACGCGCGCCACCAGGCGGCTGCCGGCGCCGACCACGCAGTCCTCGCCGATCACGCAGCCCGGACCGACGATGGCCCCGGGTCCGATGCGCGAACGCGCGCCCACGCAGGCCAGCGGGCCGATCTCGGCGGAGGGATCGACCTCGGCGGAGTCGTCGACGACGGCGGAGGGGTGCACGCCGGGCTGCGCCGCCGGCACCGGATCGAACAGCGCCGCGATCTTCGCGAACGCGACATACGGATCGCGCGCGACCAGCAGCGTGCGATCGAGGTTGGCGGCGTCATCCTCGCGGACCAGCACCACGCCCGCGGCCGAGCCGGCCAGCTGGCTGCGGTAGCGCGGGTTGGACAGGAACGAGAGCTGGCGCGGTCCGGCGCCGGCAAGGGTCGCTACCGACTCGACCACCGCCTCGCCATCGCCGCGCAGCGCCAGCCCGAAGCGTTCGGCCAGCGCCGCCGCCGTGAGCGTCGTGGGCTGCATGTCCGCGTCGCCGGCGGCTAGAACGCGCCGCCGAAGGTGAACTGCAGGCGCTCCAGCTCGTCGCCGTCCTCCTTGCGCAGCGGCATGGCGTAGCTGATCGAGATCGGACCCACCGGCGCGCGCCACATCAGCGCCACGCCCGCGGACGCCCGCAGCTCGCCGGCATCGAAGGCATCGACATCCTTGAAGACATTGCCGAAGTCGACGAAGGCCGAGACGCGCGCGGCGGGGGAGTCGAGCAGGGTGGGGAAGAACATCTCGAGCGAGCCGATGGTCTTCACCGCGCCGCCGATGACCTGCTGGTAGCTGCTGTTCCAGGCGGCCTCGCGCGGGCCCAGCGTGTTGTCGCGGAAGCCGCGCACCGAGCGTGCGCCACCGGCGTAGAAGTTCTCGAAGAACGGCAGGCCGTCGGCCACCGCCACGCGCGGGATCGGGTCGCCGGTGGGCGGCGCATTCGCGTCGGCGGGGATGTAGGGGTCGTAGACGATGCCGACGCGCGGATCGCCGTAGCTGTCGCCATAGCCCAGCTCGAGCCGCGTGTTGAGCACCACCGCGCGCGACAGCGGCCAGTACTTGGAGAACTCGTAGTTGAGCTTGTAGTACTCGGCGGTGGAGCCGGGCAGGGTGACTTCGGCCGAGACGCGCTGCAGGGTGCCGCGGGTGGGCTGGAGGAAGTCGTTGCGGGTGTCGCGCGCCCAGCTCACCTCGCCGCGCCAGGCGTGGAAGGTGCGCTGGCCGATGACGTCGATGTAGTCGACGATCGACTGCGGCGAGCTGCCGCGGAAGGCGAAGATCTGGTTGCTGTCGATGCCGAACATCGCCGAGACGGTGTCGTGCTCGGTGATCGGCACGCCCAGCACCATCTGCGCGGCGCGGCTGGTCGACGAGTACTGCGCGGTGTTGAACTCGGAGTTGTCGAATTCGCGCCACCACAGGTTGTAGCCCAGCGACAGGCCGCTGTCGTTGAAGTACGGGTTCATGTACGAGAACGAATAGCGCTGCAGGTAGACGTTGCGCTGCGCCTCGATCGAGATCCGGTTGCCGCTGCCGAGGAAGTTGTTCTGCGACAGCTGCACCGACGTGGTCATGCCGCTGAGCTGCGAATAGCCCACGCCGAACATGAAGCTGCCGGACGTGGTCTCGGTGACGCTGAACTCGACGTCGACCTGGTCGTTGCTGCCGGGGACCGGCTTGCTCTCGACGTTGACGCTGCCCGATTCGAAGAAGCCCAGGCGCTGCAGGCGCACCTTGGAGCGGTCGATCGCGGCCTGCGAGTACCAGGCGCCCTCGAACTGGCGCATCTCGCGGCGCATCACCTCGTCGGCGGTGCGGCTGTTGCCCTTGAACACGATGCGGCGGACGCTGACGCGCGGGCCGGGGACGACCTGCAGGTTGATGTCGACGCGGCGGTTCTCGCGGTCCACCTGCGGCACCACGTTCACCTGGGCGAAGGTGTAGCCGATGTTGCTGAGGGTCGCCGAGATCTGGTCGGAGCTGAACTCGAGCAGGGCGCGCGAGAAGGTCATCTCCGGCTGCAGCAGCACCAGGCGCTCGATGTCCTCCTTCGGCAGGATCGTGTCGCCGGTGACCTCGATCGAGTCGACGGTGTACACCTCGCCCTCGGTCAGGCCGGCGGTGATGTACATGTCGCGCTTGTCCGGGCTGATCGCGACCTGGATGTTGTCTTCGCTGAAGTCGACGTAGCCGCGGTCGAGGTAGAAGTTGCGCAGCTTCTCGCGGTCGCCCTCGAGCTTCTCGCGCGAGTACTGGTCGTCGCGGCGGTACCAGCTCAGCCAGTTGCTGGTGCCGGACTCCCAGGTGTCGGTCAGGGTCTCGTCGTCGAAGGTCTCGTTGCCGATCAGGTTGATGTGGCGGATGCGCGCGGCCTTGCCTTCGTCGACCTTGATGCCCACGTCGACGCGGTTGCGGTCCAGCGGCGACACCGTGGGCGTGATCTGGACGTTGTACTTGCCGCGGTTGTTGTACTGCCGGGTGAGTTCCTGGGTGACGCGGTCCAGCGCCAGGCGGTCGAAGGTCTCGCCTTCGGCCAGGCCGATGTCGGTCAGGCCCTTGGTCAGGTCCTCGGTCTTGATGTCCTTGTTGCCGGTCAGCGTCAGCTTGTTGATCGCCGGGCGTTCCTTGACCTGCAGCACCAGGATGTCGCCCTGGCGGCCGGCGCTGACGTCCTCGAAGAAGCCGGTCGCGTACAGGGCCCGGATGGCGTCGCCGATCCGGCTGGCATCGACCGTGTCGCCGCGCTCGATCGGCAGGTAGGTGAAGACGGTGCCGGCGCCGATGCGCTGCAGGCCGTCGACGCGGATGTCGGACACGGTGAACGCGCCGGGCACGGGTGCCGCGGCCGGCTGGGGTGCGACGCCGAAGGCGGCCTGGGGGTCGACCGGCTGCTGGGCCCAGGCCGGCGCTGCGAGCGTCGAGGCGAGGGCGATGGCGAGCAGGCGGCGGTTCGGGAATCGCGTCATCAATGGCGTCCGGTCTGGCGTTGCGTGGGGGTGGGGCGGTGGGTCCGGCGGTCTTGCATGCGGCGTCATCGCACCAGTTGCAGGATGTCGTTGTAGAACGCCAGGCCCATCAGGCCCGCGAGCATCGCCAGGCCGACGTACTGCCCGGCGATCATGGCGCGCTCGCTCAAGGGGCTGCCCTTGACCAACTCGATAAGGTAATACAACAGGTGACCGCCGTCCAAGATCGGGATCGGCAGCAGGTTGATGATCGCCAGGCTCAGCGAGAGCAGGGCGAGGAAGTTCAGGAACCAGGCCGGGCCCAGGTTCGCGGAGGCGTTGGCATAGCGGGCGATGGTGATCGGCCCGGAGACGTTCTCGACCGACGCCCGGCCGCTGGCCATGCGCCAGACCATGCCCACGGTGTCGCGGGCCAGGCGCCAGGTCTCGCCGAAGGCCGCGGGTACGGCCGCGATCGGCCCGTGGCGCAGGGTGGCGTCGTGTTCCGCGCCGGCGCCGGCATCGGGTTCGATGCCCAGGGCCCAGAAGGGCTCGCCACCGTCGGTCGGGGTGGCCAGGGACGGAACGATCTCCAGCGCCAGCCGCTCACCGTCCCGGTCGACCTCGACCATGCCGCCGCCGCCCTGTTCGCCCAGCGCCTGCACCAGCGGCCGGATGTCGGAGAACGCGTGCACCGACGTGCCGTCGATCGCGGTGATGCGGTCGCCCTCGGCCAGAACCCCCCACGCGGCGCCATCCTCGACCACCCGGCCGACGTCCGCGGGGCGCACGAAGGCCTGCGGCACCAGGCCGATGGCCTGCATCGCACGGCGCTGGTCCAGCTCGGCCGGCAGGGTGGACAGGCGCAGGCTGCGTGACGCGTCCTGGCCGGCGGCGGTGCGCAGCCGCACCTCCACGTCGCGGCGGTCGATGGCGGCGGTCACCAGCGCCATCGAGGCCTCGCTCCAGGTGGGCGTGGCGCGGTCGTCCACGGCCAGCAGGGTGTCGCCGCGCGCAAGGCCGGACGCCGCCGCCACGCCCTGCACCTGGCCGAGCACGGGCTGGTAGTCGGGGCGCCCGATCACGAACATCGTCCACAGCAGGGCCACGCACAGCAGCAGGTTGGCGGCCGGGCCGGCGGCGACGATGGCGATCCGCTGCCAGACCGTCTTGCGGTTGAATGCGGCGTCGCGTTCGTCCGCGCCCACGTCGCCTTCGCGCTCGTCGAGCATGCGCACATAGCCGCCCAGCGGCAGGGCCGCGATGACGTACTCGGTGCCGTCGCGGCCCAGGCGGGTCCACAGCGGGCGTCCGAAGCCGACCGAGAAGCGCAGCACCTTGACGCCGTTGCGGCGCGCCACCCAGAAATGGCCGAATTCGTGGAAGGTCACCAGCACGCCCAGGCTGACGATCATCCACCAAACCGAACCGAGGAACGTCATCATGGCGTGCTCGTCAGGAGCCCTGGCGGGAGAGGGCGGCGCGGGTGCGGTGGCGGGCCTGGGCGTCGGCCTCGCGCAGCGCGTCCAGCGACGCGGCGGGGACGGCCGGCAGCGCGGCCAGCGCGTCCTCGACCAGGGCGGGAATGGACAGGAAGCCGATCCGGCCCTGAAGGAAGGCTGAAACCGCCTCCTCGTTGGCTGCGTTGAGCACCGCGGGGGCCGTACCGCCGGCGCGCAGCGCGTCGAAGGCGAGGCGCAGGCAGGGAAACGCCGCGGTGTCCGGGGCCTGGAAGTCCAGCCGCCCCTGGGCCAGCAGGTCCAGCCCGCCGACCCCCGAGGCGATCCGTCGCGGCCAGCCCAAGCCGACCGCCAGCGCCGTGCGCATGTCCGGCAGACCCAGCTGGGCGAGGGTGGATCCGTCGACGAACTCGACCAGCGAATGCACCAGGCTCTGCGGGTGCACCAGCACGTCGATGCGGTCGGCCGGCAGGCCGAACAGGTGGTGGGCCTCGATGACCTCCAGGCCCTTGTTCATCAGGGTGGCCGAGTCGACCGAGATCTTCGGGCCCATCGACCATTTCGGATGGGCGACGGCCTGGGCCGGTGTCACGTCGGCCAGCGAGGCGCGATCGCGGCCGAGGAAGGGACCGCCCGACGCGGTCAGCACCAGCCGGCGCACGTCGGCGCAGTCGCCGTCGGCAGGCAGGCACTGGAAGATGGCGTTGTGTTCGCTGTCGATCGGGATGATCCGCGCGCCATGCCCGCGGGCGGCGGCCATTACCAGCTCGCCGGCCAGCACCAGGGATTCCTTGTTCGCCAGCAGCAGGCACTTGCCCGCGCGTGCGGCGGCCAGGGTCGAATCCAGCCCGGCGGCGCCGACGATCGCGGCGACCACGGTGTCGCTGCCGCCGTCGGCGGCGAGCGAGGCGATGGCGTCCATGCCCGCATGGGCCCGCGTCGCCAGGCCGGCCTCGCGCAGGCCTTCGCGCAGGCGCGGCAGCGCGGCCTCGTCGGCGATGGCGGCGTCGTCGGGCCGGTGCCGGCGGCAGGCGTCGAGCAGCGCGTCCACCTGCTGGCCGGCGGCGAGCACCGAGGCCCGCATCGCGTCCGGATGCCGGGCGATGACGTCGAGCGCCGAACCGCCGATCGAGCCGGTGGCGCCGAGGACGGCGACGCGCTGCATCAGAAGCCCAGCCAGATCTTGCCGAGCGCGAACACCGGGAGTGCGGCCAGCACGCTGTCGATGCGGTCCATGACGCCGCCGTGGCCCGGGATCAGGTTGCCCGAGTCCTTCACCCCGACATGGCGCTTGAGCAGGCTTTCGAGCAGGTCGCCGACCACCGAGAACAGCACCGTGAGCAGGCCCACCAGCGCCACCAGCGGCAGCTGGGCCACGCCGGTGCCGAGGATCCACGCACCGACCACCGCCACCAGCACGCCAAGCAGCGCGCCGCCGACCAGGCCGGCCACGGTCTTGTTGGGGCTGATCCGCGGCGCCAGCCGGCGCTTGCCGAAGGCGCGCCCGGCGAAGTACGCGCCGGTGTCGGTGCCCCAGACGATCATGAAGGCCAGCAGCAACCAGCCGGGCCCGTCATTGTGGAGGAGGGCGAGGCCACACCAGGCGGGCACCACGGCCAGGGTGGCGGCGGCAAGCTTGAACACCCGCGCATGCGTGTCGTGGTCGGAGGCGAAGTCGTAATGCACCAGCCACAGCATGGCCAGCAGCCACCAGACCACGCCCACGACCACCGCGAGCTTGAACAGCACGAGGGTCGCGGCCGTGCCGCCGGTGCCCCAGACCAGCGCCACCATCAGCATCAGGTTCAGCACCAGCAGGGCGCTGCGGGCGAGGGAATCGTCCACCTCGGCCAGGCCGAACCATTCCCACAGGGCGGCGAGGAACACGATCGCCGCGGCCAGCATCATCCAGGGCGTGGGCAGGAGCAGCACGGCGGCGATGGCCACCGGGGCCATCACGAGCGCGGCGAGGACGCGGGTACGGGTCATTGGGCCTCCATGGGATTGGCCGTGGCCACCTGGTCTGCGGTCAGTCCGAAGCGCCTCTCGCGGCCGGCGAAGACGTCCAGCGCCTGCTGGAGGGTCGCTGCGTCGAGGTCCGGCCAGAGCACGTCGGTGAACCAGAGTTCGGTATAGGCGAGCTGCCAGAGCAGGAAATTGCTGATCCGCACGTCGCCGCCGGTGCGGATGAACAGATCCGGCGGCGGCAGGTCGGACAGGGCGACGTGGCGCGCGATCGCCGCCTCGTCGATGTCGTCGGGGCGCAGGCGTCCCTCGGCCACCTCGACCGCCAGCGCACGCGCGGCGGCGGCGATGTCCTGGCGTCCGCCATAGCTGGCGGCGATGGCCAGGGTCAGCCGGTGGTTGCCGGCGGTCAGGGCCTCGGCGGCGTCCATGCGCGCGATGATCCCGGCGTCGAAGCGGCCGCGTTCGCCGATGAAGCGCACGCGCACGCCGCGGCGATGCAGCTCGGCCACCTCGCGGTCGAGCGCGTTGAGGAACAGCTTCATCAGCGCGCCCACCTCGTCGGCCGGGCGGCCCCAGTTCTCGCTGGAAAACGCGAACAGGGTCAGCGCCGCGATCCCGCGCTCGATGCAGAAGTCGATGCACAGGTTGACCGCGCGCGTGCCGGCGCGGTGGCCGATCATGCGCGGCCGGCGCCGGCGCGCAGCCCAGCGCCCGTTGCCATCCATGACAATGGCGACGTGGCGCGGGACGGCGGTGGTCGTGGCGGACGGGGCGCTCATGCCGGCGCCATCAGACCGCCATCAGCTCCTGTTCCTTGGCCTTGACCACGTCGTCGACGTCCCGGATCGCGTCGTCGGTGATCTTCTGGATCTCGCCCTCGAAGCGGCGCTCGTCATCCTCGCTGATCGCCTTTTCCTTCAGCAGGTCCTTGGCCTGCTGGTTGGCGTCGCGGCGGATGTTGCGGATCGCGACCTTGGTCGACTCGCCTTCGGAGTGCACCAGCTTGGTGAGCTCGCGGCGACGCTCCTCGGTCAGCGCGGGCAGGTTGATGCGGATGGTGGTGCCGGCCGTGTTCGGGGTGAGGCCCAGGTCGGAGGCGAGGATCGCCTTCTCGACCGCCGCGACCATGGGCTTTTCCCACGGCGTGATGGTCAGCGAGCGCGCGTCGCTCACGGTCACCGACGCCACTTGGGTCAGGGGCATGTCCGAGCCGTAGTAGTTGACCTTCAGGTGGTCGACCAGCGCGGTGGAAGCGCGGCCGGTGCGGACCTTGGTCAGGTCGTGGCGCAGGGTTTCCACGCTCTTGGCCATGCGCGTCTGCGCGTCCTTCTTGATCTCGTTGAGCATCGGCTGCCCGCTCCTGTTCGCAATCGCGGGATTATAGGCCATGCCGGTGCGCGCAGGCCTCCGGCGCATGCTCCCGGTCGATGCAGGCATCGCCGCCCCGCTCGAGCTGGAGGGTGGCGTGGTCGATGCCGAAACGCGATTTCAGCTCCTCGCGCGTCGCATGGATGAACGCGTCGTCGTCGCCACCGCCGGGCCGGACCAGGTGCGCGGTCAAGGCCACGGCGCCGGCGCCCAGCGACCAGATATGCAGGTGGTGCACCGAGGCCACGCCGGGCAGCCCGGCGATGAACCCGCGCACCTCGCTGGTGTCGATGTCCGTCGGGACGGCATCCATGGCGGCGTTGAAGCTGTCGCGCAGCAGGCCCACCGCGCCGGCCGCGATCACCACGCCGACCAGGAGCGCGATCGCCGGATCGAGCCAGGCCCAGCCCCACAGCAGCATGCCCACGCCGGCCACCACGGTCGCCAGCGAGATGGCGGCGTCGGCCATCAGGTGCAGGTAGGCGCCGCGGCGGTTGAGGTCGCCATGGCCACCGCTGACCATCAGCGCCGTGCCGAGATTGACCGCGATGCCGATCGCCGCCACCACGATCACGGTCATCCCCGGCACCTCCGGCGGCGCGCCCAGCCGGCGCAGTGCCTCCCACGCCAGCGCGCCGGACAGGCCGACCAGCAGGACCGCGTTCGCCAGTGGCGAGAGCAGGGTCGCGCGTCGCCAGCCATAGGTGTGGCGCTCGGTCGGCGGCCACTGGGCGACGGCCGCCGCGCCCCAGGCCATGGCCAGGCCCAGCACGTCGCCCAGGTTGTGCAGCGCATCGGACAGCAGCGCCAGCGAACCGGTCAGGAAGCCGTAGGCCGCCTCGACGATGGTGTAGGCGAGGTTGACGAGGGTGATCAGCGCGAAGGTGCGCGTCGCGCTGCCCGGCGGCGGCGCGTGGTGGTGATGGTGATGGCCGTGGCCGCCGTGGTCATGCTGGTGCATGCGGCCAGCCTGCCATCCCGGTCGGCCCGGACACTATTCCAGTCGCGGCGGTGTCGCGCACGCGGAAGGCGTGCGCGCCGGACTCAGCTCCGGCCCTGCACCAGGGTGCCGATCGGCTCGCCCTTGAGGATGCGCAGCAGCTGGCCCGGCTGCTCCATGTCGAAGATGCGCAGGGGCAGGTCGCTGTCGCGCGCGAGCGCGAATGCCGCCGTGTCCATCACCTGCAGGTCGCGGCCCAGGACTTCGTCGTAGCTGAGGCGCTCGAACCGCGTGGCATCCGGATTCTTCTTCGGGTCCGAGTCGTAGACGCCATCGACCTTGGTCGCCTTGAGCAGCAGGTCGGCGCCGATCTCGATCGCGCGCAGCGCGGCGCCGGAATCGGTGGTGAAGAAGGGATTGCCGGTGCCCGCGGCGAAGATCGTGATCCGGCCCTTCTCGAGGTGGCGGACCGCGCGACGGCGGATGTAGTCCTCGCAGACGTCGTTGATCTTGATCGCGCTCATCACGCGCACCTTGGCGCCGAGCTTTTCCAGCGCGTCCTGCATCGCCAGCGCGTTGATGACCGTGGCCAGCATGCCCATCTGGTCGCCGGTCACCCGGTCCATGCCGCCGGCGGCGAGTCCCGCGCCACGGAAGATGTTGCCGCCGCCGATCACCAGCGCCACCTCGGCGCCCGCGGCCTGCGCCTCGATGACCTCGGCCGCCAGGCGGTGGATGACCTTGGGATCGATGCCGTAATCCTCGTCCCCCATCAGCGCCTCGCCGGACAGTTTGAGCAGGACACGGCGATAGGCGAGCTGGGACATGTGCGGATTCCGGTGGGCAAACCGGGCGGATGTTACCAGATGCGCCATAGTCCGCCGTTCCGGGTGTCGGCTCCCTGTGTCGGGCCCGTCGTGGCGTGATCGTCATCACAATGTTCAGGTTTCATTTATGAAAAGTTCCTGACTTCTTCGTGTCATCCGTGCCTGAACCATGACCTCAGGCAGGCGACGCGGGGAAATTTCCCGACCCTCAGGGTCATATTGCGGGGAGACTTCAGCGTGCAGGAAGACACATCGCGTTACAGGAACGGACTGGCGGGCATCCGGCGCAGCGCACTCTGCGTGGCACTGGGCTTCTGCTTCGCCGGGGCCGTACAGGCCCAGAGCACGACCGGCAGCGTGTACGGCACGGTTCCGTCCGGGGAGGGGGTCAGCGTCGTCGCCAGCAACAACAGCGGCTTCAGCCGCACCGTCGAGGCGGATGCCGGCGGACGGTACAACTTCAGCACCCTGCCGGTGGGCGAGTACACGCTGACGGTGCAGCGTGGCGGGGATGTCCTGGGCAGCCGCAACGTGGTGGTCCGCGCCGGTTCGGGCGTGGACATTTCCTTCGCAGGGTCGGCGGGCGCGACCACGATGGAGGCGGTCACCGTGACCGGCTCGTTCGTGCCGCCAATCGACATCTCGGCGACCGACACGCGCAGCGTCATCACCGCCGAGCAGATCGAGCGGCTGCCGCTGCGGCGCTCGGCCGAGGCCATCGCGCTGCTCGCCCCGGGCGCGATCTCCGGAGCCGGCGGCTACTTCGACAACCTGGTCTCGTTCGGCGGCTCGGGCGTGTCCGAGAACGCGTACTACATCAACGGCTATTTCAGCGGCGAGCCGCTGTCCAACCTGGGTGGCTTCAGCCTGCCGTTCGGCACCATCGACCAGCAGGAAACCTACATCGGCGGCTACAGCGCGAAGTACGGCCGCTCCGCCGGCGGCGTGATCAGCCAGATCGGCAAGCGCGGCACCAATGACTGGACCTTCGGCGGCCAGGTGGTGTTCTCGCCCAAGTCGCTGCGCGAGGACAACGACGACCTGTACTTCCCGTCGATCGACCTGAGCGGTGCCAACGCCAACCCCAACCTGCCCAGCACCTGTGGACCGGATCCGGACGGCCCCACCGGTCCTGCGGTGCCCAACGAGTTGTGCCAGTGGGCGTACGAGGATCCCGACCGTCCCGGAACCCTGTACTCCCGGGGACGCGACGCCAGCTCCGAGAACCTGGTGTACAGCGCCTACGTGGGTGGTCCGATCATCCAGGACCGCCTGTTCTTCTTCGTCGGCGCCGAATACTCCAGCACGGAGAGCACCTATTCGCCGACCGCGCTGGGCAGCCCGCGCCGGGAAACGCGTGACCAGGACAGCCCAAAGCTCTATAGCAAGCTCGACTGGAACGTCAGCGACGACCACCTGCTGGAACTGACCTATCTGCGCGAGAAGATCGACCGCGACGGCGCGTTCTACGACTACGACTTCGACACCGGCTCCGTCGGCGAGCGGCTGACCATCTCGCCCACCCCTATCGAGCAGGAGAACGAATACAGGATCCTGAAATACACCGGGTTCCTGAACGACGTCCTGACCCTGAGCGCGGTCTACGGCGAGAGCGAGTTCACCAACCGGCAGATCAACGCGGGCATCCTGCCGGGCGTTCCCTACGTCGTGGGCGCGACCAACCAGAACCCGGCGATCGTCGGGTCCAGTCCGATCCCGAACCGCCAGCCGGCCTACCAGGGCCGCGATGGCATGAGCGAGACCAAGGCGCTGCGTGCCGACCTCGAATGGGTCGTCGGCGACCACACGCTGACCTTCGGCATCGACAACATCGAGTTCGAGGCGACCAACGAGGGCACCTCGCAGGAAGCGGAATACTGGCAGTACGCGCGCGTCGCCGACCCCAACAGCAACCTCGCGCCGGCGCTCGGCGTGGGGGCGCCGGGCAGCAACTATTACGTCCGCGAGCTGCGCTACTTCACCAACACCAGCATGTCGCTCGACCAGAAGGCCTGGTACATCGAGGACCGCTGGAACGTGACCGACAACCTGCTGCTGTCGATCGGCGTGCGCAACGACCAGTTCACCAACAAGAACAACTTTGGCGAGACCTACATGGACGCCAAGGACCAGTGGGCGCCCCGCCTGGGCCTGTCCTGGGACGTCTTCGGCGATGCCTCGGCCAAGCTGTTCGCCAACGCCGGCAGGTACTTCCTGGCGATGCCCAACAACGTCGCGATCCGCGGCGCCTCGGCATCGACCTTCACCTACGAGTACTTCACCTACAGCGGAATCGATCCCGACGGCCGCCCGACCGGGCTGACGGCGGTGCCTGGCGTCGGCGGCGCGCCCGCGCCGGGCCCGGTGTCGTCCAACGGCGAGACCGGCGCGGCCGTGGACGTGCTCGCGTTCGCCCCGTCCGACCTGAAGAACATGTACCAGGACGAGTACATCATCGGCTTCGAGAAGATGCTCGGCGAGACGTGGATGGCCGGCGCCAAGCTGACCTACCGCGACCTCAAGTCCTCGATCGACGACGTCTGCGATCCGTACTCGCTGATGGACGCGGCGGGCCTGGAGATCTACGGCGAGCAGGACGGCAAGTACCTCGCCAGCAGCGCCGAGCTGGGCCAGGTGGAAGTCGCGTACTGCTACATGTTCAACCCCGGGGGCACCAACACCTTCAGCCTCGCCAACGTGGATGACGCCGGCAATCCCACCGGAAGCCGCGTCAACGTCACCATGGGGCCGCAGGACTGGCGCTTCGAGGAAGGCATGAAGCGCGAGTACAAGGCGCTCGACCTGTACTTCGAGCGTCCGTTCGACGGCAAGTGGGAGGCGCGGGTCGACTACACCCTGAGCTTCAGCGAAGGCAACAACGAAGGCCAGGTGAAGTCCGAGTTCGGCCAGAGCAACATCTCCAAGACCCAGGACTGGGACGTGGCCGAGTTGATGCGCTACGCCTCCGGCTACCTCGCCAACGACCGCAGGCACCAGCTCAAGGTCCGCGGCAGCTACGCGATCACGCCCGAGTGGCTGGTTTCGGGCAACCTGCGGGTGGAGTCGGGCATGCCGATCAGCTGCCTGGGCCTCTACAACCCGGACGGCAGCATCGACGAGAACACCTCCGATGCCGATCCCGTGGGCTACGGGGCGAGCTACCACACCTGCTTCGGTGAGGTGGCCACGCCCGGTGACGAGCGCACGTCGTGGAACAAGGCGCTGGACCTGGGCCTGACCTACAACCCGCAGGCCTTCGACAACCGGCTCACGCTCGGGATGCAGGTGCTCAACGTGTTCAACCAGAACGAGACGCTGCAGGTGGACGTCACCTCGGGGACCGACGCCCCGTACACGGTGTCCAACACCTACCTGCTGCCGATCTCCAGGCAGACCCCGCGGTACGTGATGTTCTCGGCGGCCTACCGCTTCTGACCATCGCGCAGGCAAAAAAAATCCGGCCCCGCAAGGGGCCGGATCCTGTCCAGGCGAGGGCGCGGGCGGTTACGCCAGGCCGGCCTGCTTCATCACTTCGGCCGCGTAGTCCTCGACCACCTTCTCGATGCCTTCGCCGACGGCGAGGCGCTCGAAGCGGACGACGTCCGCGCCGGCGGCCTTGAGCACCTGCTCGACCGACTTGTCGGTGTCGAGCACGTAGGGCTGGCCGTACAGGGTGACCTCGTTGACGATCTTGGCGATCTTGCCGCTGATGATCTTCTCGAGGATGTCGGCCGGCTTGGCCCGGTCCTTGTCGCTCATCTTCGCCAGCTCGATTTCCTTCTCCTTGGCCAGGAACTCGGCCGGAACGTCGGATGCCTTGTTGTGCGGCGGGTTCATCGCCGCGACGTGCATGGCGAGGCTGCGCGCGAGTTCGGCGTCGCCGCCCTGGAGCTCGACCAGCACGCCGATGCGGCCGCCGTGGACGTAGCCGGCGACGGTGTTGCCGCTCTCGAGCGAGATCATGCGGCGGACCTGCACGTTCTCGCCGACCTTGGCGATCAGCGCGGCGCGGGCTTCCTCGACGGTCTGACCGCCGACGGTGGCGGCCTTGAGCGCGTCGATGTCGTCGACGCCGACCGCGGCCTGGGCCACGGTCTCGCAGAACGCCACGAAGTTCTCGTCCTTGGCGACGAAGTCGGTCTCGGAGTTGATCTCGACGATGGCGGCGCGGTTGCCGGCCTGCGCGAACGCGACGCGGCCTTCGGCGGTGACGCGGTCGGCCTTCTTGTCGGCCTTGGCCAGGCCCGACTTGCGCAGCGCCTCGGCGGCGGCGTCGATGTTGCCGCCGGCTTCGGTGAGCGCCTTCTTGCACTCCATCATGCCGGCGCCGGTGCGCTCGCGCAGTTCCTTGACCTGGGATGCGGTGATTTCCATTGGGGACCTCGGGATCTGTGGGTGTTTCAAAGTGCGCGGCCGCGCATGGTGGCGCGGCCGCGTGTCAGGCGTGCGAAGCCGAGCGGCTTACTCGGCCGGCTTGGCGTCTTCCGCCTTGGCCTCGTCAGCCTTGGCCTCGTCAGCCTTGGCCTCGTCGGCCTTCGGCTCGTCGGCCTTGGCCTCGGTGGCCTCGGCCTTCTTGCGGGCCGGGCCGCGGCGCGGCTTGTCGCCATCGGCGCCGTCGGTGAACTCTTCCTCGCGCACGGTCGCGGCGCTCGGCGCGGCGGCCTTGCCCTCGAGCACGGCGTCGGCGGCGGCGCGGGCGTACAGCTGCACGGCGCGGATGGCGTCGTCGTTGCCGGGGATGGCGTAGTCGACCAGGGCCGGGTCGTAGTTGGTGTCGACGACCGCGATCACCGGGATGCCGAGCTTCTTGGCTTCCTTGATCGCGATGTCCTCATGGCCGATGTCGATCACGAACAGCGCGTCCGGCAGGCGGTTCATTTCCTTGATGCCGCCCAGCGAGGCCAGCAGCTTGTCGCGCTCGCGGCGCAGGCCCAGCACTTCGTGCTTGACCAGCTTGTCGAAGGTGCCGTCGGTCTCGCCGGCTTCCAGCGTCTTCAGGCGCGAGACCGAGCCCTTCACGGTGCGGAAGTTGGTCAGCGTGCCGCCCAGCCAGCGCTGGGTCATGTACGGCATGCCGCAGCGCTCGGCCTCTTCCTTGATCGGCTCGCGCGCGCTGCGCTTGGTGCCGACGAACAGGATCATGCCGCGCTTCTGGGCGATGCCCGAAATGAAGTTCATCGCGTCCGAGAACAGCGGGACGGTCTTCTCGAGGTTGATGATGTGGATCTTGCCGCGGGCACCGAAGATGTACGGCGCCATCTTGGGGTTCCAGTAGCGCGTCTGGTGGCCGAAATGGACGCCGGCTTCCAGCATCTGGCGCATGGTGATCTGGGGCATTGCAGAACTCCTGGCATGGAACCCGGCCGCCGGAAGGGTAGGGGCGGCTTGCCCGCGCGGAGGCGGGCGATGGGTTCCGGGGTTGGGCCTCCCCGCCGCCTCCGTATCCAGATCCCGGCCTTCGCAGGCGCGGGACACCCCGGAACGGGTGGTTGCAGCGGGTGTGTATTCGACGGTGGCGCCCGTCGTGGGCGGCTCCGGGCCGGGGTCCGGCTGCGGAACCCGTTGATTCTAGCCGCCCGGGCCTGCAGGGGCAAGGTCCGGACAGCAGCGCCCGCCGATGGGCGATAATGCGCGGATGGCCATCACCCCCAAGACCCCCGAACAGATCGAGAAGATGCGCGCCGCCGGCCACCTGGCTGCGGAGGTGCTGCAGATGATCGCCCCGCACGTGAAGCCCGGCGTGAGCACCGAAGAGCTCGACCGCCTCTGCCACGAGCACATCGTCAACGTGCAGCAGGCCACGCCGGCCAACGTCGGCTACAAGGGCTATCCCAAGGCGACCTGCATCTCGGTCAACAACGTCATCTGCCATGGCATCCCGAACGAGGCCAAGGTCCTGAAGGACGGCGACATCGTCAACATCGACGTCACCGTGATCAAGGACGGCTGGCACGGCGACACCAGCCGCATGTATTTTGCCGGCACGCCGTCGGTGATGGCGAAGCGGCTGGTCGAGGTCACGCGCGAAGCGATGTTCCGCGGCATCCGCGCGGTCAGGCCGGGCGCGACGCTCGGCGACATCGGCCATGCCATCCAGAGCTACGCCGAGGCCGAGCGCTTCAGCGTGGTGCGCGAGTACTGCGGCCACGGCATCGGCAAGGTCTACCACGAGGAGCCGCAGGTGCTGCACTACGGCCGCCCGGGCGAGGGCGTGGTGCTGGAGGCAGGCATGACCTTCACCATCGAGCCGATGATCAACGAGGGCACGCGCCACACCCGGCTGCTGCCCGACGGCTGGACCGTGGTCACCAAGGACCGCAAGCTCTCGGCGCAGTGGGAGCACATGGTGGCGGTGACCGCCGACGGCGTGGACATCCTCACCCGCCTGCCCGGCGACGACAACGATTTCTGACGTGGACGCGGCCGCGCCTTCCGATGCGCAGGGCCGCAGCGATGTCGCCGGCGATGCAAGCTGGGCGCAGCTGCGCCGCGAGCAGCTGGCCGCGGGCGCGGCAGCGCTGGCGGCACGCTTCGACGCCGGTGGCGATGTCAGCCGCCTGATTGCCGAGCGTGCGCACGCGGTCGACGCGGTGCTGGCGGACACCTGGCGGCGCTGCGTGCCGGACGATGCCGGGCTGGCGCTCTTCGCCGTGGGCGGCTACGGCCGCGGCAGCCTGTTCCCGCATTCCGACATCGACCTGCTGGTGCTGGCCGAACGCGAGCCCGACGACGTCGCCGGTGCCGCGCTGTCGCGCCTGTTCGCCCTGCTGTGGGACACCGGGCTGGCGGCCAGCCACGCCGTGCGCACGCCGACCCAGTGCACGGAGGCCGCCGCGGACATCAGCGTGATGACGGCGCTGATCGAGGCCCGGCCGGTCGTCGCCGCCGAGGCCGCCCGCGCGGCGCTGGCGCGGGCGATCGCGCCCGACCGCGCCTGGCCCGCGCGTGACTTCTTCGTGGCCAAGGCGCGCGAGCAGGAGGCGCGCCATGCGCGCTTCGGCGACACGTCGGACAACCTCGAGCCCAACCTCAAGGAAGGGCCCGGCGGCCTGCGCGACCTGCAGACCCTGGGCTGGATGGCGCGCCGCGCATTCGGCACCCACGAGCTGGAGCCGCTGGTCGCGCTGGGTCACGTCGGCGCCGACGAGTCGGCGGCCCTGGGACGCGAGCGCCAGGCGCTGGAGCGGCTGCGCTACGGCCTGCACCTCGTGGCCGGTCGCGCCGAGGACCGCCTGCGCTTCGACCACCAGAAGGCGCTGGCCGAGCGGCTCGGCTTCGCCGACGACGCGCGCAACCTGGGCGTCGAGAAGATGATGCAGGGCTTCTACCGCAGCGCGGCGGTGGTGCGCCGGATCGGCGACCGCCTGCACCAGCGCTTCGAGGAGCACTTCGACGGCGCTGCCGAACCGGAGCCCGTCGACGCGCGCTTCGAACTGCGCCGCGGCTACCTGGCCGCGCGCGACCACGGCTGGCCGCACGGCGACATCGGCCAGGTGTTCGAACTGTTCGCGGCCTGGGCGCGCCTGGGCGAACTGCGCGGACTGCATACCCACACCGCGCGCGCTCTGGCCGAGGCGCTCGACGCCCTGGCCCCGTATACCTCGGCCAGCGACGCGCAGCGCGCCGCGTTCCTGGCGCTGCTGCGCGGCCCGGCGCCGGTGCGCGGCCTCGAGCGCATGGCGCGGCTGGGCGTGCTGGGGCGCTGGATCCCGGCGTTCGCACAGGTGTCCGGACGCATGCAGTTCGACCTGTTCCACGTCTACACCGTCGACCAGCACACGCTGGCGGTGCTGCGCAACCTCGCGGCCTTCGCCAGCGGCGAGGCCGACGAGCGCTTCTCGCGCGCGCACGAGGTGCATCCGGGCCTGCGCAAGCCCGAGCTGCTGTTGCTCGCGGGACTGTTCCACGACATCGCCAAGGGTCGCGGCGGCGACCATTCCGAGCTCGGCGCGGTCGACGCGCGCGCCTTCTGCGAGACGATGGGGCTCGGCGAAGGGGACACCGCGCTCGTCGAGTGGCTGGTGCTGCGCCACCTGCTGATGTCGGTCACCGCGCAGAAGCAGGACATCGCCGACCCGGCGGTGATCCATCGCTTCGCCACCGAGGTCGCCGACCGCGAACGCCTGGACTACCTCTACCTGCTGACCTGCGCCGACATCGCCGGCACCTCGCCCAAGCTGTGGAACGCGTGGAAGGACCGCCTGCTCGCCGACCTGCGCGATGCCACGCGCCTGGCGCTGCGGCGCGGCCTGGAACATCCGGTCGCCGCCGCCGAGCGGATCGCCGAGACCCGTGGCGCCGCGTCGAAGCGGCTGGCCGACGCCGGCATCGCGCCCGCCACGGCCGACGCGCTGCTCGACAGGTTCCCCGCGCACAGCTTCCTGCGTGCCCGCGCGGAACAGATCGCCTGGCAGGCGCAGGCGCTCCATGACGCCCGTGGCGACGACCCGGTGCGCGCGGTGGTCAAGGCTCGCCTGGTCGCGCCCGGCAGCCAGGCGATGGAGGTGTTCGTTCACGGCGCGGACCGCGACGGGCTGTTCGCCGCGATCGTGGTCACCCTCGACCGCCTGGGGCTGGCCATCCAGCAGGCGCGTGCGCTCGATGGCCCGGGCGGCGCGGTATTCGACAGCTTCCAGGTGCTGCCCGAGGACGCGCGCGCCGATGCGGATCCGCACGCGGTCGCACGCAAGCTCGGCGCGGTGCTGGCGGGTCCGCTGGACCGGGTGCGGCCGGCGCAGCGCACGCTGCCGCGGCACCTGCGCCATTTCCGCATCGCCCCGCAGGTCGAGTTCGCCACCGGCGCCGACGGCACGAGCACCGTGCTGAGCCTGGTGGGCACCGACCGCCCCGGCCTGCTGGCCGATGTCGCGCACGTGCTGCGCAGCGAAGGGCTGCGCGTGCACGACGCGCGCATCGCGACCTTCGGCGCACGCGCCGAGGACGTGTTCCGGGTGACCGGAGAAGACAAGCAACCGCTGGACGGGGAGGCCTGCGCGCGGCTGCGCGCGGCGCTCCTGGCCAGGATCGACGGAGAAGGATCGAAATGAGCATTGCGAAGAAGGCCCGCGCGAAGAAGGCGTTGGCCACGGGTTCGGCTGCGGGCAAGGCGGCAGCGAAGCCTGCGGCGGCAAAGAAGTCCGCCTCCAAGAAGTCTGCCGCCAAGAAGTCTGTCGCGAAGGCGCCTGTGGCAAAGAAGTCCGTTGCGAAGAGTCCGGTAGCGAAGAACGTCGCAACGGCGAAGGCCGCAACGAAGAAGGTCGCATCGAAGAAGGTCGCAGCGAAGAAGTCTGTAGCGCGGAACCCTGTCGCCAAGAAAGTCCCGACGAAGAAGTCCGCGACGAAGCCAGCAGCCAAGGTCACCGCGACCGCCGGAGGCATGATGCCGGCTGCGTCCGGTGCGTCCGGTGCGTCCCGTGTCGCCGGTGGCGCCGGCGCCGCCGAGGCCCCGGCGCATCCGCACGTGGCGGATGCCGACCGCGAGCTCGCCTTCATGATCGACAGCGCCTGGGCGCGGCGATCGATGCTGACGCCCGAGGAAATCGAGGGCTCGACGCGGCTGCTGGTCGACCAGGCCATCGAGGGCCTGGAGGCCGGGCGCCTGCGCGTGGCCGAGCCCGATGGCAAGGGCGGCTGGCACGTCAACGAATGGCTGAAGAAGGCCGTGCTGCTGTACTTCCGCGTGCAGGAGATGGAGCTCGGCGAGCAGTACCCGGCGCCGTACTGGGACAAGATCCCGATGCGCTTCGAGGACTTCGACGAGGCCGCGTTCCGCAAGCTCGGCGCGCGTGTCCTGCCCGGCGCGATCGCGCGCCGCGGCGCGCACATCGGCCGCGACGTGGTGCTGATGCCCTCGTTCGTGAACATCGGGGCCTGGATCGGCGCCGGCACGATGGTCGACACCTGGGCCACGGTGGGGTCCTGTGCGCAGGTCGGCAAGCACTGCCACATCTCCGGCGGTGCCGGCATCGGCGGCGTGCTCGAGCCGCTGCAGGCCGCGCCGACGATCATCGAGGATCATGTCTTCGTCGGGGCCCGGTCCGAGGTGGTGGAGGGCGTCATCGTCGGCCACCACAGCGTGATCGGGATGGGCGTCTTCCTCGGCCAGTCGACCCGCATCTACAACCGCATGACCGGCGAGACCAGCTACGGCGTGGTGCCCCCGGGCAGCGTGGTGGTGGCCGGCTCGCTGCCCGCGGCCGACGGATCGCATTCGCTCTACTGCGCGGTGATCGTCAAGCAGGTCGACGCGCGCACGCGCGCCAAGACCTCGGTCAACGAGCTGCTGCGCGGACACGCGCAGTGAGCGGGGACGCACCGGTGGCCGCCACGCTGTACGGCCTGAAGAACTGCGATACCTGCCGCAAGGCGCGCAAGTGGCTCGACCGCTTCGACATCGCCCACGACTTCGTCGACTACCGGGAGGAAAAGCCTTCGCCCGAGACCCTGCTGGAGTGGTCGGCGAGGCTGGGCGGCTTCGAGGCCATGGTCAACAAGTCGTCCATCACCTGGCGCGAGCTGCCGCCCCACCGCAAGGCCGCGGGCTCGGACGCCGAGTGGAAGCTGCTGCTGCGCGAGTATCCGCAGCTGATCCGGCGGCCGCTGGTGGTGACCGCGGATGGCACCGTCACCCAGGGCTTCAGCGACAACGGCTTCCGCAAGCGCTTCGGGACCGACGCGTGAGCGACGTGCTGGCCCTGGCCTGCGAACTCATCGCGCGGCCCTCGGTCACGCCGGACGATGCCGGTTGCCAGGCGCTGATCGCGGAGCGGCTGGCTCGCGCCGGCTTCCTCTGCGAGTCGCTGCGCTACGGCGAGGTCGACAACCTGTGGGCCACGCACGGCAGCGGCGCGCCGGTGCTGGTGTTGCTGGGCCACACCGACGTGGTGCCGCCGGGTCCGCGCGCGGCGTGGGCCAGCGATCCCTTCGTGCCCGACATCCGCGATGGCGTGCTGTACGGGCGCGGCGCTGCCGACATGAAGGGCAGCGTCGCGGCCTTCGTGGTCGCGCTGGAACGCTACGTGGCGGCGCACCCCGACCACCGCGGCACGGTGGCCCTGCTGCTGACCTCGGACGAGGAGGGCGACGCGATCGACGGCGTGCGCCGGGTGGCGGAAGAGTTCCGCCGTCGAGGCCAGCCCGTCGACTGGTGCGTCACCGGCGAGCCCTCGTCGAGCGAGCAGCTGGGCGACCTGCTGCGCGTGGGACGGCGCGGGTCGCTCAGCGGGGCCCTGACCGTGCACGGCGTGCAGGGACACGTCGCCTATCCGGACAAGGCGCGCAATCCGGTGCATGAAGCGCTGGCGGCGCTGGCCGAGCTCACCGGCCGCCGCTGGGACGCCGGCTACGAGAGCTTCCCGCCCACCAGCCTGCAGATCAGCAATGTCGCCGCGGGCACGGGTGCGGGCAATGTGATTCCGGGCGAACTGCGGGTGGACTTCAACCTGCGCTACAACCCGCACTGGGACGCCGCGCGGCTGGAGGCCGAGATCGAGACGGTGCTCGAGCGCCATGGGCTGGACGTCTCGCTGCGCTGGCACCGGAGCGGCGAGCCGTTCTTCACTCCGGAAGGGCCGCTTCGGGCGGCGGCGCGCGAGGTGCTGGCCGCGTCGGCGGGCGCACCGCCCGAGGAAAGCACCGGCGGTGGCACGTCGGACGCGCGCTTCATCGCGCCCCTGGGTGCGCAGTGCATCGAGATCGGCCCGGTGAACGCGAGCATCCACCAGGTCGACGAGCATGTCGCCGTGGCCGACCTGGAGGCCTTGCCCGACCTTTACCTGGCGCTGCTGGAACGCCTGCTGCCCGGCTGACCCGGGCGCGGCGGCTCAGTTCCCGAGCGCGAGCGTATGCAGCGTGTCGCCGGGAAGGAATGGCGACGGCCGCCCCTGGACCCAGTCCGCGTGGCCGGCGCCCCAGAACGGCGACAGCGGATGCCCGCTCTGTCCGCCGGGCTGGTGGATGATGCCCTCGGCCTCGCGGCCCGGCGCAACGATCATGCGCTGCGAGGCGCCCATGGCCGGCGCCTGCACGCGCGGCATGTGGGCGTCGCCCGGCAGCGGATCCGCCGGCATGCACAGCGCGCCGCGCAGGGCGCCCGGCAGCACCTGCGCCAGCGGATGGCAGATGCGCGCGGTATTGGCTTCCCCCCAGCTGCGTTCGCCCAGCGGCCCCTGGCCTGCGAGGTCGTCGCGCACGGCGGCGGCGGCCTCCTCGAACAGCGCGTCCCAGCTCGCATGTCGACGCGGCAGCAGGTGCCCAGGACGCTGCGAGACCAGCGGCCAGGCCACGCCTTCCAGCTGTGCCAGCGGCGGCATTTCGAAGTCCTCGCCCAGCGCCGCGCGCGCCGGCGCCAGCAGGCCCTCCGCGATCCGCGCGTTGACCTCGACCCGCCAGGCCCGCACCAGCCGATAGCCCGTGGACTCGATGGACGCGTGGCCGCTCCAGTCGTCGGAGGCATCCGCGAGCGCACGCAGGGCGGGGAGATCCCCGCCGCGCGCGCGTTCAAGCATCAGTGCGTGCCAGCGCTCGAGGAACAGGGCGCGATCGTCGAGCTGGATCGCCAGCAGGTCGCGTTCGTCGAATCGCTCGCGTGCGCGCAGTGCGTCGCGGATCTGCGCGCCGCGCGCGCCCAGCGCGTAGCCACCGTCGCCGATGGTCGCCAGGGCGGCCCCGTCCACCACCCGCGCATTGGCGGTCCAGATGCGATCGGCGGTCGGCGATGCCACGGTCGGGCCGTGGCGGGTGCCCATCGTCCATGGCGGGCAGTCGCTCGCCGCGGGCTCGATCGGCGCCGTCGGATCGCAGCCCGCCGCGCGCAGCGGAACCGGTCCCAGCAGGCGCCACGCGATGCGGCCGGCGCTGTCGCCGATGACCAGGTTCTGGTTCGGGAGCGCGATGTCGCGCGCCAGCAGCAGGGCGCGTTCGATGTCCGGGACGCGCGCCATGCCGGCCAGGCCCAGGTTGATCGCACCGGGCAGGTGGGCGGTCCAGCGCAGCGTCAGCACACGGCCGTCGGCCAGGCGATGGAGGACCGGTCCCCAGGACGATTCCTCGACCTCCAGGTCTTCGGGCTCGCCGCCTGCCACGTCGATGCGTTCGCGGTGGCGCGCGAGCGGCGTGCAGGTGTCGCTGGCCGGCCCGTCGCACGGCGTCTCGAGCGCCCAGTCGAGGTAGTCGCCATAGCTGTTGGTGAAGCCCCAGGCCACGTGTCCGTTGCTGCCGACGATCACCGCGGGCAGCCCGGGCAGGGTGAATCCGGACACGTCGACCTGGCCGCCCGGCGCCCGCGGGTCGGGGTGGCGCAGCCGCGCCCGGAACCAGATCCCGGGGGCGCGCAGGCCGAGGTGCATGTCGTCGGCGACCAGGGCCGAGCCGTGCGCGGTCAGCGTGCCGGCCACGGCGAAATTGTTGCTTCCGACCGCGGGTGGCTCGGCAGGCGGCGCTCCGGCCTGCGGCTCGCCGTCGGGCGTGGGCAGCGTACGCAGGTCGACGACGTCCGCCCCGGGCAGGACCGCGTCGCCGATGGCGCGGCCCACCAGCGGCGCATCCCAGTCCGACCCCGCGTGGGCCACCAGCGCGTACAGTGCGTCGGGCAGGTGCGGCCGGGCTTTCCACAGCGCCAGTTCGCGCGCGTTGCCGGCGTCCTGCAGGTCGAAGTACATCGCATGCCCGACCAGCACCGAGTCCTCGGGCATCCAGGGTTCGGGCGTGGCGCGCAGCAGCAGGTAGGGCCAGGGCCGCGTGCGCAGCGCGGACATCCCGGCGTTCACGCCGTCGGCATAGGCCAGCAGCAACCTGCGCTCGGCCTCCGGTGCGGCGGCGACCTCGGCGCGTGCGCGGGCGCGCATGCGGTGGACGCGGTGGCGGCGGTCGACGTCCAGCGCGGCCGGGCCGAACAGCGCGGCCAGCTCGCCGGCTGGCGACCGGCGCATCAGGTCCATCTCGAAGGCGCGCTCCTGGGCGTGCACGTAGCCGAGTGCGCGGACGGCGTCCAGGCCATTGGCCGCATCGACGGTCACCACGCCAAGCGCGTCGCGCGAGACGTCTGCCGGCGCCGACAGGCCGGCGAACGCGGCATGGCCGTCAAGCTGCGGCAGGCTGCCGCGCAGCGCCCACCAGGCCAGCAGCGCCAGCACCAGGGCCAGCGCCACCAGAAGTCCCGCGATGCGGGCGAACCACTTCACCATCGGCACACCCCTCCCCGAGGTCGCCGCCATCATGCGGCCTTATTCGACCGACAGCCCCTCGACCTTCTGCCAGCCGCGCGGCAGCAGTCCGCCGCGGCTGCCCCGGGCCCCCAGGTAGGCCTCCAGATCGCGCCAGGCCAGGGTCATGGTGCGCGCGCCGGAATGCACCAGCAGGCTGCCGCCGTCCGGTACCGCGGCCACCGCGACCACGCGCTCGGTGCCGCGCTTGGCCTTGGGGATCTCGATGATCTTGTTGCCCTTGCCGCGCTCCAGCTCGGGCAGCTCCGAGACCGGGAAGGCCAGCAGGTGGCCGGCGCTGGTCACCGCCACGATGCGGTCGGACGCAAGGCTGGCCACGGCCGAGGGCTGCAGCACGCGCGCGCCCTCGGGCAGGCTCAGCATGGTCTTGCCGGCCTTCTGCCGGCTGGTCAGGTTCTCGAAGCGGGTGACGAAGCCGTAGCCGGCCGAGGACGCGATGGTGAACCGCGCGTCCGGCTCGCCGCTGGCCATGGCCACGAAGCTGGCGCCGGCCGCCGGCGAGAAGCGCCCGGTCAGCGGCTCGCCGTTGCCGCGCGCCGAGGGCAGGCCATGCGCCAGCGTGGAATACGCACGCCCGGTCGAGTCGAGGAAGGCCACCTGCTGGGTGCTGCGCCCGCGCACCGCGCCGAGCAGGGCGTCGCCCTCGCGGTAGGACATGGTCGAGGCGTCGACGTCGTGGCCCTTGGCCGCGCGCACCCAGCCCTTCTGGCTGAGCACGATCGTGACCGGCTCGCTGGCCACCAGGTCCGTCTCGGCCAGCGCCTGGGCCGCGCCGCGCGCGACCAGGGGCGAGCGGCGTGCGTCGCCGAAGGCCTTGGCGTCGGCCAGCAGCTCGTCCTTGATCAGCTTGCGCAGCCTGGCCTTGCTGCCGAGCGTCGCGACCAGGCCGTCGCGCTCCGCCGCCAGCGCGTCCTGCTCGCCGCGGATCTTCATCTCTTCCAGCCGCGCCAGCTGGCGCAGCCGGGTGTCGAGGATGTAGTCGACCTGGTCGTCGCTGAGCCCGAAGCGGGCCTGCAGCACCGGCCGCGGCTCGTCCTCGCTGCGGATGATGCGGATCACTTCGTCCAGGTTGAGGAAGGCGACCAGCAGGCCTTCGAGCAGGTGCAGGCGGCGCTCGACCTTGTCCAGCCGGTGCTGCAGGCGGCGGGTGACGGTGTCCGCGCGGAAACCCAGCCATTCCAGCAGCAGGCTGCGCAGGTTCTTGACCTGGGGCCGGCCATCCAGGCCGATGATGTTGAGGTTGACCCGGAAGCTCTTCTCGAGGTCCGTGGTCGCGAACAGATGGCCCATCAGCTGGTCGGCGTCGACGCGGTTCGAGCGCGGCACCAGCACCACGCGCACCGGGTTGGCGTGGTCGGACTCGTCGCGGATGTCCTCCAGCCACGGCAGCTTCTTGGCGCGCATCTGCGCGGCGATCTGCTCGATCACCTTGCCCGGGCTGACCTGGTAGGGCAGGGCGGTAATGACGATGTTGGCCGCTTCCTTCAGGAAGGTCGCGCGGGCGCGCACGCTGCCGTGGCCGGTCTCGTAGATCGCGCGCAGGTCGGCGACCGGGGTGATGATCTCGGCCGTGGTCGGGTAGTCCGGTCCGCGCACGTGTTCGCAGAGGTCGGCGACGGTGGCGTCGGGATCGTCCAGCAGCCGCACGCAGGCGCTGACGATCTCGTTGAGGTTGTGCGGCGGCACGTCGGTGGCCATGCCCACCGCGATGCCGGTGGTGCCGTTGAGCAGCAGGTGCGGCAGGCGCGCCGGCAGCCAGGTCGGCTCCTCGAGCGTGCCGTCGAAGTTCGGCGCCCAGTCCACGGTACCGTGCGCCAGTTCGCCCAGCAGGACCTCCGCGATCGGCGTCAGCTTGGACTCGGTGTAGCGCATCGCCGCGAACGACTTCGGGTCGTCGGGCGAGCCGAAGTTGCCCTGGCCTTCGATCAGCGGATAGCGGTAGCTGAAGGGCTGCGCCATCAGCACCAGGGCTTCGTAGCAGGCGCTGTCGCCGTGCGGGTGGAACTTGCCGATCACGTCGCCGACGGTGCGTGCGGACTTCTTCGGCTTGGACGCCGCGCCGAGGCCCAGCTCGCTCATCGCATAGATGATCCGCCGCTGCACCGGCTTGAGCCCGTCGCCGATGAAGGGCAGGGCACGGTCGAGCACCACGTACATCGAATAGTCGAGATAGGCGCGCTCGGCGTACTCGCGAAGGGGGATCTGCTCGAAGCCGTGGAAGACGGTGCGGACGGGGTCGTTCATCGGGACTGCGGTGGCGTGGGAACCCGGCATTCTACCGGGCCACTCCTCCCGGGCGTGCTCGGCGTGCGGGCCGCGCGGCCCACGCCACGGCGCGGTCGAGCGCGACCACGTCGGCGGCCTTCGATCCCGCGAGCACCTTGAACGCCGCGGCCCGCAGCGGCGGCTGGCCGGCGACGGCCTCGCGCACCACCGCGACCTCGTACTCGCGTGCATTGGCGTCGATCGCGGTCGCCAGAACGCAGGACTCCAGCGCCATGCCGGCCAGCAGCAGGCGGCGCACGCCCAGCTTGGCCAGCAGGACCGACAGGGCGGTGTCGAGGAAGGCGGAGTGCTTGGGCTTCAGGACGAAGTAGTCCTTCGGCGTCGGCTCCAGCAGGCCGGCGATCGCCTGCGCGGGGCCGGGGCTCGCCGAAGCCATCGCGACCAGCTCGCGGAAATCCGACTGCCAGCGGGCGAAGTTGTCGTTGACGTAGGCCACCGGCCAGCCACGCCGGTGGAACCGGTCGCGCAGGGTCCGTACGCCGCGGGCGGCGCGCAGGGCCGACGGCGCCACGCGATCGGCACCCGGGAAGTCGAGCAGCCCGATCATGTCGATCACCAGCAGCGCGGGCGGGGCGCCGGTGGCCACGCTCAGTCGGGCGCCTTGGCCGGAACGAAGGGCGACACAGGGTCGCTGGCGGGGAAGGTTTCCTCCAGCGCCTCGTCCTGGTTCTCGCTCTCCTTCTGCTTGCGCTCGCGGCGTTCGCCGGGACTCTCGTCCCGCGTGGCGTGGTCTTCGGGGAGGTCTTTCCTGTCACGGCTCATGGCGGGCCTCGCGGTTCTGGGATGCCCTGTTCTTAGCGCCGGCTCCGTTGCCGCCGCGTGACCGGCGCGCGCGTGCCTGCATGGGCGCGGACCAGGTAGCGGCGTGCCGCCTCTTCCCACTGGCGGGGGCCGCGGGCGCGACGGGCAGCGCGGGCCAGGCTGCCGTCCTCCCAGCCTTCGAACACGCAGGGATCGACGTAGGATTTGCGGCACACCGCCACCGTGTTGCCGAGCAGCCCGGACACGTCGCCCAGCACCTGCTGCTGGATCGCCGCCAGCGCGCGTCCGCTGGCGTCCGCGGGCGGCGGAGCCGCGGCCAGCAGCCGGAAGGCCTGCAGCGTGGCGCCCCAGGTGCGGAAGTCCTTGGCGGTGAAGTCCGCGCCCATGCGCTCGCGCAGGTAGGCGTTGACCATGCTGGAGTCGACCGGGTGCGGTTCGCCATCCTCGCCGGTGTACTGGAACAGGCGCTGCCCCGGCAGCTGGTGCATCGCGCGCAGCATCCGCGCCAGGCGGCGGTCGTCGACCTCCACGTCGTGCCGCTTGCCGCCCTTGCCGGTGAACTGCAAGCGCAGCGCGCCGCGGGGAAAACGCGCGTGGTGGCTGCGCAGGGTGGTGAGGCCATAGGAGCGGTTCGCGCGCGCGTACGCGTCGTTGCCCACGCGCACCAGGGTCGCCGCCATGGTCGCCACGACCAGGGCCAGCACCTTCTCGCGCGGGAAGCCCGGCAGGGCCAGGTCGTTGCGCAGGGCCCGGCGCAGGCGCGGCAGCGCCTCGGCGAAGCCGGGCAGGCGATCGAACTTGCCCGTGTCGCGACTGCTGCGCCAGTGCGCGTGGTAGCGGTACTGCTTGCGCCCGCGCGCGTCGCGTCCCGTCGCCTGCAGGTGTCCGCGCCCGGAGCGGCAGATCCACACGTCGCGATAGGCCGGCGGGATGGCCAAGGCGCGGATCCGCTCGAGCGTGGCCGCGTCACGTACCGCCTTGCCCTCGGGATCGCAGTAGCGGAAGCCCCGCCCGCAGCGCAGGCGGCGGATGCCCGGGTCCTGGTCGCTGACGTAGAGCAGCCCGGCGTCGGCGGCTTCGAGGGATTCGGCGGATTGCGCGTCGGCGGCGCCGGGGTCGGGGGTGGTGGCCATGGCGGCACGCTACGGGCGCGCGGTGATCTGGCGATGAAACCCGACCGCGTCGCAACGGACGGCGACTGCGATCACGCGGCCTTGCCGCCATCGGCCGCAGTGTCCGGATCGCCGCGCCGCCCCGCGCGCGATCCAGGAGATGCGCCATGTCCCGCGACCCGCACCGCGATCCGCCCCCGCCGGACCAGGCCTCGCCCGGGCAGCCATCGCCCGACCCGACGCCGCCCGAGCGCGAGCGGCGCGAATATCCGCACGGCAGCGGCGACCGCAATGCCTTCTCGCCCACGCGCAAGGATCCGATGCCGCGCCACGAAGGCGGCACCCAGCGCAAGGCGCCGCCCGAACCCGATACCGCCGGATGATCGACGTCATCATCGTGGGCGGCGGGCCGGCCGGGCTGACCGCCGCCACCTACCTCCGGCGCTTCCATCGCGCGTGCCTGCTCATCGACGCCGGCGACAGCCGCGCGCGGTGGATCCCGGAAAGCAACAATTGCCCCGGCTTCCCGCAGGGCGTTTCGGGCGACGGCCTGCTGCGGCGCATGCGCGAGCAGGCGGCGACCGTGGACGTGCCGATCGAGGAGGCCACGGTGGACGCCATCGCCCCGCACGGCGACGGGTTCGAGGTGCGTGCGGATGGACGCAGCTGGCAGGCGCGGCGCGTGATCCTTGCGACCGGCGTGCGCGACCGCCTGCCGGACGAACCCTGGGTGGAGGCCGCGGTGGCCTGCCACGCGCTCCGGCTGTGTTCGATCTGCGACGCCTACGAGGCCAGCGACCTGTCGATCGGCGTGCTCGGGCCCAGCGAAGCCGTGGGCAGCCACGCCCTGTTCCTGCGCAGCTACTCGCCGTCCATCCATGTGCTTCCGCTTGACGCCGGCGACGGCGGCGAGACGGGCAACGCATCGCGCGATGCCGGTGCGAGCTGGCTGCCGGCAGGCGGACGCCTGGGCTTCGACGGACGGCGCTGCACGTGGACCACGCCCGGGGCCGAGCCGGTCGCCTTCGACACGGTCTATGCCTACCTCGGCTTCGACACCTGTGCGGGGCTGGCCCGCGCCGCCGGTGCGGAGCTCGATGACACCGGCGAGATCATCGTCGACCGCGACCAGCAGACGCGGCTGCCGGGGCTCTATGCCATCGGCGACGTGGTCAGCGGGCTGAACCAGATCTCGGTCGCGGTGGGGCAGGCCGCGATCGCCGCGACCCACATGCACAACGCGTTGCCGTTCGCGGCACGCGAGCGCAGCTGATCGCGCGGAAAACAAAAAACCCGCGCCGGAGCGCGGGTTTTCTGCTGTAGCTGGTGCCCAGGAGAGGACTCGAACCTCCACGGTTTTACCCGCTAGTACCTGAAACTAGTGCGTCTACCAATTCCGCCACCTGGGCAGGTGGGCGCGTATGGTGCAGCGCATCGACGAGTCTGTCAACGGTTGACGTGCACGGACCGCCACGACGCACGCGTACAATCGCCTGATGACGAAAACCACAGGCAAGGGCGGCTCCGGCCGCAACAGGAATGCCGCTAAGGCGGGCGCGGACGGGACCACCACCAGCAAGGCACGCAAGGGCAGCCCGCCCGCCGCGAAGAAGACCGCCAGGCCCGCCGCGGTCGGCGGCAAGCCCAGGGGCGGCGCCGCGCCGCCGGCCTGGATGCCCGATCCAGGACTGCTGCGCGCGATGAAGCCGCGCGATCCCACGGATGCGGCGCCGGCTTCCGTCCGGCCCGCGGGCGCGACGGATGTTGCAGCGCCCGCTGCCCGCACCACGCCCCCGGCCCCGCGTGCCGCATCGCGCGGCCGTGCCGGCGCGGGCTTCGTGGATCCGCAGGCCGCCCGCGAGGCAGGCCGCTACGAGAACCCGATCCCCAGCCGCGAGGCGATCCTGCAGGTGCTGTCGGACGCCGACGGCCCGCTCGACGCGGAGCGCGTGCAGCAGGTGCTGGGACTCGACGACCCCGACCAGGCCGCTGCGCTCGACAAGCGCATGGCCGCGATGCTGCGCGACGGCCAGGTGCTGAAGAACCGCCGCGGCGGCTTCGTGCCGGCCGCGCGCGCCGACCTGGTGCCGGGCACGATCATCGCCAACCCCGAGGGCTTCGGCTTCCTGCGCCCCGAGAGCGGCGTCGGCGACGACCTGTTCCTGCCGCCGTTCGAGATGCGCAAGGTCATGCATGGCGATCGCGTGCTCGGCAGCGTCACCGGCGTCGACCGCCGCGGCCGTCGCGAGGGTTCGATCGTCGAAGTGCTGGAGCGCCGCGTCACGCGCCTGATCGGACGGTTCACGCTCGACTCCGGCATCAGCTACGTGGTGCCGGACGACCGCCGCATCCAGCGCAACGTGCAGGTCCCGACCGATGCGCGCCTGGACGCGCGCGACGGCCAGCTCGTCGTGTGCGAGATCGTGACCCCGCCCGACAACCACCGGCCGCCGATCGGACGCGTGCTGGCGGTGCTGGGTGACCGGCTGACCGCCTCGATCGCGGTCGAGGCCGCGATCCATGGCCACGACATCCCGCACGAGTTCCCCGCCGAAGTGCTGGATGCGGCGGCGGCCGTGCCGGTGGACGTGCAGGCGGCGGAGGTCCCGGGCCGCCTCGACCTGCGCAAGCTGCCGCTGGTGACCATCGACGGCGAGGACGCGAAGGATTTCGACGACGCCGTGTACTGCGAGCCCAACCGCGACGGCTTCCGCCTGATCGTGGCCATTGCCGACGTCTCGCACTACGTGCGCCCGTCCGAGCCGCTGGACGTGGAGGCGCAGAAGCGCGCGACTTCGGTGTATTTCCCCGGCTTCGTCGTGCCGATGCTGCCGGAGACGCTGTCCAACGGCATCTGCTCGCTGAAGCCCAGGGTCGACCGGCTGTGCTTCGCCTGCGACATGCAGGTGGACCGCCGCGGCCACGTGGTGTCGTACGCGTTCCACGAGGCGGTGATGCATTCGCATGCGCGCCTGACCTATACCCAGGTGTGGAACGCGGTGGGCGATGGCGTGCCGGAGGCCGACCGCGATGCGGCGCAGGCCTTCATCGGTCCGCAGATGCAGCAGGTCCGCCAGCTGCACCAGCTCTACAAGGTGTTCGAGAAGGCACGCGCCCAGCGCGGCGCGATCGACTTCGAAACCTCGGAAGTGCGCTTCGTGCTCGGCCCGCAGGGCGAAGTCACCCAGGCCGGGATGATCCAGCGCAACGATGCCCACAAGCTGATCGAGGAGTGCATGATCTCGGCCAACGTCGCGGCCGCGCACGCGCTGCTGGAAGTCGGCGTCCCGGCGCCGTTCCGCGACCACGACCGCCCGCCGGAAGGCAAGTACGCCGACCTGCTGGAGTTCCTGAAGGAGTTCCAGCTGCGCCTGCCGCCGTGGGCCAAGGTCCGGCCCAAGGATTTCCGCAAGCTGCTGGAGACGGTCCGCGAGCGCCCCGACGCGGCGCTGCTGGAATCGGTGCTGCTGCGCAGCCAGTCGCTGGCGGTGTACGCGCCGGACAACATCGGGCACTTCGGCCTGGCGCTGGAAGCCTATGCGCACTTCACCTCGCCGATCCGCCGCTATGCCGACCTGCTGGTGCATCGCGCGATCAAGCACGCGCTCACCGGCGGCCGCGCCGCCACCTACACCTATTCCGCGCACGAGATGGCGACGCTGTCGCTGCAGTGTTCCGAACGCTCGCGCCGCGCCGACGAGGCCCAGCGCGAGGTCGACGAGCGCTACCGCGCGGCGTGGATGGAAGAGCACGTGGGCCGCGAGTTCGACGGCGTGGTCAGCGGCGTCACCAGCTTCGGCCTGTTCGTGGAGCTGGCCGAATCGAAGGTCAATGGCCTGGTGCACGTGACCCAGCTGCCCAACGACTTCTACCAGTTCGATCCCATCCGCAAGACCCTGACCGGCCAGCGCTCCGGGCGCGAGCACCGGCTGGGTGACCAGGTACGGATCGTGGTGCTGAAGGCCAGCGTGGAGGAGCTCAAGATCGACTTCCGCCTGGTCGAGGACGGCCAGCACGCGAAGGGCGAGACCAGGCCGCCGGCGGCCCGCGGACCTTCCGCGAAGCGCGGCAAGCAGAAGCACTGACCAAGAGGGTCCGATGGGCAACAAGCAGAACCAGTGGATCGTCGGCATCAATGCCGTCGGTTCGGCCGTCGAGCACGACGCCGACAACGTGCGCGAGATCCTGCTCGAAGCGGGCGCGAAGAACCCGCGCATTTCCGCGATCGAGGAGGATGCGCGGCGTCGCGGCATCGAGGTGAGGCGGGTGTCGCAGCAGGCGCTGGACGGCGTCGCGGGCGGCCTGCGCCACCAGGGCGCGGTCGCCCGCTATGCCGCGGCGAAGACGCATGACGAGGACGACCTCCAGGGCCTCGTGGAGGCGGCGGAGGGCCGTGCGCTGCTGCTGGTGCTGGACGGCGTGCAGGATCCGCACAACCTCGGCGCCTGCCTGCGCAGCGCCGCGGCGGCCGGCGTGACCGCGGTCGTGATCCCCAAGGACAAGGCCGTGCAGGTCAACGCCACGGTGCGCAAGACGTCGGCCGGCGCCGCCGATGCGATCCCGGTGGTGCGCGTCACCAACCTGTCGCGCAGCCTGCGCGAGCTGCAGAAGCAGGGCGTGTGGATCTATGGCCTGGCCGGCGATTCCACCGCCTCGCTGTACGCCGTCGACCTGCGCGGAAACGTCGCCCTGGTCCTGGGCGGCGAGGCCGAAGGCCTGCGCCGGCTCACCCGCGAGCACTGCGACCAGCTGGTTGCCCTGCCGATGCCAGGTGCCGTCGAAGCCGGCGTCGAGAGTCTCAACGTCTCGGTGGCGGCGGGCATCTGCCTGTTCGAAGCCGTGCGCCAGCGCCTCTGACGACGTAGCCGGGCGTGGGGGCAAGAGCTCTTTGCCACGGATGACGCGGATTACGCGGATTTACGCGGATAGAGCAGGAACGATTCGGCGGAAGAGCTTCCAGGCGAACGGCGAAGGCGAAGGCGAAGGCGAAGACAGTCAGTGGCATTCGCCGTTCGCCGGGGGGCTTCCATGCCGCTGGATGTTCTTCGCCTTATCCGCGTGAATCCGCGTAATCCGCGTGATCCGTGGCAAAGCTTTTCAAGAACGTGTTCGCCTCAAGGCGATGTCGGCGGCGCCGCGTGCCGGCCCATGGCGTTGGCGATGATGCAGAAGAGCTGGGCGGTGCGCTCGGTGTCGTAGACGGCCGAGTGGGCGTCTTCGCTGTTCCAGTCCAGGCCCGCGGCCTGCACGGCGCGGGCGAGTACGGTCTGGCCATAGGCCAGGCCGGCCATGGTCACCGTGTCGAACACGCTGAAGGGATGGAAGGGGTTGCGCTTGTGGCCGCTGCGCGCGACCGCGGCGTTGAGGAAGTTGAGGTCGAAGTGCGCGTTGTGCCCGACCAGGATCGCGCGCTGGCAGCCATGCTTCTTCACCGCGGTGCGCACCGCGGTGAACACGTGTTCCAGCGCGTCCTTCTCCGCCTTGGCGAAGCGGAAGGGATGATCGAGGTCGATGCCGGTGATCTGCAGCGACTTCGGGTCGATCTCGGTGCCAGGTGCCGGGACCAGGTGCGCGCTTGCGCCCTCGCCAGCCACGTAGCGGCCCTCGGCGTCGAGGTCGATCGGCAGCACCGCGATTTCCAGCAGCGCGTGCCGGTTCCAGTCGAAGCCGCCGGTTTCCACGTCCACGACCACCGGCAGGTAGCCGCGGAAGCGGGCGGACATCGGCGCGAAGGCGGGCGTGGCCTCGGGGGCCGGGGGCGGGAGCGGACTGGTCACCGGCGCTAGTCTAGCCGAGCGTGGTGCCGGTCCAGTCCGGGCTCAGCGCCGGATACCGGGAACGATGCCGTCCCGGTGCCAGCGCAGCAGCATCGCAGCGCCCTGCTGGAGGAAGCCGGCATCGGCGGCAACGCCCGCCTCCGCGGCCAGGGCCTCGAGCTGCGCGCGCCCGCCGAGCTCGCCCGCCTCGTCCAGGCGCTGCAGCAGCCGCCAGGCCAGCGGGCTGGGTGCGTGGAAGCGCACGCGGCCATCCTCGGCGCGGTGGAGCAGCAGCAGGGTCGGCGCGGCGGGCGGGGCCTCGGGCAGGAAATCGGGACCGATGCGCTGAACCGGCCAGGCATAGGCCAGCGGCCAGGCCAGTGGCGAGAGCAGGGGGCGGCCATCCAGCAGCGCGGCGGCCACGTCGAGGCCTGGCGCGTCCAGGCGGTCATGCGCGACGTCGTCCGCCGTGGCCTCGCTGACCTGCAGGGCCAGCTCGACCCATTCGTAATGCGCCAGCTCGGCGAGCCAGGGCTCGTGGCCGTCGCTGTCTTCGAGCCAGCGCAGGAATTCCCGCGGAATCTCCGGGAACAGCGGAGTGCGACAGCCGTGGTCGCGGTAGAACCGGCGCACCATCGCCGGCCAGGCATCCCCGCGGATGCGGCGGATCACCGGGAAGTTGCCGGCCAGCAGCCGGGAGACATTGTTGAAGAACAGGTCGCGGTAGACCTGCATGCGGCGCGGATCGACGCCGGGCGGCGACGGATGCCGGTCGGGGTCGCGGATGTGCGCGGCGAATGCCTCCTGCTCCGCGTGCATCTCAGGCCGCCAGGCTGCGTGCCGGCGCGCCGGCCAGGTGGCCGCGCACCACGTCGAGTTCGCCCAGCAATTCGTCGAACGGCGGGAAATCGAAGTCGCGTTCGAGCAGGGTCGGGCGCGGCCCGAGCAGGGCGTAGGCCTCGGCCAGCAGCGCCCAGACCGGATCCGACACTGCCGCCCCGTGGGTATCGATCTTCAGGTCGGGGGCCTCGTCGCGGTGCCCGGCGACGTGGATGTAGGCCACGCGCGCGCCCGGCAGGCCGCGCAGGAAGGTGCTGGCGTCGTAGCCGTGGTTGGTGGCGTTGACGATGATGTTGTTGACGTCGAGCAACAGGTCGCAGTCGGCTTCGGCGAGCACGGCGTTGACGAACTCGAGCTCGGTCAGCGGCGGCGCCTCGCCAGCGGCGCCCGGCACCGTGGCGTAGTAGGAGATGTTCTCCACCGCGATCCTGCGCCCCAGCGCGTCCTGCGCCTGGCGGATGCGCGCGGACACGTGGTGCACCGCTTCATCGCTGAAGGGCAGGGGCAGCAGGTCGTAGAGGTGGCCCAGGCTGTCGCCGCAGGCGCTGAGGTGTTCGCTGTAGACCGCGGCGCCGTGGTCGTCGAGGAAGCGCCGCAGCCTGACCAGGAAGGTGTCGTCGAGCGCCGCCGGGCCGCCCAGCGAAAGCGACAGTCCGTGGCAGGCGAGCGGATGCTTCGAGGCGAGTTCGGCGAAGGCCTCGCCCGGCGCGCCGCCGACGCCGATCCAGTTTTCCGGCGCCGCCTCGAGGAAGTCGAAGCGCCCCGCGGGCGCCGCGCGCAGGTCACCAAGCAGGGCCCGCCGCAGGCCCAGGCCCACTGCGCGTGGCGGCAGTGGAGTCACGGTCGTGACTGGCCGTGGCGCGGCAGGCTGCGCGCCACGTCCTTCATCGCCTCAGGCGGCGCCGCCGCAGGTGCCGGAGCCCCCGCACTTGCCTTCACCACACTTGCCTTCCTGCGCGGCCTTGTCGGCGTGGTCGCCCGAAGCCTTGCTGGCTGCGTGGTGGGCATCGTGCTCGGCCTTGTCGACGAAGCCGTCGCCGTTGGCATCGATGCCGGCGAAGTAGGACGGATCCTTCTCGGGATGGGCGGTGGCGAATTCCTCGGCGGAGATGCGGCCGTCGCCATCGCTGTCGGCGCGGTCCATGCCGCAGCGGCCCTCGGCATCCTTGGCGGCGACCGGCACGTCGGCGGTGGCGGCGTCCTGCGCGGCGAGCATGTAGCCGCCGGCGAGCGGCGCCATCGAGAAGGCTGCGCCCGAAAGCGCGATGCCGCCGAGGGCGGTGGCCACGGCCAGGGCGACGGGCTTGGCGGTTGACTTCGACATCTTGGCGATCCTCGGGGGCGGCTCGGGCCGCGGGGGCGCCAGTATGCAGCAGCACCGTTCACGCGGCGTCGACGCCGCGGGGCCGGGCCTCAGGTCGTGGTGTTGGTGCCGTCCGCCTTCTCGCGCGGCGGCAGGTTGTCCTCGCCGCGAACCATGAACCAGATGTTCTCGGCGATGTTGGTGGCGTGGTCGCCGATTCGCTCGAGGTTCTTGGCCATGAACAGCAGGTGGGTGCAGCCGGTGATCGCGCGCGCGTCCTCCATCATGTAGGTCAGCAGCTCGCGGAACAGCCGGGTGTACTCGGCGTCGAGTTCGGCGTCGCGGTCGCGGACCGCCTGCGCGGTCTCCGGGTCATGGGCCGCATACGCCGCCAGCACGTCGCGCACCTGGCGCACGGCCAGCTCGCCCACGTGCTTCAGCCCGCGCGCCACCGGCAGCGCCGGCGCCTGGTTGAGCGCGATCGAGCGCTTGGCGATGTTGGCGGCATAGTCGCCGATGCGCTCGATGTCGGACACGATGCGCAGCGCGGCCAGGATCTCGCGCAGGTCGCGCGCCAGCGGGCCGCGCAGCGACAGCTTCATGGCGTCGTGGCTGACTTCGCGTTCCAGGGCGTCGATGGCCTCGTCGTTGGCGACGATATGGCCGGCGGCGCGGTCGTCGCGACGCTCCACCACGTCCAGCGCAGCCTCGAGCTGGGCCACGGCGAGCTCGCCCATGCGCAGGATCTCGGCGATCAGGCGCTGGCGCTCTTCGTCGTGGCTGCGGACGATATGGTCATTGGGAATGTTGTTCATCCGAACCGTCCGGTGATGTAGTCCTCGGTCTGCTGCTTCGAGGGATTGGAGAAGATGGTCTCGGTCGAATCGTGTTCGATCAGGTCGCCGAGGTACATGAAGGCGGTGTAGTCGGAGACGCGCGCGGCCTGCTGCATGTTGTGGGTCACGATGACGATCGTGTAGTCGACTTTCAGTTCCTCGATCAGCTGCTCGATGCGGCTGGTCGAGATCGGGTCCAGCGCCGAGGTGGGCTCGTCGAGCAGCAGCACCTCGGGCTTCAGCGCCACGGCGCGGGCGATGCACAGGCGCTGCTGCTGGCCGCCGGACAGGCCCAGCGCGCTCTGGCCCAGCTTGTCCTTGACCTCGTCCCAGATCGCGCCCTGGCGCAGCGCCGCCTCGACGCGCACGTCCATCTCGGCCTTGGACAGCTTCTCGTGGTGGCGGATGGCGTAGGCGATGTTCTCGTAGATCGTCATCGGGAACGGCACCGGCTTCTGGAACACCATGCCGACCTTGGAGCGCAGGCGGTTCATCGGGTACTTCGGCGACAGGATGTCCTCGCCGTCGAGCAGGATGCTGCCGCTCGCCACCTGGCCCGGGTACAGCGCGTAGATCCGGTTGAAGATCCGCAGCAGGGTCGACTTGCCGCAGCCGGACGGGCCGATCAGGGCGGTGACGCGCTTTTCGGGGATGTCCATGGCCACGCCGTGGATCGCCTGGAACTTGCCGTAGTGGAAATCCAGTCCGCGCACCGACAGCTTCACCGGTGCCGGCCCGGTCGTGGTGCGGCGCGGCATGGCGGTGGTCAGCGTGGCGCGACCGTACTCGGTGGCTGCGGCGGCGGGTGCGTCGTTCATCGGAAGGGTCCAGGAATGGGTCGAGTCAGTCATGGGTCACACGATTGCGCAGCAGCAGGGCACGTGCGCCAAGGCTGATCAGGAAGACGAAGGTGGTGAGCACCAGCGCGCCGGCCCAGGCCAGCTGCTGCCAGCTCTCGTAGGGGCTGCCGGCGAACTGGTACATCACCACCGGCACGCTGGCCATGGGTTGGCCGATGTCGCTGTTCCAGTACAGGTTGCCGAACGCGGTGAACAGCAGCGGCGCGGTCTCGCCGCTGATGCGCGCGAGCGACAGCAGGATGCCGGTGACGATGCCCGCCGAAGCGCTGCGGTACAGCACCTGCACGATCACCTTCCACTGCGGCACGCCCAGCGACAGGGCGGCCTCGCGCATCTGCGTCGGCACCAGCCGCAGCATCTCGTCGGTTGTGCGCAGGACCACCGGCAGCACGATGAAGGCCAGTGCCACCGCGCCGGCGACGGCGGAGAAGTTGCCGCCGCCGTGCATCACCAGCAGGGTGTAGACGAACAGGCCGAGCACGATGGACGGCGCCGACAGCAGGATGTCGTTGACGAAGCGCACCACCGTCGCCGTGCGGCTGGCGGCGCCGTACTCGGCCAGCCAGGTGCCGGCGGCCACGCCGAGCGGCGCGCCGATCAGGATCGCCAGGCCGCACATCACCGCCGAGCCGAACAGCGCGTTGCGCAGGCCGCCCTCGGCCATCGGCGGCGGTGTGTCCTGGGTGAACAGCTGCCAGTTGATGCCGGAGATGCCCTTGGACACCAGCGTCCACAGGATCCAGGCGAGGAACAACAGGCCCACCACCGCGGCCACGCAGGACAGCGAGAGGGCGATGACGTTGGTGATCCGCCGGCGCAGGTACAGCCGGTCGATGGCGGCGGCGGACATCAGTTGCCCTCCCGGCGCGCCAGGCGCGAAAGCATCAGCCGCGCCAGCGCCAGCACCACGAAGGTCACGATGAACAGCACGAAGCCGAGCAGCAGCAGCGCCGAGCGGTAGGTCTCGGTGGCTTCGCCGAAGTCGTTGGCGATCAGGGCGGCGATCGTCGTACCCGGCTCGAGCAGCGACGGTGTCAGGCGCACGCTGTTGCCGACCACGAAGGCGACCGCCATGGTCTCGCCCAGCGCGCGACCGAGGCCGAGGAACACCCCGCCGATCACCGCCGAGCGCGTGTAGGGCAGCACGACGTCCCAGCAGACCTCCCAGCGCGTCGCGCCGAGCGCATAGGCCGACTCCTTCAGGCGGGTGGGCACGGTCAGGAAGACCTCGCGCATCACCGACGAGATGAAGGGCACGACCATGATCGCCAGGACCAGGCCAGCGGTAAGGACGCCGATGCCCAGCGGTGGGCCCTGGAACAGGATGCCGAGGCCGGGAATCGTGCCCAGGTGCTCGTTGAGCCAGGGCGTGACCGAGCGGGTCATCACCGGCACCAGCACGAACAGGCCCCACATGCCGTAGATGATCGACGGGATGCCGGCCAGCAGTTCGATCGCCGCACCCACCGGGCCGCGCATCCAGCGCGGCGCGACCTCGGTCAGGAAGACCGCGATGCCGAAGCTCACGGGCACCGCCAGCAGCATGGCGATGATCGCGGTGACCACGGTGCCGTAGATCGGCGCCAGCGCGCCGTAGCGGTTCTCGACCGGATTCCATTCGGCCGACATGAAGAACGACAGGCCCTGCGACTGCAGCGCCTCGCGGCCGCCCCAGAGCATCGACAGCATCGCGCTGGCGAGTGCGATCAGCACGAAGGCCACCGTGCCGACCAGGGCGTAGCGGAACCAGCGGTCGGCGCGCGCGTCGTTGACGTCGCGGCGGCCGGATGCGGGGGCGGGCAGGGCGGTCACGTTCATCGGCGTCCGGGGGATGGAGGAAGCCCGCCGCGCATGCGGCGGGCACGAGCCTGTCCGGCCTTACTGGCCGTGCTGGAACTCGGTGGCCCAGTAGGCTTCGACCTGCTGGACGAGCTCGGCGGGCAGCGGGACGTAGTGCAGCTCGCTGGCCTGCGCCTGGCCGTCCTCGAACGCCCACTTGAAGAACTCCAGCGCGGCCCGGCTGCGCGCCGGATCCTTGGGCTGCTTGGGCATCAGCATGAAGTTGGTGGCGGTGATCGGCCAGGAGTCCGCGCCCGGTGCGTTGGTGATCACCAGGTTGAAGTCGGTGGCCGAGGCCCAGTCGGCGGTGCGGGCCGCGGCGGCGAAGCTGTCCGCGCTGGGCTCGACGAACTGGCCTTCGGCGTTCTGCAGCGAGGCGTAGGGCATGGTGTTCTGCAGCGCATAGGCGAGCTCGACATAGCCGATCGCGCCCTGGATCTGCTGCACGTAGGACGCGACGCCCTCGTTGCCCTTGCCGCCCACGCCGAGCGGCCAGGACACCGAAGTGCCTTCGCCGACCCTGGTCTTCCAGTCGGGGCTGACCTTCGACAGGTAGTTGGTGAAGTTGAAGCTGGTGCCCGAACCGTCGGAGCGGTGCACGATGCTGATCTTGCCGTCGGGCAGCGCCAGGCCGGGGTTGAGCGCGGCGATCTCGGGCGCGTTCCAGGTGGCGACCTTGCCCAGGAAGATGTCGGCGAGCAGCGGGCCGGTCAGCTTCAGCGCGCCGGGCGCGAGGCCTTCGATGTTGACCACCGGCACCACGCCGCCGATCGCGGAGGGGAACTGGCCAAGGTTGGCTTCGGCGAGCTCCTCGCTCGCCAGCGGCTTGTCGCTCGAACCGAAGTCGACGGTGCCGGCCTTGACCTGGGCGATACCACCGCCCGAGCCGATGGACTGGTAGTTGACCTGCTGGCCGGTGGCCGCGTTGTAGTCGGCCGACCACTTCGAGACCAGCGGATAGATGAAGGAGGCGCCCGCGCCGGACACCTGGCTGGCGACGCGCTCGCCGGCGGCATTCGCGGCGCCGTTCGACGATGCGTCGCCCGAGGGCTGGCAGGCCACGGCGAACAGCGCCGAAGCGAGGGCGAGCGAAGCGATGCGCAACTTGGGGAGGGTCATGACAGGTTCCGATGTGGGCGAAGGGCGATGCGGCAAGCCCACATTGGATGATGTTTTTATGACAGCTTCATGACGGCAGGTTCCGCACGGGGCCCGGGGCACCATGCGAGCCGACGAAAAAAGGGCCCCGGAGGGGCCCGAAATGGAGCGTTCCAGCGAGAGGAGGAGAGGATCTTTCGACCGGCCCGGGACGCGTGTGGACGCCCGCAGGTGGCCGCGGCAGGCATTTCACCCCGCGGTGGTGACTCCACGATGTCGCTGCGGTGACGGCTGCATGACAGACGCCTGCCTTCAATAACTCCGGCACTGGCGGAAACGCACCGGCCGCTCGCTGCCGGGCGGCGGCGTGAGCTGGATCCGCGACGAGGCCAGGGCGGGATAGCGCTCCACCAGCGGGCAGATCGCGGCCACCGGATCGTCACCGGAGTCGGCCAGGATCACCTCGAGCGTGGAGGCGGTGCTCCAGAGCGCCCTGGCCACCATCGGCAGGGTGGCGACGGCCGCGGCGAGCTCGCGCCGCTGCAGTTCGAGGGTCGCGGGATCGGGGTTGGCCACCGGTCCGGCCGGGCGGGTCCCCGTCGCGTTGTCGGCCTGCGGGGCCGTCGCGGCCGGCAAGGGGGTGCCGCCCGTGCGCGATGCCGGACGGGCTGCCGGCAACAGCGAGAACACCGCGACCCCGACGACCAGCGCCGCCAGCCAGCCGGCAAGGCTGCGTTCGCGCGCGCGCTTGCGGGCGGCCTCGCTGATCGGCGCGACCACCGTCGCCGGCAGCAGCGGGCGCAGCTCCGGCCACAGTGCGTTGCCGTCCAGCAGCTCGATCGGCTGTCCGCGCGCGGCGCGGCGGGCATCGCCGTCGATCCGCCCCTGGGTGACCAGCAGCCCGCCGGCCGCGCCGGCCACGCCCATGGTGGCGGCCAGCTCGTTCACCGCAGGCGGGCCCAGCACGAAGGCGCTGCCATGCTTGACCCTCAGCAGCCACTGCCCGCCGTCGCGGACCAGGATGTCGTCATCGTCGCCGGCCGGCGACTCGCGGTCGACCACGCGTTCGTAGCCGCGGCGGCGCAGCGCCTCCAGCACGATCCCGATGAAGGCACGCCAGGACATCGCCGACAGCGCGGCGAGGCCGGCATCCGTCTCGTGCCGACGGCGCAGCGGGCCGTGCGCGAACCAGGTCGCGGCACCGCCCACCGCCAGCGTGGCCACGATCGCCAGGAGCCATTGCAGCATGCGTTTCCCCCATGTCCTTTTCGTTGCGCAGCATAGACGCAAGCGCGGCCGAGGCGGCCCGCCGCGCCGCGGGTTCAGCCGAAGTGCTTGGCCAGCACCCGCCGGATCTCGGACTCGATCGGACCCTGCATGGCCGCGAGCAGGAAGCCCAGTTCGGCCTGCACGTGCACCACGCCCGGCAGCAGCGCGATGCGGCCATCGACGCCGGTGCGGTTGAAGTGCAGCGCATCGTCCTGCCAGCGGCATTCGACGCCGAAGCGCTCCACCAGCTTGTCGGCCACCTGCTGCACGGCGGCGCGCGCGCCCGGCAGGGGCAGCTGGTGCGGGTGCTGGATGTCGATGTCGGCCATGGCGCGTCCGTATGCAAGGGGACGCCATTCTGGCGGCGCGGGGTCGGCGATCCAAGTGCCCGCGCGTGATAGATTCCCCCGCGCATGGACACCCTCAGGCTGCGCTTCGACACCGCTGGCAACGACCATCCGCTTTCCGCGGGCGTGCACGGCGTGGGCCGGTCGCGCGACGGCGCCGGCCTGGAGCCGGTCGAGGCGTCGCCGATCGTGAATTTCTGCGTCGACCGCCGCGGTGTGTGGCTGACCGTGCCGGACGGCACGCGTGGCGTGCACGTCAACGGCAGGCCGGTGCTGCGCATGGCGATGCTGCGGGTCGGCGACGCGATCTTCGTCGATGGCAGCGGCATCCGCCTGGTGTCCTCGCGGGCACCGGCGCAGCCCACGGGTGGCTTCGGCGACAGCACCGGCGAGCCCGGCGACGTGCGCATCGTGCTGCGCGGCGTGGGCGGCCGCTACCACGGCCGCTGTTTCACGCTCGAGCGGCCGCGCCTGGTCGGACGTGCGCACGAGGCCGACATCCGCATCGACGAACCCGCCTTCGCCGAGCGCCACGCCCGCCTGGAGCTGCTGCGCGGCGACGTGGTGCTGCGCGACCTCGGCTCGGCCGACGGCAGCCTGGTCAATGGCGAACCGGTGCGCGACGCGGTGCTGAAGCCGGGCGACCAGGTGGTGTTCGATGCCCACCACCGCTTCGTGCTCGAGGCGCCGGCCGGACCCACGGCTACGCCGACCCACGATGGGGACGATGCGGGCGCGGAGGCGTCCGTGGGACGCACCCGCGGCGTGATGCACCTGCCGTGGCTGGTGCTTGCGGCGGCCCTGCTGGCGGGACTGCTGGCCCTGCTACTGCTGTTCGGTACGGGCTGACGCGGGGACGACCGGTCGCGTCGTCCGGCTGCGCCGGCGGAGCAGGCGCCATCCGAGGAGGACGGCAAGGATCGCCGCGTACAGCAGCGGTTCGCGGACATCCGACTTCACCACCCACCAGAAGTGCAGCACCGCGAGCACCGCGATGGCGTAGACCAGGCGGTGCAGGCGGCCCCAGTTGCGGCCCAGGCGGCGCATCCATCCGCGGGTCGAGGTCACGGCCAGCGGAAGCAGCAGCAGCCATGCCGCGAAGCCGACGGTGATATAGGGCCGCTCGGCGATCTCCACGAAGACCTGGCTCCACCAGCCGCGCAGGTCCAGCACCAGCCACGCGCTGAAATGCAGGCTGGCATAGGCGAAGGCCCAGAGCCCGAGCAGGCGGCGGAAGCGCAACAGCTCCGGGCGCCCCAGCCACTGGCGCAGCGGCGAGATCGCCAGCGTCACCAGCAGCAGCCGCAGCGCCCACAGTCCGAGTTCGTGTTCGATGGCGGCGACCGGATCCGCGCCGAGCGCGTCGATGTCACTGCCGCCTCCGACCTGCCAGGCCTTCCAGCCGAGCAGGGCGAGCGGCGCGAGCGCCAGCGCGTGCACGACCGCCTTGGCGACGGCCATTCCCCACGCGTCGGAAGCCTTCCGCTCAGTACCAGCGCGCAAGGTCCATGCCCTGGTAAAGCGAGGCGACCTGGTCGGCATAACCGTTGAACGGCCGGGTGGGGATGCGGTCGGCGAACAGGCGGTTGGCGTCGCCGGCGATGCGGCGCTCGGTCGCCTGGCTCCAGCGTGGGTGGTCCACCGCCGGGTTCACGTTGGCGAAGAAGCCGTACTCGCGCGGCTGCATGTCGTTCCACGAGGTCGGCGGCGCCTTGCGCAGGAACTCGATGGCCACGATCGACTTGATGCCCTTGAAGCCGTACTTCCAGGGCACGACCAGGCGCAGCGGCGCGCCGTTCTGCTGCGGCAGCGCGCGGCCGTACATGCCGGTCGCGAGCAGGGTCAGCGGATGCATGGCCTCGTCGATGCGCAGCCCTTCGCGATACGGCCAGTCGATGATCGGCGCGCGGATGCCGGGCATCTGGCGCGGGTCGGCGAGGGTGGTGAAGGCGACGAACTTCGCGTCCGAGGTCGGCTCGAAGCGCCTGAGCACGTCGGCCAGCGGCACGCCCAGCCAGGGAATGACCATCGACCAGCCTTCCACGCAGCGCATCCGGTAGACGCGCTCCTCGGGCACCAGGCCCTTGAGCAGGGTCTCCAGCGGGACGGTGCCGGGCTTCGCGCATGCGCCGCCGACCGCGACCGACCAGGGCGAGGTGACCAGGGTCTTCGCCGCACGCGAGGGATCGGCCTTGCCGCTGCCGAATTCGTAGAAGTTGTTGTACGAGGTGGCGTCCTCGTAGCGGGTCCGGGCCTCGTCGGTGCCGAAGCCTCCGCTGCGCGCGGCGGCCGTGGCGCGGGGGACGTCGACCGGCGGCGGTGGCTCGCCTCGGCAGCCGGCGACCGTCAGCGCCGGTGCCAGCGCGAGGGCTTTCAGCAACCGGCGGCGGTCGCGGTAGACCGCCTCGCCGGTGATCGCGGACTCCGGCACGGGCGGAAGGCGGCTGCGGGCCATCGGATATTCCTCGCGGGACTGTGCAGGGGATTCATCCTACGCGCGGACCCGTGCATGCGCGGTCGCGCGCCGCCGGTGCATGCCCGGTGTTGCGTTGCGGCATACTGGATCGTCCCCCGTGACCCGAGGATCCGCCATGGCGCGCGCCTACAATTTCAGCCCCGGCCCCGCGATGCTGCCCGAATCCGTGCTGCTCGAAGCGCGTGCCACCATGCTGGAATATGGCGACGCCGGCGCCTCGATCGTCGAGATCAGCCATCGCGGCGCCGAGTTCATCGACATCGCCGCGCGCGCCGAGGCCGACCTGCGCGAGCTGCTCGCGATTCCGGCCGACTATGCGGTGCTGTTCCTCCCCGGTGGCGCCACGACCCAGCAGGCGCTGCTGCCGCTGAACTTCGCCGCGCCCGGCCAGCGCGCCGACTACGTGCTCACCGGCCACTGGGGCGCGACCGCGACCCGGCAGGCGGCGCCGTACGTCGACCTCAACGTGGCGGCGAGCAGCGAGGCCGACGGCTACCGCAGCATCCCGCCGGTGGACCAGTGGAAGCTGTCGAAGGACGCGGCCTACGTGCACGTCACCGCCAACGAGACCATCCACGGCGTGGAGTTCCGTCCTTCGAAGCCGGGTGGGCATGCGTTCCCCGATACCGGCGACGTGCCGCTGTTCGCCGACTTCAGCTCCAGCATCGCGTCCGAGCCGGTCGATATCCCGCGCTTCGGTGCCATCTATGCCGGCGCGCAGAAGAACCTGGGCCCGGTGGGCATCGGCGTGGTGATCGTGCGCAGGGACCTGCTGGCGCGCGCCGGGCAGCCGCGTGCCGACATCTTCGACTACCGGCTGCAGCTGGCCGCCGACTCGATGCTCAACACGCCGCCGACCTGGAACTGGTACGTGGCCGGCCTGACCTTCCGCTGGATGCTCGAGCAGGGCGGCGTCGAGGCCTTTGCACGCCGCAGCGACGACAAGGCCGGGCTGCTGTATGCCGCGATCGACGGCTCCGGCGGCTTCTACCGCAACGAGGTCGACCGCGCGGTGCGCTCGCGCATGAACGTGCCGTTCTTCCTGCACGACCCGGCGCTCGACGAAGCCTTCCTGGCGCAGGCGCGCGAGGCCGGACTCATCGGACTGAAGGGCCACCGGGTCACCGGCGGCATGCGCGCGTCGATCTACAACCCGATGCCGCTGGAAGGCGTGCAGGCGCTGGTCGACCACATGCAGGACTTCCAGCGCCGCCATGGCTGAGGACGGGTTGCGCCAGGACTGGCTGGCATCGCCGGGTCGCGCGCTGTCGGGCGGCTTCGAAGTGCCCGGTGACAAGTCGGTTTCCCACCGGGCGGTGATGTTCGCCGCGCTGGCCGACGGCTGCTCGCGCATCGACGGCTTCCTCGAAGGCGAGGACACCCGCGCCACGGCGGCGATCTTCTCGCGGATGGGCGTGCGCATCGAAGCGCCGTCGTCCGCGTGCCGCATCGTCCACGGGGTCGGACTCGACGGCCTGCATGCGCCCGCGGGCGTGCTCGACTGCGGCAATTCCGGTACCGCGATGCGCCTGCTGGCGGGCCTGCTGGCGGGGCAGGCGTTCGACACCGTGCTTGCCGGCGATGCCTCGCTGTCCGCGCGGCCGATGCTGCGGGTGATGTCGCCGCTGCGCCGCATGGGCGCGCACATCGCCTCCGACGACGGCGAGCGGCCGCCGCTGCGGATCAGCGGCCCGCGCGCGCTGCACGGGATCGGGTTCGAATCACCGGTGGCGAGCGCGCAGGTGAAGTCGGCCGTGCTGCTGGCGGGCCTCTATGCCCGCGGCGAGACCAGCGTGCGCGAGCCGCATCCAACGCGCGACTACACCGAGCGCATGCTCGCCGCCTTCGGCTGGCCGGTGGCCTGGTCGCCCGGCGAGGCGCGGCTGTCCGGCGGACATCGCCTGGTGGCGCGGGACATCGCGGTGCCGGGCGACTTCTCCTCGGCGGCGTTCCTCATCGTCGCGGCCTGCCTGGTGCCGGGCTCGTCGCTGCTGCTGCGTGCGGTGGGCGTCGACCCGCGACGCACGGGGCTGTTGGAGGCGCTACGCGGCATGGGCGCGGACATCCGCGAGACCGGACGCCGCGAAGGGCTGTGCGGACCGGTGGCCGACATCTCCGTGCAGCATGCGCCCCTGCGCGGCATCGACCTGCCGGTTGCCCTGGTCCCCGACATGATCGACGAATTCCCGGTCTTCGCGGTGGCGGCGGCCTGTGCCCGGGGCCGCACGCGGGTCTCGGGTGCCGCCGAACTGCGGGTCAAGGAATCCGACCGCATCAGCGCAATGGCGGCGGGGCTGCAGGCGCTCGGCGCGCGCGTGGACGAGACACCGGATGGCCTGGTGATCGAAGGCGGCGCGCTGCGTGGCGGGCGGGTCGACAGCCGTGGGGACCATCGCATTGCCATGGCCTTTGCCGTCGCCGCGCAGATGGCCACGGGCGAGGTGCGGATCGCGGACGTCGCGAACGTCGCCACGTCGTTTCCGGGATTCGAGGCGCTCGCGCAGGCGGCGGGATTCGGCCTGCGTCCCCTCGCGCCGGAGTGACTCGCGCGGGACCGGCGCGCCCCGACGGGAAGCCGCCTCAGCGGTCGATGCGGAAGGTCACCGGGACCTGGACGTCGGCGGCCACCGTGCGGCCGCCGCGCACGGCAGGCTCGAAGGTCCATTGGCGCACGGCGTCCACCGCGGCCTGGTCGAGCGCGCGCGAGCCGCTGCGGCGGATCACCTCGACGCTTGCGGGCCTGCCGTCCGCGCCGACGTTCGCGCCGACCAGCACCGTGCCCTCTTCGCGCCTGCGATAGGCCTCGACCGGATACTCGGGTTCGACCCGGGCCAATGGCGACGCCTCGCGATCCGGCCCTGCCGATGCGGGCGCCGGGGCAGTCGTCCGGGCTCGGTCACGCTCGTCGGCGGCGCGCGCCTCGCGGCTGGCGCGTCGCGCGTCGTCCTGGGCGCGCTCGCGTTCGGCCGCGGCATCCTGTCCGTCACCGATGGCCACGGGCGGTGGGGGCAGGGCTTCCGGCGCCGGACCCATGCCCGAGCGCTGGTTGTAAATGAACCAGCCGAAGGCCAGCAGGGCCAGCAGCAGCACGAACCAGAGCAGGGGCGCGGCGGTCCTGCGCCGGGGTTCCTCCGGCGGTCGCGACGGGGGCGGGGTCTGCGGATCGGGATTGGCCATGGCGCGCTCCTCGGGCGGCGTCGGTGGCCCGAGGCTTCCACATACGGAGTTGACGGCGCGTGTGCGCCGCGCGCCTGGCCTCAGCGTGCCCTGTTGAAGGCGATCGGCACGTTGACCACCCCGGCCACGGGCGCGCCATCGCGCATCGCCGGCCGGAAGCGCCAGCGCTGCGCGGCGGCCACGGCCGCGCGGTCGAGGTCCCTCGAGCCGCTGCTCGACGCCACGTCGACCTGCGCGGGCACGCCACGCGCGTCCACCTGGATCCGCAGCAGCACTTCCCCGGACTCGCCGCGCCGGAGTGCGCGCGTCGGGTAGCGCGGGCTCGGCGACTCGATCGGCACCGGTGAGCTTGCGGACAGCTCGACGGGCGCGGCCACCGGTGCGGGGGCGGCTTCGGCGGCGGCTCGGGCATCGGGATCCGGCGCGGCAGGCTCTTCGATGCGGTCACCGGATCCAGTGGCATCAGGCAGGGGCGGCGGCGATGTCGCTGCGGTGCCGGACGCCGGTGGTGCCGGCAGCGGGCGGAAGAGCGGCGCAGCCGCGGCCGGAGGCTGCTCGTCGGGGCGGTAGGGCGTGTCGCCGCGCTGCCCCATCCACAGGAGCAGGAACACGATCAGGCCAGCAGCCAGGCCAGCGGCCACGAGCCACCAGCCACGGAGGGTGGGAAGGGGCAGGCTTCTGCGCGGGGGCGTCTGGGACATGCGGGACCTTGGCATCGCGTTGGCCCGATTCTGCCATGGGGCCGCGGAGCAAACCCCGCGGTGACGCGCGATAATGGCCGGCCCGACACTCACGAAGCGACGCGATGCTCGATCCCAACCTGCTGCGCCAAGACCCTGCCGCCCTGGCCGCACGCCTGGGCGAAAGCCGCGGCTTCGCGCTGGATGCCGTCGCGCTGGAACGCCTGGAGGCCGAGCGCAAGTCGCTGCAGGTCCGCACCCAGGAGCTGCAGAACCTGCGCAACACGCGCAGCAAGGACATCGGCAAGCTGATGGGATCGCTGACCCGGCTGACCGCCGCCGGCGAGCTGGAGCAGGCGGACGCAAATCGCGCGCGCGCGGACGCGCTCAAGGCCGAAGTGGCCGGCTTCGGCGAGGAGCTCAAGGCGTCCGAGGTCGAGCTCGAACGCATCCGCGGCGAACTCGAGGCCGTCGCGCTGGGCCTGCCGAACCTGCCCGACGCGAGCGTGCCGCATGGCGTGGACGAGTCCGGCAACGTCGAGCAGCACCGCTGGGGCACCCCGCGCGAGTTCGATTTCGAGGTCCGCGACCACGTCGACCTGGGTGCCCGCAACGGCTGGCTCGACGGCGAGGCCGCGGCGAAGCTGTCCGGCGCGCGCTTCACCGTGCTGCGCGGGCAGCTCGCGCGCCTGCATCGCGCGCTGGCGCAGTTCATGCTCGACCTGCACGTGGACGAACACGGCTACGCCGAGACCAGCGTCCCGGTGCTGGTCAACGCCGCGTCCATGCGCGGCACGGGACAGCTTCCGAAATTCGAGGACGACCTGTTCTCGACCGTGGTGGGCGAGGGCGAGTCCGCCTCCCGGCGCTACCTGGTCCCGACCGCCGAGGTGCCGCTGACCAACCTCGTGGCCGACTCGATCATCGAGGCCACCGGGCTGCCGCTGCGCATGGCGGCGCACTCGATGTGCTTCCGCGCCGAGGCCGGCGCCCATGGCCGCGACACCCGCGGCATGATCCGCCAGCACCAGTTCGAGAAGGTCGAGCTGGTCTCGGTCACCCGGCCCGAGGACAGCGACGCCGAGCACGAGCGCATGACCCGCTGCGCGGAGACCGTGCTGGAGCGGCTTGGACTGCCGTACCGGCGCATGCTGCTGTGCACCGGCGACATGGGCTTCGCCGCGCGCAAGACCTACGACCTCGAGGTGTGGCTGCCGTCGCAGCAGACCTGGCGCGAGATTTCATCCTGCTCGAACTGCGGCGACTTCCAGGCCCGCCGCATGCTGGCGCGCTGGCGTGCCGAAGCCGGTGCGAAGCCCGAGCTGGTGCACACGCTCAACGGTTCGGGCGTGGCGGTCGGGCGTGCGCTGGTCGCGGTGATGGAGAACGGCCAGCAGGCCGACGGTTCGATCACGGTGCCCGAGGTGCTTCGGCCCTATATGGGCGGGCTCGCGTCGATTTCCTGAGCCGGCGGCGGCGCGGCCATCCTTGACGGGTCGTAATGGCCGCCTCCCGGGGCAGCTGTTAGCCCGTTTCCGGCCCGTTCGTTGCGAAACAGGCCGAAAAATGGTCAAATATGGCTCCATTGTTCTATCGGAGTGGTCGCGATGCAGGATCTGAACGATCTCTATTACTTCGCCATGGTCGTCGACCACAGCGGCTTCGCAGCTGCCGAACGCGCCCTGGGCATTCCCAAGTCGCGGCTGTCGCGGCGCATCAGCCAGCTCGAGACCGAGCTTGGCGTCCGCCTGCTGCAGCGTTCGACCCGCCGCTTCGCCGTCACCGACGTCGGGCAGAGTGTTTACCGCCACGCACAGTCGATGCTGGCCGAAGCGACCGCTGCGCGCGAAGTGGTCGACCGCCTGAGCGCCGAGCCCCGCGGCGTGGTGCGCGCCAGCGTTCCGGTGGGCCTCGCGCAGCAGCAGATGCCGCAGCTGCTGCCGGAGTTCCTCGCGCGCTATCCGCAGGTCCGCGTGCAGATGCATGTCTCCAACCGCCGCGTCGACGTGATCAACGAGGGCTTCGACGTCGCCATCCGCGTGCGCAACAAGCTCGATGACGACGGCAGCCTGGTCATGCGCAGCTTCGGCCAGATCCAGGAGCTGCTGGTGGCGAGCCCGACCTACCTCGATCGCGCGGGGCGGCCCTCCACGCCGGAGGAGCTCAACGACCACACCACCATGACCATGGGCGAGGACGAAGTGCGGCAGCGGTGGGAGCTCCAGGGTGCCGACGGCGAGACCCGCCGCATCGAGCTCAAGCCGCGCGTGGCCGGCTTCGACTTCCCGATGCTGATGGCCCTGGCCCGGCAGGGCCTCGGCATCACCATGCTGCCGGAGACGCTGTGCGCCGACGCCGTGCGCAGCGGCGAACTGGAAGTCGTGCTGCCGGAATGGCGCCTGCCACAGGGCATCGCGCACCTGGTGTTCGCATCACGGCGCGGCCTGCTGCCGGCGGTGCGCGTGTTCATCGACTTCCTCGCCGAACGCCTGCCGCCGCTGATCGAGGCTTCGCGCCTGGATTGCCAGGGCACCGGTCGCGACGCCGCGGATCCGAGCCCGGCAAAGGCCGCGTAGACGCAGCGGGCGCGCCGCGATGGCGCGCCCTGCGTCGCGGCGCATGCGACAATCCCGCGGCGCTGCCCGCGCACGTCGGACCGCTGTCCGGCCTGGCGTCGGGCAACGCCGCGACGCGTTCCCGGAAGAGTGGCCGAGCGGTTGAAGGCACCGGTCTTGAAAACCGGCAATGGGCAACCATTCGTGGGTTCGAATCCCACCTCTTCCGCCATGAATGCGATGGCTCCCACGCTTGCGGCCCCCCCGACGTCACGGTTAGCCTCGCGCTGGGGGATCCAAGAACGTCTCACGAGGGGACAAGGATGACCATCAGGGTCTACGTGGTGGATGACCACGCACTGGTTCGCGCAGGGATGCGCATGATCCTGTCGGCCGAGGCCGACATCGAAGTGGTGGGTGAAGCGGAGAGCGGCGAGGAGGCCTTGCCGGAGATCCGTGCGTTGAAGCCCGACATTGTGCTCTGCGACCTGCACCTGCCAGGCGTCAGTGGGCTCGAAATCACCGAGCGCATCGTGCGCGGCGAATACGGGCCGAAAGTGATTGTGGTGTCGGTGCTCGAGGACGGCCCCATGCCCAAGCGCATGATCGCCGCGGGCGCGGCCGGCTACGTCGGGAAGGGTGGCGATGCGCGTGAACTGCTGCGCGCGGTGCGCGAAGTGGCGTCGGGGCGCCGGTTCCTCGCAAGCCGGGTGGCGCAGTCGCTGGCCCTGTCAGGCCTGGACGCGAGCGAGTCGCCGTTCGACGCACTGTCGCCGCGTGAAACCGAAGTGGCGATGCTGCTGATCCAGGGCATGCGCCAGGAGGAAATCGCGCGCAGGCTGAGCCTGAGCGCGAAGACCATCAACACGCACAAGACGCGACTGTTCGAGAAGCTGCGGGTGCACGACAGCATCGCGCTCGCCCGCCTGGCCAGCCAGTACGGCATGGCCGACCCCGCGCACGCCATCGTCTAGCGGCGCGGGGGTGGCCCGGGATCAGGCGCCGGTCGGCGCCTGGTCCTCCTGATCGCTTCCATCGGCATCCGTATCCGTGCCGGCGGAACGGCTGGCGTCCGACGCCTGGACCGCGGCCGTGGCGGCCGGCGATTCCTGCACCGCGCTCCCGTCGACCGCCGCATCGGCGCTGGCGGGCGCGTCGTCGGCACCGGCCGTTTCGGGGCCATCGAACAGGCCGCGTGACGGCCGCGGGGCCGGCGGTGGCTCGTCGGCGGCTGCGCTGCTGCGTTCGGCAGCGGCGTCAGCGTTCGACTTGGCGGCGGCGTCCGCACCACGGGCGGGGGCCGCGGCGCTCGTGGCGCCCACGTCCGATGCCGCGACTACGGCTGGAGCTGCAGGAGCCGGCGCTGCAACTTCTGCCGCTGCAGGAGCCGGCGTCGCAACTTCCGCCACGGCAGGAGCCGGCGCTGCGACCTCCGCTGCAGCAAGGGCGGGCGTTGCGTTGGCATCTGTCGCGTCCTTCTCGGCAACCGCGTCCTTCGCAGCGACCGCGTCCTGGCGATCCGCTGCATGGCGGACATCTGCGGGGGCCGTCGAAGGTGCTGCTGCCGTCTCCGCCGCCACCGGCGCAGGCGGAGCAGCCGCTGCCGCCGTGGCGGCGGCGTCGGCCACATCCACGGTGCCGGCGGCGATCGCGTCGACCTGGACCGGCGCGTCGGAACGCGTCGGCGAGGCCTCGAGTGCCTGCGGCGCGTCTTTCGACTCCTCGGTCACGGCGGCTGCGTCCGCGCGCGGCATCACCCGCTGCGAAGGCGTGGTGTCATCCGCCGCGGAGACGGCGACCGTGGCGGCAGCCGCCGGCGTCGCCCGATCGCTGCGCCGGGGCGCCGGGCGCGCCTGGCCCTCGTCGTCGGAGAAATCGAACTCCGGCTGCGAGCTGCGGGCAACCGGCACGTCCGCGGCATCTTCGGCCGACTCGCCATCCACCGTCGAAACGGCGTCGGCTGCCGCACCCTCGGCACCACCGCGACGGCGGCGACGGCCACCACGGCGGCCACGGCGGCGCTTCTGCGCGCCATCACCCGACTCGTCACCGCTGTCCTCGTCATGGCCGGCATCGTCGCCGGTGTCCAGGGCATCGTCCGTGGGACGCACGCGCGGGTTGGCGACGTCGTCACTGGCGGGCGTCGCCTGGCGGGGCGCTTCGGCCACCGGCACGGGACGCACCACCGCCTGCTCATCGGCTGCCGAAGTTGCGGCGGCCGCGGCGGCGGCGGGCGTCGCCGCGAGGGCGGACGTCGCCAGCGTCTCGACGGCGTCCTGCGACGAACCCTCAGCCTTGCCCTGGCCCTGCTCGCCGCGACGCCCGCGGCCCTGGCCGTTGCGCTCGCCGTCGCCGCGCTCGCGCGTCTCGCGCACCGGCTTCTCGCGCGGTTGCTTCTCGCGCGGCGGCTTCGGCGCGCTGGACTGGCCGTTCTGGCCACCGGACGCGGACTGCGCACCCTGGCCGTTCTGGCCGGAGGCCTTCTGCCTGCCGCCCTGGGCCTGGCCCTGCTCGCCGCCACCACGGCGGCCATCACGGCGGCCGCCGTCGCGGCGCTCGCCGGCGCTGCGGTTGCCACGGCCGTCGCGCTCCTGGCGCGGGCCGCGATCGCCGCGCTCACCGCGACGCGGCTCGCCGGAGGCGGCGGCCGCCGGCTTCGGGCTGTCCGCACCGGGTTGGCCGACGAACAGCGCCTTCAGCCAGCCGACGATGCCACCGCTGGCAGCCAGCGGCGCCGCGACGGGTGCCGCGGCGACCGGTGCAGGCGCAGGCGCCGGCTCCGGGGCCGCCACGGGCTCCGGGCGGGGCTCGCGCACGGGGGCCGGCCTCGCATGCTGGACCTTGGTGACGGCGGCCGCCGGCACGTTCAGGTTGGCCTTGGTGAGCGCGATGGTCGCGACCTTGCGCGGCGTGCCGCGACGGTAGCTCGGCTTGGCCGACTCCTCGTCGAGCTCGTTTGCGCGCAGACGGGTCACTTCGTAGTGCGGCGTATGCAGCAGCTCGTCGGCCACGATCACGATCGGCGCCTTGTGGCGCGACTCGATCTCGCGCAGCGCGCTGCGCTTCTCGTTGAGCAGGTAGTTGGCGATCTCGACCGGGGCCTGCACCAGCACCTGTCCGGTGTTGTCCTTCATCGCGTGCTCTTCGGCGAGGCGGATGATCGCCAGCGCCAGCGATTCGACGCTGCGCATGCGGCCATGGCCCTCGCAGCGCGGGCAGACGATCTGGCTCGACTCGCCCAGGCTCGCGCGCAGGCGCTGGCGGCTCATTTCGAGCAGCCCGAAGCGCGAGATACGGCCGAGCTGAACGCGCGCACGGTCATACTTGAGCGCGTTCTGCAGGCGGTTCTCGACGTCGCGCTGGTGCTTGTTCGACGACATGTCGATGAAATCGATCACCACCAGGCCGCCGAGGTCGCGCAGGCGCAGCTGGCGGGCGACTTCATCGGCCGCCTCGAGGTTGGTGTGGAACGCGGTTTCCTCGATGTCGCCGCCCTTGGTGGCGCGCGCCGAGTTCACGTCGACCGCGGTCAGCGCCTCGGTCTGGTCGATCACCAGCGCGCCGCCCGAGGGCAGGCGGATGGTGCGCTCGTACGCGTTCTCGATCTGCGACTCGATCTGGAAGCGGTTGAACAGCGGCACGTCGTCGGTGTAGTGCTTGAGCTTGCGCAGGTTGTGCGGCATCACCTGCTCGACGAATTCCTTCGCCTCCTCGTACATCTCCGGCGTATCGACGAGGATCTCGCCGACATCGGCGCGCATGTAGTCACGCAGCGCCCGGATGATCAGGCGCGATTCCTGGTAGATCAGGAACGGGGCCGGCTTCGACAGCGCCGCCTCGGCCACCGCCTTCCAGACCGACAGCAGGTAGTCGAGGTCCCACTGCAGCTCTTCCGCGTCACGGCCGACGCCGGCGGTGCGGATGATCACGCCCATGTCGTCGGGGATCTGCAGCGCGTCCATCGCGCGCTTGAGCTCGGCCCGGTCCTCGCCCTCGATCCGGCGCGAGACGCCGCCGGCGGTGGGCGAGTTCGGCATCAGCACCATGTAGCGGCCGGCCAGCGAGATGAACGTGGTCAGCGCCGCGCCCTTGTTGCCGCGCTCGTCCTTGTCCACCTGGACCACGACTTCCTGGCCTTCGCGCAGGAGCTCCTTGATGCCGGCCTTGTTGTGGTCGACGCCGGAGGCGAAGTAGTCGCGGGAGATTTCCTTCAGCGGCAGGAAGCCATGGCGTTCGGCGCCGTATTCGATGAAGGCGGCTTCAAGGGAGGGCTCGATGCGGGTGATGCGGCCCTTGTAGATGTTGGACTTCTTCTGTTCCTTCGACGGTTGCTCGATGTCGATGTCGTACAGGTTCTGGCCGTCGACGATGGCAACGCGCAGCTCCTCGGCCTGCGTCGCGTTGATCAGCATTCGCTTCATTGTTGCGTCCTCGCGCGCTCTCGCACGCGGAACGCCGGGGCGTTTCGCCTGGATGTGGCCCGCCGCCGGCGCGTGAGCGCCAGGCGGCCCTGGTTGCTTCCAGCGCTGCACACCACGGCGGACCGCGGGAGCGCTTGTTCCATATTGCAGTCTGTTTCGGGCCGGCGGCTGCGCATGCCGGTCCGGATAGGGACTGGCCTGCGCGCCGCGCGGGACATGTTCAGCGCCGGTGCCAGGCACCGGGCGATCACAGGACCTGCCGTCCAACCGCTAACATGGCTGCCCCGGGGGCAGTGGCCGCGCTCTGGAGGGACTCGCGGAAGAGCGGCTTTTGGCCGGCGAACTTCCAGCGAAATCAGGACCTTATCTCGCTCGCCGAGTGTAGCAGAAAAAGAATTCAGGTCGGATGCCCCAGAGGGCACTCCGCCGCACCAGGAGCTCCAGATGACCGATGCAGGCAAGACCCCAGCCACCGGCGGCGTACGCACGGTCCGGATCGCCGAGGACCGCGATGGCCAGAGGCTGGACAACTTCCTGCTCGGGTACCTGAAGGGGGCGCCACGCTCGCTGGTCTACAAGATCGTGCGCAGCGGCCAGGTGCGCGTGAACGGGGGCCGCGTGCGCGCCGACCGGCGCCTCGAGGGCGGTGACGAGATCCGCATCCCGCCGGTGCGGATCGAGGATCCCGCGGACAAGGGCAGTCCGGCGCCGGGCCTGATGGAGGCCATGGCGGCCAGCATCGTGTTCGAGGACGCCCGGCTGCTGGCCATCAACAAGCCGTCGGGCGTGGCCAGCCACGGCGGCAGCGGCATCAGCTTCGGGGTGATCGAGACCCTGCGGGCGCTGCGGCCCAACCAGGAGCTGGAGCTGGTGCACCGGCTTGATCGCGACACCTCCGGCCTGATGGTGGTGGCCAAGAAGCGTTCGGCCCTCTCCGAGCTCCAGGCCCTGCTGCGCGAGGATGCCGGGGCGGGGCTGCGCAAGCGGTACCTGGCCCTGCTGCTCGGGCGGATGCCGGACGGCGTCATGAGCGTCGATGCCGCGCTGCACGTCGGCCTGCGCCAGGGCGGCGAGCGCCACGTCCAGGTCGATCCCGCAGGCAAGCCTTCGCTCAGCCACTTCCGCGTGCTCGAGCGGCGCGGGGGGCAGTCCTATTGCGAGGTCCGGATCGAGACCGGTCGCACCCACCAGATCCGCGTGCACGCGCGGCACATCGGCCATGCCGTGGCCGGCGACGACAAGTACGGGGACGCCGAGGCCAACCGCCGCCTGCGCGACCGGATCGGGCTGCGCCGGCTGTTCCTGCACGCGGCGTCGCTGGAATTCGCGCTCGACGGCGGACGCGTGCCCTACGTGCTCACCGCGCCCCTGGCGCCGGACCTGGTCGAGGCGCTGGACCGGCTGGCCTGAGCGGGAGGCGGGCTCAGGACGCCAGCTCGTCCGTCCGCGCGGCGCAGATGAAGTCGTTTTCGCTGAGTCCGCCCACGTCGTGGGTCGACCAGCGCACCTCGCAGCGGTCGTAGTGCACGCCCAGGTCGGGGTGGTGGTCCTCGCGGTTGGCCATGTGCGCCAGCGCGTTCACGAACGACATCGTGTGGCGGTAGTCGGGGAAGCGAAAAGTCCGCACCAGGGCCTTGCCGTCCTCGGCCAGCCGCCATTCGGGCACTTCGGGCAGCAGTTCGCGGACGCGGGCTTCCGCTAGGCGATGTTCGGCGCCGCGGCGCGGCAGGCAGTGGGCGCGGTCGAGGGGAATGAGGTCGGACATGTCGGGCTCCTGGAGGCGGCGGGGCTGAACGCGGCGTGTCATGCCGCGCGGTCTCGGCGGCGCGGGCCGGCAAACCCCGGCGGGTTCGCTAGAATACCCGGATGATCCAGATCTCCGATTCCGCGCAGACCCACTTCCGCAAGCTGGTCGAGCGCGAGGCCGTGCCGGGCATGGGCGTGCGCCTCGCGGCCAGCCGTGCCGGCACGCCGCAGGCGGACGTGCGCCTCGAGTTCGCCGCGCCCGACGAGCTGCGCGGCGACGAATGGGCGGTGGACTGCGACGGGTTCACGCTGTGGCTCGACGCCGACAGCGTGCCCTTCCTCGAGGGTGCGGAGATCGACTACGCCGCGCTCGCGACCGGCGGCCAGCTGCAGATCCGCGCGCCGCGCATCAAGGGGGTGAAGCCCGACGGCGAGGCCTCCCTGGTCGAACGCGTGCGCTGGACGATCGAGCACGTGGTCAATCCGCAGCTGGCCTCGCACGGCGGCCACGTCGCGGTGCAGGAGGTCAGCGCCGAGGGCGTGGTCCTGCTGCGCTTCGGCGGCGGCTGCCACGGCTGCGGCATGGCCGACGTCACCCTGAAGCAGGGCATCGAGAAGACCCTGATGGACCAGGTGCCGGGCGTGACCGCGGTGCGCGACGCGACCGACCATGACACCGGTGCGGCCCCGTACATCCCGCGCGCGACGGCCTGATCCCCGGTCCCGCTTCGACGCCGACGGATGTTCTCTTCCGCCGAACTGATCGAAGCCCTTCGCCGCCGCATGCGGCGCTCACTGCGTCCGCCGCCCCCGCCTGGCGAGTTCCCGCCGGGCTGGCGCGACTGGTTCGACGCGATGGCCCTGCGCCCCGGCTCGGTGAGCGGGGCGCGGCCCGACGACGTGATCGCGGTGGTCGCCGCGCGCGAACCGCTCCCGCCGCCCGGCATCGTCGAACAGCTCGGACGCTGGCGTGCGTTCGCCTCCCTGTGGCGTCAGGACTGGCAGCCGGCGAGCCGCGACGAGCGCTCGACGCGGGTCGCGGCGATGTCGGGCAGCCTGCTGCTGCACCTGCTGTTCGGCGCGGCGCTCGTGTGGCTCATGGTGTTCCGGCCACCGTTCGCCCGGTTCGAGGAGGCGGCCGCTCGCGAGGGCGAGACGCATGTCCTGCAGGTCGAGTACATCGGCGAGGGTACGCCTGCCGACGCCACGGGCGGCGGGGCCGCCGACGCACCCCCGACCCCGCGCGAGCTGCAGGCGGCCGCGGCTTCGGCCGCGCCGCGGGTTCCCCGACCGGAGCCTGTGCCCCAGCCGTCGCCGCCTGAGCCCCGGCCCGAGCCGGAGACCGCGCAGCCGCCCACCGCGACCACGCCTCCGCCGCTCCCGGAGCGCCCCGTGGCGATCGAGGTGCCCGAGCTGCGCGCGCCCGCACTGCCCGCGCCGCAGGCGCTCCAGGTCACCGAGGTCGAAGTCGCCGACAGCCGCCACGTGGTGCCGCCTCCGCGCGAGGTGGAGATGCGCGCGCCCGACACCCGGCCCGCCGAGGTCGCGGTGCGCAGCCGTAATGTCGAAGTGGTCGCTCCCGTTGCCATCCAGGCACCGGCGGCGCGCGCGCCCGCGGTCCCGGTTGCGGTTCCGGAGGCGTCGCCACGCGGCGTGGCGGTGGCCGAGCGCGAGGTCGTGCTGGTGGAGACGCCACAGGTGCAGCTTCGTCGCGTGCCCACCGCATCCGGTCCCGCGACCCGTGAAGCACGCGTCGATGCGCCAGCGGTCCCGAGCCGCGACGTGCCGATGCCCGCGACGCCGCCGGCGCCGGCTGCCGGCGCAGAGGGGGCGGCGCGTGCCGCGGCGGACGCGCGTGACGGCACGGCCGATGCGCAAGCGGCGGCGGTCTCGAGCGGACGCCCGGACACCGACCGCGGCGCGCGCAGCCCGGCCACCTCGGCCGGCGCCGGCGTCCGCGCCGGCCAGCCGCCCGGGGCGCTGCCCTCACGCACTACGGCCGACGATTGGGGCGACTCGAGCCGCAACGCTCCGGGTGGCCAGGTCGGCACGCCGGGCGCGGCCGGACTGTTCGACGGCGAGGGCCGGCCGCGGCTTGCCGACGGAGGCCGCGTTGGCGGCGGGCTGCCGCCGGGCACCATCACCGAGGACTTCGAGAACATCGACCGCCACGGCACCTGGCTCAAGCGTCCGCCCTACGACTACGAACCGACGTCCTTCGACCGCTTCTGGATGCCCAGCGAGACGCTGCTCGAGGAGTGGGTGCGCAAGAGCGTCACCGAGGTGCGCATTCCCATCCCGGGAACCACCAAGACGATCCGCTGCATGACCGTGATGCTGGCCCTCGGTGGCGCCTGCGACATCGTCGACCCGAACCTGCAGGAGCAGCCCGCGCGTGCGCGCAAGCCGCCGGACGTGCCGTTCAAGCGCGAGCTGATCGAGGACCAGGAAGCGTTGGGGCCTCCGCCGCCGCAGTCCTGAGCCGCTGCGGCAGCCAGACGGCATGAAGCCCGCGCTGGGCGGGCTTCATGCTTGCCGCTGGAGCCGGCTGGGCCGGCGACGGTCAGTTGATGCTGTGGACGCCGTGCAGGTCGCGCAGCTGGGTCGGGCGCGAGCTGAACCACGCCGCGAGGTCGGCGATCTGCTGGTCGTCGAGGTCGGCGGCCTGGTTGGACATCAGCGCATGCTCGCGGTCGCCGGAGCGGTAGGCCTGCAGCGCGTGGGCGAGGTAGTCACGGTACTGCCCGCCGATCCGCGGATAGGTCGGGTCCAGCGGCGTGTTGCCGTCGGCGCCATGACAGTCCACGCAGGACTGGCCGGTGGCCGCACCCTTGGTGTTGGCGCGGGTTTCGCCTTCGGCGACCCGGCCCTGGGGCAGGGCGTTGACCGTGGTCGCGCGCGTGGTTCCCGGTTCGGCGGGCGCGCCGCCGCAGGCCGACAGGACGAGGCTGGCGCCGAGTGCCACGGCGAGGCCGAGTGCGGAAGTCTTCATGGAGCGGCTCACTGCGTCAGGCCCGAAAGGAAGGCGGCGATATCGGCGATGTCCTGGTCGGAGAAGCTCTGGGCCTGGACCTCCATGGTCGGATGCTTGCGCGTGCCGTTGCGGTACTCGGTGAGGGCATTGACCAGGTACTCGGGCGACTGGCCGCCGATCATCGGCACGTGGTAGTGCGGGTAGGCGTTCTTGTAGCCCTCGATGCCGTGGCAGCCCACGCAGGTATAGGTGAGTCCGCGGCCCGTCTCGGGATTGCCGGCGGCCTGCTGCGCGGAGGCGGCGGGCGAGTGCGTGGCAAAGGCGAGGGCAAGGCAGGCGGCGATCTGCAACGGTCGCATCATGTCGGGTTCCGCTTCCTGTGGCTGTGTGGTTGGCTGGTGCCCACGACATCTCTCCCCGTCGCAGACCGTCGCCGGAGTATAGCGAGCGGTTCGGGACCTGTTAACGGTGCCGGTGCACACGCGGCGGCCGGGGTCTGGAAGAATCGCGACCGGGCGGCAGCATGACCTTCGGCCGATAGGCGCCGGTGGGGCAGTGATGTACCTTGCTACCACACCATTCTGGCTCGCCCTCACCATGCACGCTATCCGCCCTGTCGTCCGACGTCGTATCGCCGGTCCCGCCGCCCTGTTCCTGGCCTCCATGCTGCTGCTTGCAGGCTGCGGCAACAGTGCCGGCGAGGACGGCAAGAAGGAGGATGAAGCCCCGCCGCCGGTGACCGTGGAGGCCGTGGCCGCCGAGCCGCGCGCGATGGCCGCCAGCTACAGCGGCAGCGCCTCGCTCGAGGCGCGCGCCGAAGCCCAGGTGGTCGCCAAGACCTCCGGCGTCGCGCTGCAGGTGCTGGTGGAGGAGGGCGACCTGGTGCGCGCCGGCCAGCCGCTGGTTCGCATCGATGCCGACCGCGCGCGGCTCAACCTGGCCCAGGCCGACGTGCAGGTGAAGAAGCTCGAGGCCAACTTCCGCCGCGCCAGCGAGCTGGTCAAGCAGCAGATGGTCAGCGTGGGCGACCACGACCAGCTGCGCTACGACCTCGAGAACGCGCGGGCGATGCTGCGGATGGCCCAGCTGGAACTGTCGTACACCAGCGTCACCGCGCCGATCTCCGGCGTGGTCGCCTCGCGCTCGATCAAGCCGGGCAACTTCGTCCAGATCAACACCCCGATCATCCGCATCGTCGACAACTCGCGCCTGGAGGCCACGCTCAACGTGCCCGAGCGCGACCTGACCACGCTGCGCGAGGGCCTGCCCGTGCGCATGCAGGTCGACGCGCTGCAGGGCCGGACCTTCCAGGGCGTGGTGGACCGCATCGCGCCGGTGGTGGACTCGGGCAGCGGCACGTTCCGCGTGGTCTGCGCCTTCGATCCCGACGACGACGGCGCACTGCAGCCGGGCATGTTCGCGCGCATCGGCATCGACTACGACAGCCGCGCCGCGGCGCTGGCGATCCCGCGCACGGCGCTGCTGGAGGACGACGGCGAGCCGGCCGTGTACGTGGTGCGCGACGGCAAGGCCGTGCGCACCGCCATCACCACCGGCTATGTCGACGGCGCCTTCATCGAAGTACGCGAGGGACTGGTCGAGGGCGAGCGCGTGGTCACCGCCGGCAAGGTCGCGCTGCGCGACGGCAGCGCGGTGCAGGTGATCGGTGATGCGCCGGTCGCGGTCGCCGCGGCCGAGGGCGACGCGAAGGCTGAAGGCGCGCAGTGATGTCGACCCAGCAGGGGAACGGGATGGAACACTCTGCCGAGGGGGCGGCTGCCGGGGGCGTCGACGGAACCGTGCGCGCCGACGGCCTGGTCGGATTCTCGGTACGGCGCCGGGTGACGGTGGCGATGGTGACGGTCAGCATGCTGCTGTTCGGACTGATCGCGCTCGGCAACCTCAAGGTCAACCTGCTGCCGGACATCAGCTATCCGACGCTGACCGTGCGCACCGAATACACCGGCGCCGCGCCGCAGGAAATCGAGACCCTGGTCAGCGAGCCGGTCGAAGAGGCCCTAGGCGTGGTCAAGGGCGTGCGCAAGCTGCGCTCGGTCTCGCGCACCGGGCAGAGCGACGTGGTGCTCGAGTTCGCCTGGGGCACCGACATGGACCAGGCCAGCCTCGAGGTGCGCGACAAGCTCGACACGCTGGCACTGCCGCTCGAGGTCGAGCCGCCGGTGCTGCTGCGCTTCAACCCGTCCACCGAGCCGATCCTGCGCCTGGCGCTGAGCGCGGGCGAGGGCGACGGCGATGCGTCGCGACAGCTCACCCTGCTGCGCCGCTACGCCGACGACGATCTCAAGAAGAAGCTGGAGCCGGTGACCGGCGTCGCCGCGATCAAGATCGGCGGCGGTCTCGAGGACGAGATCCAGGTCGAGCTCGACCTGCAGGCGCTGGCACGCATCGGCCTTGCGCCGGATGCCGTGGTCCAGCGCCTGCGCGAGGAGAACATCAACCTGTCCGGCGGGCGCCTCGAGCAGGGCACCCAGCGCTACCTGGTGCGCACCATCAACCAGTTCGCGACCGTGGACGAGATCCGCGGGATGCTGGTCGCCACCCAGTCGGGTGGCGGCGGTGCCGGCGGCGCGGACGAGGTGGCGCGCATCGCGGCCGCCTCGGGCGACGCTTCGGTGATGGCCGCGGCGATGTCGGCACAGAACGCGGCCGCGGCCTCCAACCGGGTCGTGGCGGACGGCCGCGCCGTGCGCCTGGGCGACGTCGCCGAGGTCCGCCAGGGCTGGAAGGAACGCGAGGCGATCATCCGCCTGGACGGGCGCGAGGCGGTGGAGCTCGCGATCTACAAGGAGGGCGACGCCAACACCGTGGCCACGGCGGCGGCGGTCGACGAGCGCCTGCAACGGATCCGCAAGGAACTGCCGCCCGGCGTGGCGCTGGACGTGGTCGACGACCAGGCGCGCTTCATCCGCGCCGCGATCTCCGACGTGCGCACCGACGCGCTGTTCGGCGGCACGCTGGCGATCCTGGTGATCTTCCTGTTCCTGCGCAGCGGCTGGAGCACCTTCGTGGTCGGCATCTCGCTGCCGGTCTCGATCATCACCACCTTCTTCTTCATGGACCAGATGGGCCTGAGCCTCAACGTCATGTCGCTGGGCGGCCTTGCGCTGGCCACCGGCCTGGTGGTCGACGACTCTATCGTGGTGCTGGAGAGCATCGCCAAGGCGCGCGAGCGCGGGCTGGGCATCATCGACGCGGCCATCGCCGGGACGCGCGAGGTCGGCATGGCCGTGGTGGCGTCCACGCTGACGATCATCGCGGTGTTCCTGCCGCTGGTGTTCGTCGAGGGCATCGCCGGCCAGCTGTTCCGCGACCAGGCACTGACCATCGCGCTGGCGGTCGGCATCTCGCTGGTGGTGGCGATGACCCTGATCCCGATGCTGAGCGCGCTGAAGTCGCCGGCGCCGATGGCATTCCAGGAAGAAGAGCCGCATCCGCCGTGGCGTCCGACGTCGCGCTGGCAGCGTCCGTTCGCGGCGGCGTCGCGCTGGACGGGCCGCTTCGCGCGTGGCGCCGCGTTCGGCATCTCCTGGGTGCTGATCCGCGCCGGACGGCTGCTGTCGACGGTGGTCGGCCGGCCGATGGGCGCGGCCAGCCGGATGGCGATGGCGCCCTACGACCGCGCCGAGCGAGGCTACCTGCGCGTGCTGCCGGGTGCGCTCGCGCGGCCACGCCTGGTGCTGGGCGTGGCGGCTGCCGCCTTCGTCCTCAGCATGGCGATCGTGCCGACGCTGGGCACCGACCTGATCCCGCAGCTGGCGCAGGACCGGTTCGAGATGACGATGCGCCTGCCGCCCGGCACACCGCTGCGCGAGACCGACGCCATGATGCGTCGCGTGCAGCAGGCGCACGCGGACGACGAGGGCGTGTCCGTGCTCTTCGGCGTCAGCGGCACCGGCACGCGCCTGGACGCCAACCCCACCGACAGCGGCGAGAACGTCGGCAAGCTGTCGGTGGTGATGGAGGGCGGTGGCAGCGAAGCCGTGGAAGCGCGGCTGACCGAGGGCCTGCGCGACACGATGCAGGGCCAGGCCGGCGCGCAGGTGGACTTCAGCCGTCCGGCGCTCTTCAGCTTCTCCAGCCCTCTGGAGATCGAGCTGCGCGGCCACGATCTCGACCAGCTCGCCGCCGCCGGCGGCCGCCTGGCCGAGCTGCTGCGGCAAAGCCCGCACTACGCCGACGTGAAATCGACGGTGGAGCAGGGCGCGCCCGAGATCCGCATCGTCTTCGACCAGGAACGCGCCGGGGCCATGGGCCTGACCACGCGCCAGGTGGCCGACGCGGTGGTCAACTCGGTGCGCGGCGAAGTGGCCACACGCTACGACTTCCGCGACCGCAAGATCGACGTGCTGGTGCGGGCGCGCGAGTCCGAACGTGATTCGGTGCGCGCCATCCGCGACCTGATCATCAACCCCGGCGCGGCGCGCCCGGTGCGTCTGTCGACCGTCGCCGACGTGGTCGCGACCACCGGCCCGAGCGAGATCCATCGCGCCGACCTGGGCCGGGTCGCCGTGGTCTCGGCCAACCTGCGCGACATCGACCTGGGTGCCGCGGTGCAGGACGTCGAAGCGCTGGTGGCCGCCAATCCGCTGGGCGCCGGCATCGGGATGCACATCGGCGGCCAGGGCGAGGAGCTGGCGGAGTCGATGTCCTCGCTGCTGTTCGCCTTCGGCCTGGCGATCTTCATGGTCTACCTGGTGATGGCCTCGCAGTTCGAGTCGCTGCTGCACCCGTTCGTGATCCTGTTCACCATCCCGCTGGCGATGGTCGGCGCGGTGCTGGCGCTGCTCATGACCGGCAACACGATCTCGGTCGTGGTGTTCATCGGCCTGATCCTGATGGTGGGCCTGGTGGTCAAGAACGCGATCATCCTGATCGACAAGGTCAACCAGCTGCGCGAGGCCGGGGTGGCCAAGCGCGATGCCCTGGTGGAGGGCGCGCGCTCGCGCCTGCGGCCGATCGTGATGACCACGCTGTCGACGCTGTTCGGCTTCATGCCGCTGGCCCTGGCCTTCGGCGAGGGCGCGGAGGTGCGCTCGCCGATGGCGATCACGGTGATCGGCGGCCTGCTGGTGTCGACCCTGCTGACCCTGCTGGTGATCCCGGTGGTCTACGACCTGCTCGACCGCCGCGGCGACGCCTGGTACCTCGAGCGTGGCCGCCGCGCGCGCATCGCCGCCGGCAACGACACCGATGCCGATCGCGAATCCGGCGGGCTGCCGGCATGACCGTCGCCGAGTTCAGCCTGCGGCGGCCGGTCACCACGGTGATGCTGTTCGTGTCGCTGGTGGTGGTCGGGCTGATCGCGGCCTTCCGCCTGCCGCTGGAGGCGCTGCCCGACGTGTCGGCGCCGTTCCTGTTCGTGCAGCTGCCCTACGAGGGGTCGTCGCCGGAGGAAGTGGAGCGCAACCTGCTGCGTCCGGCCGAAGAGGCGCTGGCCACGATGACCGGCATCAAACGGATGCGCGGCCAGGCCGATGCCAACGGCGCCGGCGTGTTCCTGGAGTTCCGCGACTGGGACCGGGACATCGCGATCACCGCGTCCGAGGCGCGCGAGCGCCTGGATGCGATCCGCGACGAGCTTCCCGACGACTTCCGCCGCTACTTCGTCTTCAAGTGGTCGAGCGGCGACCAGGCGATCCTGCGCGTGCGCCTGGCCGGCGACGTCGACCTGTCGGCGTCCTACGACCTGCTGGACCGGCTGCTCAAGCGGCGCATCGAGCGCGTGCCCGGTGTCGCCCGGGTGGAGATCAACGGCGCGCCCGCCAACGAGGTCGAGATCGCGATCGATCCGGACCGGCTCAACGCGCACGGCGTGGCGCTGAACACGCTGGCCGAGCGCCTGCGCACGGTCAATTTCTCGGTCTCGGCCGGCATGCTCGAGGACGGCGGCGTGCGCCTGCGCGTGCAGCCGCAGGGCGAGATCGCCTCGCTCGACCAGCTGCGTGAACTGGTCATCGACCAGGCCGGGCTGCGCCTGGGCGACGTCGCCGAGGTGCACCTGAAGCCTGCGCGCATGGAGTACGCGCGCCGTCTCGACGGGCGCAAGGCGGTGGGCCTGGAGGTGTTCAAGGAGCGCGATGCGAACCTCGTGGAGGTTTCGCGCGGGGCGCTGGCCGAGCTGCGTGCCGCGGCGGACGAGCCGGGGCTGGAAGGCATCGACTTCAAGGTGATGCAGGACATGGGCGACACCGTGACCAGCTCGCTGATCGAGCTGGCGGAAGCCGGTGCCGTCGGGCTGCTGCTCTCGATCGCTGTGTTGTTCTTCTTCCTGCGCCACTGGCCGTCGACGCTGATGGTGACGCTGGCGATCCCGATCTGTTTCATCATGACCCTCGGGTTCATGCATTTCTTCGGTGTCACCCTCAACGTGCTGAGCCTGATGGGCCTGCTGCTCGCGGTCGGCATGCTGGTCGACAACGCGGTGGTGGTGGTGGAGAGCATCTACCAGGAGCGCGAGCGCGATCCGGGCAACCCGGTGCGGGCCTCGCTGGCCGGGACGAAGCACGTCGCCATCGCGCTTTCGGCGGGCACCCTGTGCCACTGCATCGTGTTCCTGCCCAACCTGCTGGGCGAGGTCAACGACATCAGCATCTTCATGGCCCAGATCGCGATCACCATCTCGGTGTCGCTGCTGGCCTCGTGGCTGGTCGCGGTCAGCCTGATCCCGATGCTCTCGGCGCGCATGCGCACGCCGCCGGCGCTGGTGGAGAAGGGCGGCGCGATCCGCCGGCTGCAGGACCGCTACGCGCGACTGCTGCGCTGGACCCTGGTGCACCGCGGCTGGAGCGTGGCGGGCATCGTGCTGGTGGTCGCGCTGAGCCTGGTGCCGATCAAGGGCACCACCTTCGACATGTTCGGCGGCGGCGACCAGGGCGAGATCCAGCTCTACTACAAGTGGAACGGCGGCTACACGCTGCCGCAGATGTCGGAGGAGGTGGCGCGGGTCGAAGCCTTCCTCGAGGACAACCGCGAGCGCTTCCGCATCACCCAGGTCTATTCGTACTTCAGCGAAGGCGACGACGCCGGAACGTTGATCACCTTCGAGGATGGCATCGCCGACGTGCGGCCGCTGTCGGAGGCGATCAGCAAGGAGCTGCCGAAGTCGGCACGCGCCGAGGTCGGCGTCTCGGGTCCGGGCGGGCAGGGCGGTGGCGGGGGTGGCATGGGCCAGAACGTCAGCGTGCAGCTGGTGGGCGACAGCGCATCGGTGCTGCGCGAACTGGGCGATGGGCTGGTCCCCATGCTCGAGGCGCGGCCGGAGCTGCGCGACGTGCGCATCGATGGCGGCGCCAGCACCGACGAACTGGCGGTACGCGTCGACCGCGACCGCGCCGCGGCGTTCGGCTTCAGCGCGCAGCAGGTGTCGTCGTTCGTGTCGATGGCACTGCGTGGCACCCAGCTGCGCGAGTACCGGCGGGAAGAAACCGAGGTGCCGGTCTGGGTGCGCTTCAGCGGCGCGCAGGAGTACGGGCCGGCCGACATCGCCGGGTTCATGGTGCGCTCGCCGGACGGGCGCCAGGTGCCGCTGTCGGCGATGGTCGACCTGGAGGTGACGCCTTCGGCGACCCAGATCACGCGCCACGACCGCCAGACCGCGCTCGGCGTGCAGGCCAACCTGGAAGGCGAGGCGACCATGGAGGAGGCGCGCAAGGCCATGGAAGCCGTGCTGGGTTCGGTGTCCCTGCCGCCGGGCTATGGCCACTCGTTCTCCGGCAGCGGCTTCGAGGAAAGCGAGCAGGCGGTGCAGCAGATGCTGTTCAACTTCGTGCTGGCGCTGGTGATGATCTACGTGGTGATGGCGGCGGTGTTCGAGTCGCTGCTGTTCCCGTCGGCGATCATGAGTTGCGTGGTGTTCTCGATCCTCGGGGTGTTCTGGCTGTTCTGGATCACCGGCACCTCGTTCACGATCATGGCCTTCATCGGCATCCTGGTGCTGATGGGCGTGGTGGTGAACAACGGCATCGTGATGGTCGAGCACATCAACAACCTGCGCCGCCGTGGCCTGTCGCGCACCGATGCGCTGGTCGAAGGCAGCCGCGAACGCCTGCGCCCGATCCTGATGACCATGGGCACGGCGATCCTGGCGATGGTGCCGATCTCGCTCAGCGAGACGGTGGTGCTGGGCGGCCTTGCGTATTCGCCGATGGCGCGCGCGGTGGCTGGCGGCCTGGCGTTCTCGACCGTGGTCAGCCTGCTGTTCCTGCCGACGATCTACGCGATCCTCGACGACCTGGCCAACGGGACCTCGCGCCTGCTGCGGCGGGCGCGTGGGCCAGGCAGGGAAGGGCGGGTGGCGGACGCGGCGGCCTGAAGCGATCGCGGCTGTAGCCGCTCCTGCAGGAGCGGCTCACCGGGCAGCGACACCGGCGACCCCGACCCGGCGCCCCGCTGTAGGAGCGGCTACAGCCGCGATCGGGCTGGCCTCAGGCGAACACCTTGCCCAGGATCCTCAGCCCGCCCGTCCACACGCCGATCGCGGTGCCCAGGCTGGTCAGGAAGAAGTTGAGCAGCACCCGCGCGACGCGGTTGCGCCACCAGCCGCGCGCGGTGTTCACGTCCTCGCGCAGCGCCATGAAATCGGCGTAGGTCGGCTTGCGGAGCGCCGCCTCGACCACCGCGCTGACCGTGCCCGACGCCAGCGCCGGATGCAGGGGCGTCAGCGGCGAGGCCACGAAGGCCGACAGGATGCTCAGCGGGTGGCCGCCCGCGATCGCGCAGCCGAGCGCACCCAGCGTGCCGGTGACCAGCACCCACTGCAGCATCAGGTCCGTGCCCACGTCCAGGCCGCCCTGCCAGAAGCCCCAGGCGAAGCCGCCGATCACCACGGTGGCGATCACCAGCTCCATCCACGGAACGCGCGACTTCGGCTTCACCTCTTCCAGTGACTCGCGCACCTGCGCGGGCGGCGCCACGTCGTCGCGCAGGTGGTTGGCCAGGCCCTTGAGGTGTCCCGCGCCGACCACGGCCAGCACCTCGCGCGCGCCTGCCGGCACCTCGCGCAGGCGTGCGGCCATGTAGCGGTCGCGCTCGGCGATGATCACCTCGTAGAGCTCGGGGGTCTCGCCGGCGAACTCGCTGAAGCTCGACTCCAGCACGTCGCCCTGCTTGAGCCGCTCGATCTCGTCCTCGCCGACCTCGTCGCTGGACAGCAGCCCCATCAGCAGGCTGGCGCTGACCTTGGCGTGGCCCCACCAGCCCAGGCGCTGCATGGCGCGCTTGAAGGTCAGGCCGACGTTGCGGTCGATGAGCTGGAGCGACAGGCCGCGCGCGTTGGCGTCGGCGGCCGCGGCCTTGAGCTCCGCGCCGGGTTCGACGCCCATCTGCTCGGCCAGGCGGCGCTGGTAGGCGGCCAGCGCCAGGTTCGCGGCGAACAGGGGGGTCTTGCCCTCGCGCAGCACCTTGACCAGGTCCATCCGTCCCAGCGCCTCGGGATCGGTCATGGCCTGCAGCCGCTGCTCGTCCAGCTCGACCGCGACCGTGTCATAGGCGCCGGTGGCGATCGCCGCGCGCACTGCATCGACGCTGGCGCGCGAGACGTGGGCGGTGCCGAGCAGGGTGTAGCGCACGCCGTCGCGCTCGACGATGGTGTGCGGCTGGCTGGCAAGGTCGAAGCCCGCGCCGGCAGGTCCGGAGGCGTCGGCGCGTGGGGCGGCGGGGCCGGGCCCTGCGTCAGGCAGGGCGGGAGTGTCGGTCATGGAAGTCCGTGGTCGCGCGCAGGCGCGTCAGTCGCGGTAGCGGCGCAGCAGGTCGCCGTAGGCGTCGATGCGGCGGTCGCGCAGGAAGGGCCAGATGCGGCGCACGTGCTCGCTGCGGCCCAGGTCGACCTCGCAGGTGAGCACGGTGGCATCGCCGCCGGCCTCGGCCAGGAACTCGCCCTGCGGTCCCAGCACGTGGCTGTTGCCCCAGAAGTCGATGCCCGACGCGCCGACCGGCGACGGCTCGTGGCCGACGCGGTTGCAGCTCAGGACCGGCAGGCCGTTGGCGACGGCGTGGCCGCGGTGGCTCAGGATCCAGGCGTCGCGCTGGCGGTCCTTCTCTGCCTGGTCGTCATCCGGATCCCAGCCGATGGCCGTGGGGTAGAGCAGCAGTTCGGCGCCGGCCAGCGCCATCAGGCGTGCCGCCTCGGGATACCACTGGTCCCAGCACACGAGCACGCCGAGCCGGCCGACCGAGGTGTCGATCGGCTCGAAGCCGAGGTCGCCCGGGGTGAAGTAGAACTTCTCGTAGAAGCCCGGGTCGTCGGGGATGTGCATCTTGCGGTAGCGGCCCGCGGTCGAGCCGTCGGCGTCGAAGACCACGGCCGTGTTGTGGTACAGGCCGGTGGCGCGCTTCTCGAACAGCGAGCTGACCAGCACCACGCCATGCTGCTTCGCCAGCGCGCCCAGGCGCTCGGTGCTGGGGCCGGGGATGGTCTCGGCGAGGTCGAACGCGTCCACGCACTCGTGCTGGCAGAAATAGGCGCCGTTGTGCAGCTCCTGCAGCAGCACCAGCTTCGCGCCCTGGCGCGCGGCTTCGGCGACGCGGGCCTCGATCACCTCGAGGTTCTCCGCGGCGCTGCCGTGGTTGCGCTCCTGGACGAGCGCGACGGGAAGGGTCTTCGTGGTCATGGCAGGGCCCCTGTGGCGATGATGCAGGTGAGCCGGCCATTGTAGGCCGGCCCGCCTGTCCCTCAGGTAAGGCCGGCGGGCAGCTGCATCGAGATGCAGTGCAGGCTGCCGTTCTGCCAGATCAGCGCGCGGCAGGGCACCTGGACGATCTCGCGCCCGGGATGGGCCCGGGCCAGCACGGCGGCCGCCGTGTCATCGGCCGGGTCGCCATAGGCCGGCATCAGGACCGCGCCGTTGATGATCAGGTAGTTCGCGTAGCTCGCGGCGAGGCGCCGGCCGCCGTCGAGGACCGGCTGCGGCCAGGGCAGCGGGAACAGGCGGTAGCGACGACCGTCGACGGTGCGCAGCGCCGCGATCTCGGCCGCCATCGCCGACAGCTCGGCATGGTGCGGATCGGCCGGGTCGTCGCAGGCCTGGAACACGATGGCGTCGTCGGGGGCGAAGCGGGCGAGGGTGTCGACGTGGGCGTCGGTGTCGTCGCCCTCCAGGTAGCCGTGCTCCAGCCAGAGCACGCGCTCCTGCCGCAGCCATGCCCGCAGGCGCTGCTCCAGGTCCTCCCGGCTGGAGGACGGGTGCCGCTCTTGCAGGCAGCGCCAGGTGGTCAGCAGGCTGCCCGCCCCGTCGGTTTCGATCGCTCCACCTTCCAGTGCAAAATCAATCGATTGCACCGAACTCCTGCGGAAGATTCCAGCTTCGTGGAGGCGCTGCACCAGCTGGTCGTCCTCGCTGGCCTCGAACTTCCCGCCCCAGCCGGTGAAGCGGAAATCCAGAAGCGAGAACTCCTCCGCCCCGACCAGGGTGACCGGCCCGGTGTCGCGCAGCCAGGTGTCGTCATAGGGCAGGGTGATGAACCCGACCCGGGCCATGTCGATGCGGTTGGAGGCCAGCCGCGCGCGCGCATAGGCCTCGACGTCCTCGTCGGCCACGCAGACCAGCACCGGCTGGAACCGGGTGATGGCCGCGACGTGGGCGATATAGGTTTCCTCGACGTCGCCCAGGCGCTCGGCCCAGTCGGTGCCGGCGTGCGGCCACGCGAGGAGGATCGCGGACTGGGGCTCCCACTCCGCGGGGAAACGCAGGGTCTGCAAGGTCATTCGCTCAGCGGATCGGCGGCTTGGGACCGGTCTCGCCGGCTGTGGCCTGGTTGGCGACCGCGTCGATCACGCGGCTGTTCTCGAAGTACACGGTGAACGCGGGATAGCCCCAGCGGTGGATGGTCGGCCACTGGCGCTTCTGGCCGCCGCGGGGATCCATGCGCTGGGCAGGCGCGCCGAAGCGGGCCTCGACCTGCGACATGGTCATGCCGCGCGCGGGCATGGCGACGGCCGCCTCGTGCTGGACGCGCTCGATGAGCAGGGTGTCGGCACGCGCTGCGCCGGCAGCGGCGAGCAGGGCGGCGGTGGTCAGTGCAATCGTCAGGCGCATCTTGGTCTCCCCGGAGGCTGCATCGCTTGCAGCCGCAGCGTTTTAACAGATCGCGCGTGTCCGGTCGTGGATGCCTGGCCGAACCGGGCGCCCGGTCACGCGAACCGACGGCGGCGAAAACGCGGAAGGCCGCATCGCTGCGGCCTTCCGGGCGTCGCTGGTGGCTGCCGCATGCGATGCACGCGCAGCCGCCCTGGCAGCCTGCTCAGCGCTGGCGGGCCTTGAAACGCGGGTTGGACTTGCAGATGACGAAGATCTTGCCACGGCGACGAACGACCTTGCAGTCGCGGTGACGGGCCTTCGCCGACTTCAGGGAGGACAGGACCTTCATGACGAACCTCTGAATATGGGTGGGGCAAACAAGCCGGCAATTCTAGCGGGCCCGGTGGCCCGGGATCAAGTACTTGCAGGGCGCGCCGTGCGGGCCGGTCTAGAATGGCCACCCCCCACGGAGACCATCATGACCCAGCCCGCCATCCCGGTATTGACCATCGACGGCCCCTCCGGCTCCGGCAAGGGCACGATCAGCCGTGCCGTGGCCGCGCGCCTGGGCTGGCACTACCTGGACTCGGGTGCCCTGTACCGGGCGGTCGGGGTGGCCGCCGGATGGGCCGACCTTGACCTGGACGATGCCGGCGCCCTGGTGCGCTGCGCCTTCGACACCGAAATCGGCTTCCGCGACGACCCCCACGGGGAACCCCGGGTGCTGGTCAACGGCCATGACGCGACCGACGAGCTGAGGACGGAGACCGCCGGCGCCGCCGCTTCGGCCATCGCCGCGATCCCGGAGGTCCGGTCGGCGCTCAAGGAGCGCCAGCGCGCCTTCCGCCAGCCCCCCGGACTGGTCGCCGACGGGCGCGACATGGGTACGGTCATCTTCCCCGATGCCGCCTGGAAGGTGTTCCTCACCGCGAGTGCCGAGGAGCGTGCCGAAAGGCGCTATAAGCAGTTGAAGGACAAGGGGGTTTCGGTTACCTTGGACGGTCTGCTGCGGGAGATCCTGGCCCGCGACGCGCGCGATGCCAGCCGCGCGGTGGCACCGTTGCGACCGGCCGAAGACGCCGTGCGCATCGACACCACCGGCCAGGGCATCGATGTCGTGGTCGAACGCGTCCTGGCCCTCGTGCCCGGCCTCGTGGACTGAACCCCGCCGCAGATGGCCCCGCGTGGCAGACGCCGCGCGGATTTTCCGTTTCCAACCAGCACTCACGGCAAGGCGCAATCCCGCGCACGCCGACAACGGGTGGACCGGTCAGGCGCGCTGCGCGCATCCGGTCTGTTTCATCAACAGAGTATTTTTCCAATGACCGAATCATTCGCAGAACTGTTCGAAGCCAGCCAGGCGAACCTCGCCAAGCTGAAGCCCGGCTCGATCGTCACCGGCACCGTGATCCAGGTGCGCACCGACGTCGTCGTCATCAACGCCGGCCTCAAGTCCGAAGGCATCGTGCCGATCGAACAGTTCCGTAACGACGCCGGCGAGATCGACGTCGCCGAGGGCGACATCGTCAAGGTCGCGCTCGATTCCCTCGAGAACGGCTTCGGCGAGACCGTGCTGTCGCGCGAGAAGGCCAAGCGCGCCATGGTGTGGGACGAGCTCGAGGAAGCCCTCGAGAAGAACGAGACCGTCACCGGCAAGATCAGCGGCAAGGTCAAGGGCGGCTTCACCGTCGACATCAAGGACGTCCGCGCGTTCCTGCCCGGTTCGCTGGTCGATGTGCGCCCCGTGCGCGACCCGGTGTACCTGGAAGGCAAGGAACTCGAGTTCAAGCTCATCAAGCTCGACCGCAAGCGCAACAACGTGGTCGTCTCCCGCCGTGCGGTGGTCGAGAGCGAGCATTCGGAAGAGCGCGAGCAGCTGATGGAGAAGCTGGTCGAGGGCGCCGTGCTGAAGGGCGTCGTCAAGAACCTCACCGACTACGGCGCGTTCGTCGACCTCGGCGGCATCGACGGCCTGCTGCACATCACCGACATGGCCTGGAAGCGCGTGCGCCATCCGTCCGAAGTCGTGGAAGTGGGCCAGGAGCTCGACGTCCGCGTGCTCAAGTACGACCGCGAGCGCAACCGCGTCAGCCTGGGCCTCAAGCAGCTGGGCGAGGATCCGTGGGACAACATCGCCCGCCGCTATCCGTCCAACACCCGCGTGTTCGGCAAGGTCTCCAACGTCACCGATTACGGCGCGTTCGTCGAGATCGAGCCGGGCGTCGAGGGCCTGGTGCACGTGTCCGAGATGGACTGGACCAACAAGAACGTCAACCCGGCCAAGGTGGTACAGGTCGGTGACGAGCTCGAGGTCATGGTGCTGGACGTCGACGAGGAGCGTCGCCGCATCTCGCTGGGCATCAAGCAGGTCACGTCCAACCCGTGGGAGACCTTCGCGGCCATCCACAAGAAGGGCGACAAGGTCGAAGGCCAGATCAAGTCGATCACCGACTTCGGCATCTTCATCGGCCTGGACGGCGGCATCGACGGCCTGATCCACCTGTCGGACATGAGCTGGAACACCAGCGGCGAAGACGTGGCCCGCGAGCTCAAGAAGGGCGACACCCTCGAGGCCGTGGTGCTGGCGGTGGACCCGGAGCGCGAGCGCATCAGCCTGGGCGTCAAGCAGCTCGAGCAGGATCCGTTCGGCCAGTTCATGGCCAACCATCCGCGCGGCTCCAAGATCACCGGCACCGTCAAGGAAGTCGACGCCAAGGGCGCCGTGATCGAAGTGGCCGATGGCGTGGAAGGCTACGTCGCCGCCCGCGACATCGCCGACGAGCGCGTCGATGACGCCACGCAGTTCCTGAAGGTGGGCCAGGCCATCGAGGCCAAGTTCACCGGCATGGACCGCAAGGGCCGCACCCTGCAGCTGTCGATCAAGGCGAAGGACGAGGCCGAGGTGGCCGAGACCCTGGCCGAGTACAACCGTGCTTCGGCGGATGCTTCCAGCGGCACCACCAAGCTGGGCGCGCTGCTGCGCGAGCAGCTGGACAGCAAGTCCGAGTAATACCTGAAGTATCCAGCGGCGACCCGGTGCGAGCCGGGTCGCCGTTGGCTTGTTCGAGGGTGGCCAGGGGGCACATGACCAAGTCCGAACTCATCGAGATCCTGTCCCAGCGCCAGGGGCACCTCAAGGCCGACGACGTCGACCTGGCGGTGAAGTCGCTGCTGGAGATGATGGGTGGTGCGCTGGCCAACGGCGAACGCATCGAAGTCCGCGGTTTCGGCAGCTTCTCGCTGCACTACCGTCCGCCCCGTACCGGGCGCAATCCGAAGACCGGCGAGGCCGTGGCCCTGCCCGGCAAGCACGTTCCCCATTTCAAGCCGGGCAAGGAGCTGCGCGAACGCGTCAGCGACGTCATGCCGCTCCCGGTCGACGACTGATGGGCCTCATCCGCGGCTGACTGCGGGCCCGTGGCCGGCTAAGCTAGCCGCCCATGCGTCCGATCCGCATCCTCATCGGCATGCTGTGCCTCGTTGCAGGCGTCGCGGTCGGTGCACTCAATCCCCAGACGGTCGAACTCGACCTCGGCCTTGCCGTGTTCCGGCCGACGCTGGGCCTGGCATTGCTGGGCACGCTGCTCGCAGGCGCACTGGTCGGCGGGCTGGCGACGATGGCCTCCATCGTGCCGTCCCTGCGCAGGCGCAGGCAGGCGCCCACCCCCCACGCACCGGATGCGAACTGATGGCCTTCATCACCGAGTGGTTCTGGTTTTTCCTGCTGTTGCCGATCGCGGCCCTGTCGGGCTGGGTGATCGGCCGCCGTGGCGGCGAGCGGCACAGTGACAGCCAGGTCAGCAAGCTCTCCACCACCTATTTCCGTGGCCTGAACTACCTGCTCAGCGAAGAGCCGGACAAGGCCATCGAACTGTTCCTGCACATCGCCGAGCTCGACAAGGACACCTTCGAGACCCAGATCGCGCTGGGCCACCTGTTCCGTCGGCGCGGCGAGGTCGACCGCGCGATCCGCCTGCACCAGGGACTGGTGCAGCGGCCCGACCTCAACGACCAGCAGAAGGTCCAGGCCCTGCTCGCGCTGGGCGAGGACTACATGCGCTCGGGTCTCCTCGACCGTGCCGAGACGGTGTTCACCGAGCTGGCCGCGCTCGACCAGCGCGCACCGCAGGCGCTCAAGCACCTGATCGGCATCTACCAGGCCGAGCGCGACTGGCCCAAGGCGATCGAGAACGCGACCCGCTACGAGCAGGTCACCGGTGAGCCCATGGGCAAGCTGATCGGCCAGTTCGAATGCGAGCTCGCCGAGCGGCTGCGCGTGGCCGGGGACCGCGAGGGTGCCCGCGCCGCTGTCGCGCGCGCCTATGCCGCGGATTCGAGTTCGGTGCGCGCCGGCATGCTCGAGGGCCGGCTGGAGCTCGACGCCGGCAACGACGCCGCCGCCATCCGCGCCTACGAGCGCGCGGCCCGCCATGACGCCGACTTCCTGCCGGAGATCCTGCCGCCGCTGCGCTCGGCCTACGACCGCGTCGGCGACCTGCCCGGTGCCCGCGCCTTCCTCACCGAGATGAGCGAGCACTACCGGGGCGTGGCGCCGGTGCTCGCGCTCACCCACCTGGTGGAGGCGGAGGAGGGCGTGCCTGCCGCCCGCCGCTTCCTCGCCCAGCAGCTCAAGGACCGGCCTTCCGTGCGCGGCGAAGCGGCCCTGATCGAACTCACCCTGGCCGAAGGCGGCAACGAGGCCGCGACCCTGCACGAGCTTCGCCACATCACCGACCAGCTGCTGGTCCGCAACCCCGCCTACCGCTGCAACCGCTGCGGCTTCGGCGCGCGCAGCCACCACTGGCAGTGCCCGTCCTGCAAGGAGTGGGGCAGCATCAAGCCGCTGCTCAACTACGCCGTGGTCTGAGCGCATGGGCGGCGCGGACTGGAACGGCCTGCTGCCGTGGCTGGCGGTGGTCGCGGCAATCGCCGCGGCTGGCGCCTGGCTGGCGCGCGCCTACGCCCTGCGCCGTGGGCTGATGGACCTTCCGGGTGAACGCCGCAGCCACAGCGTGCCGACGCCACGGGGTGGCGGAATCGGCATCACCCTGGCCTGGATCCTGTCCTGCGGCCTCTTCGGAGTGTCGGGACGGATCCCGATCGCGCTGGCGCTCGCCACCGCCGGGGCCAGTTTCCTGGTGGCGGCGGCCGGCTACGTCGACGACCACCGTCCGCTTTCGCCCTGGTGGCGGCTGGCGGCGCACGTGGGCGCCGGGATCGTGCTCGCGGCGGGCGTGCTCGCCGTCCACGGTGCGCCCTGGCTGGCCCTGGCGGCCATCGCCGCGGTGCCGGTGCTGGTGAACGTGTGGAACTTCATGGACGGGATCGACGGCATCGCCGCCAGCCAGGCCGCGCTGGCCGCGCTCGGGCTGGCGGGGCTGGCCATGCTCTCGCCGCACGCCGGCGGCGGCCTGCCGCCGGCCCTGGCGCCGGCGCTGGTGCTGGCGGCAGCCTGCATCGGATTCCTGCCGTTCAACTTCCCCAGGGCACGCATCTTCCTGGGCGATGTCGGCAGTGGCACGCTGGGCGTCGCGCTGGCCGTGGTCGTGCTGCTGCTGCTCCAGGGAGCCGGGCCGGGTCAGGCAGCGGGAATGCTTGTGCTGGCCGTCCTTCCGTTGTCGGCCTTCCTGATTGACGCGGCTTTGACGCTCGGCGGGCGCATGGTGCGTCGCGAGCAGTGGTGGACGCCCCACGTCAGCCATGCATACCAGCGCCTGGCGGGCCGGGTCGGGTCGCATGTCCCGGTGACGCTGGCCTATGCGGGGTGGACCATCCTCGTGGCCATCGTGGCGGGAGCGGCCTCTGCCGGCGGCTTCGCCGCTAGACTAGCGGTTTGCGCGGGCATCTTGGCCGCCGGAACCCTTGCATGGCGCGCCGCGCGTGGCGCGGGTGCACGAGAGCAGAAGGATAGGCCCAGAGGATGACCAGCCTGAACGACCGCATCCGGACCAGCCTGCCGCGGGCCTCGGTGGTGCTGCACGACGTGTTCATGGTCTGGCTGACCTGGGCTGGCCTGAACCACTTCCGCCAGTCGGCGATGGACCAGGTGTCGTCCACGCCGCTGCTGTCGCCGGAGATGCTGCTGATCCTGATCGTGCAGGGCCTGATCTTCTGGCAAGTCGGCCTGTATCGGGGCGTCTGGCGCTTCGCGAGCATCCCGGACCTGGTGAACATCGTGAAGGCCAGCCTGTTCGGCCTGCTCGCGATCCTGCCCCTGCTGTTCTTCGTGTTCGACCGCGCCGGACAGGTGCCGCGGACGGTGATGCTGGCCTATCCGGTCGTGCTGTCGGCGCTGCTGGGCATGCCGCGGCTGCTGTACCGGGCCTGGAAGGACCACGGCAACGAGCGCACCGACAAGGCGGCGCTGCGCGTGCTGATCCTGGGCGCGGGGCAGGCGGGCGAGGCGCTGGTGCGCGACCTGCGCAGGGTCGGTGCCTACCAGCCGGTCGGATTCCTGGACGACGCGGCCAAGCTGCGCGGCAGCCATGTGCAGGGCCTGCCGGTGCTCGGAAAGATCGAGGACGTGGGCGAGATCGCGCCGGAAACCGCGGCCCGCCTGCTGGTGATCGCGATGCCTTCGCTGGACGCGACCGCCATGCGCCGCGTGGTCGCGGCCTGCGAGCGCACCGGGCTGCCCTTCCGCACCGTGCCCCGCCTCAACGACCTGCTGGAAGGCCGCTCGCTGCCGGGCGAACTCAAGGAGGTCGCGATCGAGGACCTCCTCGGCCGCAAGCCGGTCACGCCGGACTGGAAGGCGATCCGCGGCTGGCTGGGTGGGCGCAGCGTGCTGGTCACCGGCGCCGGCGGCTCGATCGGGGCCGAACTGTGTCGCCAGTGCGCCCGCCACGGCGCGCGCCAGATCATCCTGATCGAGATCGACGAGCTGGCGCTGCTGACCATGCAGAACGAGCTGCGCCGGGACTTCCCGCAGATCGAGTGCCTGCCGGTGCTTGGCGACTGCGGCGATCCGGCGGTGATCCGCCACGCGCTGACGCTCTCACAGCCCGAGGCGGTGTTCCACGCCGCGGCCTACAAGCAGGTGCCCGTCCTCGAGGCGCAGCTGCGCGAGGCGGTGCGCAACAACGTGCTGGCCACCGCGACCGTTGCCCGCGAGGCGCAGGCGGCCGGCGTCGGCACCTTCGTGCTGATCTCGACCGACAAGGCCGTGGATCCGGTCAACGTGCTGGGCGCCAGCAAGCGCCTGGCGGAAATGGTCTGCCAGGCGATGAACGGGCTCGAGGGCACGCGCTTCGTGACCGTGCGCTTCGGCAACGTGCTCGATTCCGCCGGCAGCGTGGTGCCGCTGTTCCGCGCGCAGATCCGCAGCGGCGGGCCGGTCACGGTGACCGATCCGGAGGTCACCCGCTATTTCATGACCATCCCCGAGGCCTGCCAGCTGATCCTGCAGGCCGTGGCGATTGGCGCCCGGCAGGCGGTCTACACGCTGGACATGGGCGAACCGGTGTCGATCCGCCTGCTGGCGGAGCAGATGATCACCCTGGCGGGCAAGCAGCCGGGACGCGACATCGCGATCGTCTATACCGGCCTGCGCCCGGGCGAGAAGCTGCACGAAACCCTGTTCCACGCCGACGAACGCTACCGCCCGACGGCGCACCCGAAGATCCTCCAGGCGGAGGCGCGCGGCGTCTCCAGCGAACGGATCACCGCCGCCATGGCGCGCCTGCGCGACGCGGTGTCGAGCTACGACCTCGAAACCCTGGACCAGGCCCTGCGTGACGCCGTCCCGGAATTCGCGCCGCTGGTGCGCGATGACGAACCCGCAGCCGCCACGGTGGTCGCTTTTCCCGCAAGGAACGCCAGACGCACATGAACAGACGCATCCGCAAGGCGGTCTTCCCGGTCGCCGGACTCGGGACCCGCTTCCTCCCGGCCACCAAGACGGTGCCCAAGGAGATGCTGCCGATCGTCGACCGGCCGCTCATCCAGTACGCCGTGGACGAAGCAGTCGACGCCGGCTGCGACACGATGGTGTTCGTCACCAACCGCTACAAGCACGCGGTCGCCGACTATTTCGACAAGGCCTACGAGCTGGAGCAGAAGCTCGAGGCGGCCGGCAAGGTCGAGCTGCTCGAGGTGATCCGCAACGTGCTGCCGCCCAACGTGCGCGCCGTCTTCGTGACCCAGGCCGAGGCCCTGGGCCTGGGCCATGCGGTGCTCTGCGCGAAGCCGGTCGTGGGCGACGAGCCTTTCGCGGTGATCCTGCCCGACGACCTGATCTGGAACCGCGGCCCCGGTGCGCTGAGCCAGATGGCCGATGTCGCCGAAGCGACCGGTTCAAGCGTGATCGCCACCCAGGCGGTCGCACCTGAACAGGTCTCGAGCTACGGCATTGTCGCGACGGATGAATTCAGCGACCGCCGTGGGCGGATCACCGCGATCGTGGAGAAGCCCAGGCCGGGCGACGCGCCCAGCAACCTCGCCGTGGTCGGGCGCTATGTGCTGTCGCCGCGCATCTTCGCCCTGCTGGAGGCCACGGCTCCCGGCGCCGGTGGCGAGATCCAGCTGACCGACGCGATCTCGGCCCTGCTGGCCGAGGAACCGGTGCTCGCGTACCGCTTCCAGGGCACGCGATTCGACTGCGGGACCCACCTCGGCCTCATCGAGGCGACCATCCGCCATGCACTGGACCACGAGGCGCTCAGCGAGGCGGCACAGGGCTTCATGCGCGACGCGCTGGCTGAACTGGGCGTGGTCGACTCCTGATTGGTGCCATCGGTGGTCCGGGTGACATCCTGCGGAAAGCAGGGGTATATTCCGGAGGTCAGGAATGGGGTGAGAGGCCTCATGATCGCTTGACAGCACACCACCAAGGGAGAGACCGCTTCATGAAGCTTGCAACAACTTTCGCGGGCCTGACGCTCGCCATGGCCGCTGCATACAGCGTGCCCACTGCTGCCCAGGAACTGGAAATGCACTCCAACTCCTCGGCGCCTGCTGCGCGTTGCCAGGCCTCGCTGCCGATGTCGGAACTCGCGATCCGAAAGCGCCCGCTCACGATCCAGAATGACAGCGTCGACACCGGTGCGTGGGTCACCTGCGGCTTCGAGTTCGACTCCGGCTACGCGGCCGGCGGCATGGCGACACTGGTCGATGCCTACTTCACCAACTATTCCAGCACCGCGCAGACGTTGAACTGCTCGGGCGTCACCGGCTACGAAGGCGGCGAAAACGAGTACGTCGGTCTCACCCTCGAGCTGGCCCCCGGCGCCACCGGCGAAGACGCCAACCTGTTCTGGTACGCGGACGACTTCGAGGGCGGTGGCATGAGCACCGGCCTGGTCATGATCAACTGCTACCTGCCGCCGGGCGTGGGCATCAATGACAGCTACGTGTACTGGGTCGAAGAAGTAGCTCCGGTCTGAGTTCCTGTCGAAACGGGTGCCGGGAAACCGGCACCTTTTTTTTGCCCTCTGCGATCGCGCACACTGGGGCTTCGCAAATATCTCGGCTGTGCACATGAATCCAGGCACCAGACTTCCGCTCGTTGTCGCCGCCGTCGTGGTGGTGGCCGTCATCGCCGGCACGTTCATCCTGCGGCGTGGCGAGGCTCCCGGCCCCGCGAACGTCCCGCAGTCGATCGCAGTCGCTGCCGCGGATCCCGTGGCGCAGGCGCCCGCGCCGGCGAACCGGGATGCGCGGCCCGCACGCGCATCGGGCGAATCGCTCGAGCAGCAGGTCGCGACCCAGCTCGACCGTCGCGTCGAGTCACGGGCGCAGCACGCCGCGCGCACGCGTGAACTCAGGGAGCAGTCCGCCGCGCGCTATGCCAGCGAGCAGGTGGATGCGGCCTGGGCACCGCAGAAGGAGAGCCAGCTGACCGGGATCGCGTCCAACGAGGCGTTTGCGCAGGCCGGCGCCAAGCCAACCAGCCTCTCGGTGGACTGCCGCAGCAGCATGTGTCGCGTGGACGGCGCGTTCGAAACGCGGAGCCAGGCCGAGGACTGGGTGATGATGTACATGTCCAGCGTGGGCGGCTCGATGCCGAATTCCATCGTGTCACGCACCCAGGCCGAGGACGGGTCCACGCGCGTCGAGATCTACGGGCGCGCACGCTGAGCGCAGCCATCCCCGCCCGCGCGTTGCACATGTGACCGGATCGAAGGGACGCCAGCGGCGTCCCTTTGATCCGTGTGGATCACAGCGCTTCGAAGATTCCCGCCGCGCCCATGCCGGTGCCGATGCACATGGTCACCATGCCGTACTTCTGCTTCCTGCGGCGCATGCCGTGGACGATCGTGGCCGTGCGCACCGCGCCGGTGGCGCCGAGCGGATGGCCCAGCGCGATGGCGCCGCCGAGCGGGTTGACCTTGTCGGGGTCGAGTTCCGAGTCACGGATCACGGCCAGTGCCTGGGCGGCGAAGGCCTCGTTGAGCTCGATCCAGTCGAGCTGGTCCTTCGTCAGGCCGGCCTGCCTGAGCGCCTTCGGGATGGCTGCGATCGGCCCGATGCCCATCACCTCCGGGCGCACGCCGGCAACGGAGTACGACACGAAGCGGGCGAGCGGCGTCAGGCCGTAATCCCTGATCGCCTGCTCGGACGCCACCAGCACGGCGCCGGCGCCATCGCTCATCTGCGACGAGTTGCCCGCGGTCACGGTTCCACCGAACTGGCCGTTGCGGAACACCGGGCGCAGCTTGGCCAGGCCTTCGATCGAGGTGTCTGCACGCGGGCCTTCGTCCTGCTCGACCAGCAGCTTCTTCAGGCGCACGGCGTTGCCGCCCAGGTCCGGCTGGCGTGAGACGACCTCCAGCGCGGAGATCTCATCGCGGAACTCGCCGGCCTTCTGCGCGGCCAGCGCCTTCTGGTGCGAGGCGAGGGCAAAGGCGTCCTGGTCCTCGCGCGAGACCTTCCACTCCTCGGCCACCTTCTCGGCGGTGATGCCCATGCCGTAGGCGATGGCGACGTGGTCGTCGCGGAACACGGCCGGCGACAGCGCGACCTTGTTGCCCATCATCGGCACCATGCTCATGCTCTCGGTGCCGCCGGCCAGCACCAGGTCGGCGTTGCCGAGGCGGATCTGGTCGGCGGCGAGCGCCACGGCCTGCAGGCCGGACGAGCAGAAGCGGTTGATGGTCTGCGCGGCCACCGTGTCGGGCAGGCCGGCCAGCAGCACGCCAATGCGTGCCACGTTCATGCCCTGCTCGCCCTCGGGCATCGCGCAGCCGATGATGGCGTCGTCGATGCGGTTGACGTCGATGCCCGGCGCCTGCGCGACCACGGCCTTCAGCACGTGGGCGAGCATGTCATCGGGTCGGGTGTTGCGGAACACGCCCTTGGGCGCCTTGCCCACCGGGGTGCGGGTGGCGGCGACGATGTAGGCGTCCTGGATCTGCTTGCTCATTGTCTTGTCCTCTTCGTCGGTCGCGTCAGTTGCGCAGCGGCTTGCCGGTCTTGAGCATGTGCGCGATGCGCGCCTGGGTCTTCTCCTGCTGCGCGAGCTCGACGAAGTGCTGGCGCTCGAGCCGCAGCAGCCAGTCCTCGTCGACCACGGCGTTGCGGTCCACGTCGCCGCCGCTGACGATGGTCGCGATGCGGGTGGCGATCTCGTAGTCGTACTCGCTGATGAAGCGGCCCTCGAGCATGTTCTCCAGCAGCATGCGGAAGGTGGCGACGCCGACGTCGCCGGCCACGCGGATGCGCCGCGCGGGCAGGGGCGGGCGGTAGCCGGTCTCGGCCAGGCCACGCGCTTCCTGCCTGGCGATGTGCAGCAGTTCATGGGCGTTGAACACGACCTTGTCCTGCGCGCGCATCAGGCCGAGTTCCTTCGCCTCGACCGCGGAGGTCGAGACCTTGGCCATGGCGACGGCCTCGAACACCGCCTTGAGTTCGGCGAAGACGTCCCCGTTCGGGCCCGCGGCGTCGGAGGCGCGCACCGCGAACTCCTTCAGGCCACCGCCGGCCGGCAGCAGGCCCACGCCGGCCTCGACCAGGCCGATGTAGCTCTCGAGGTGCGCGACGGTCCGCGCCGAGTGCATCTGGAACTCGCAGCCGCCGCCCAGCGCCAGGCCGCGCACCGCGGCCACCACCGGCACCAGCGAATACTTGATGCGCTGGCTGGTGGCCTGGAAGTTGGCGACCATCGCCTCGAAGGCATCGACCTTGCCGGCCTGCAGCAGGCCCAGCGCGCCGGCCAGATCGGCACCCGCGGAGAAGGGCTCCTTCGGCTGCCAGATCACCAGGCCGGCGAAGTCGCGCTCGGCGCGCGCCACGGCTTCCTGCAGGCCGTCGAGCACCTGGTCGGAAACGGTATGCAGCTTGGTCTTGAACGAGGCCACGGCGATGTCGTCTCCGTCGGTCCACAGGCGGATGCCATCGTTCTCGAACACCGTCTCGCCCTGGGCGAAGGACTCGCCCAGCAGCGGGTCGGGGAAGCGCTGGCGCCGGTAGACGGGCAGGCCGGAGCGGGGCAGGCGGGCGTTCTTCCCGGGGCTGTAGCTGCCCTCGGCGGAATGCACGCCGTCGCGCCCGTCGAACACCCAGTCGGGAAGCGGCGCGTCGCTCATGGCCTTGCCCGCGACGATGTCATCGGCGATCCACTGCGCCACCTGCTTCCAGCCGGCGGCCTGCCAGGTCTCGAACGGCCCCAGCGACCAGCCGTAGCCCCAGCGGATCGCAAGGTCGACGTCACGCGCGGTCTCGGCGATGTCGGCGAGGTGGTAGGCCGAGTAATGGAAGAGGTCGCGGAACACGGCCCACAGGAACTTCGCCTGCGGGTGCTCGCTGGCGCGCAGGGCGGCGAACTTCGCGACCGGGTCCTTCGTCTTCAGGATCTCGACGACTTCCGGCGCGGCAGCGCGGTCGGCTGCCCGATAGTCCTGCTTCTCCAGGTCCAGGACCATGATGTCCTTGCCGACCTTGCGGAAGATGCCGGCGCCGGCCTTCTGGCCCAGCGCACCCTTCTCGACCAGCGCGGCCAACCACTTCGGCGACTTGAAGTACTTGTGCCACGGATCGTCAGGCAGGGTGTCGGCCATCGTCTTGATGACGTGCCCCATGGTGTCCAGGCCGACGACATCGGAGGTGCGGTAGGTCGCCGACTTCGGCCGCCCGACCAGCGGACCGGTCAGGGCGTCGACCTCGTCGAAGCCCAGGCCGCAGTCCTGGGTGTGGTGGATGGTCGCCAGGATCGAGAACACGCCGATTCGGTTGCCGATGAAGTTCGGGGTGTCGCGCGCGTAGACCACGCCCTTGCCGAGCGTGCTGGTCAGGAAGGTCTCCAGCCCCTGCAGCACCGACTTGTCGGTCGTGCGCGCCGGGATCAGTTCGGCCAGGTGCATGTAGCGCGGCGGATTGAAGAAGTGCACGCCACAGAAGCGCGGGCGCAGCTTCTCCGGCAGCGCCTCGGCCAGCTTGTTGATGCCGAGCCCGGAGGTGTTGCTGGCGAGGACGGCGTGGTCGGCGACGAAGGGCGCGATCTTCTCGTACAGGTCCTTCTTCCAGTCCATGCGCTCGGCGATGGCCTCGATGATCAGGTCGCAGTCCTTCAGTCGCTTCAGGCCGAGCTCGTAGTTGGCGGGAATGATCGCCGCGGCCAGGGATTTCGACGCCAGCGGCGCCGGGCTCAGCTTGCCCAGGCTGGCGATGGCGCGGTTGACGATGCCATTGGGGTCGCCCTCTTTGGCGGGCAGGTCGAACAGGACCGTCTCGACGCCGGCGTTGGTGAGGTGCGCCGCGATCTGGGCGCCCATCACGCCCGCACCGAGGACCGCGGCGCGGCGCACAAGCAGTTTCTCAGGCATATCGTGCAACTCCTTGATTGGAATGGTGGTTAGCTTCTGATGCCGGCAGCGGCGAAGCGGATCAGCTCGTCCGCGGCACGCTTGCGGTGGGCCGCCTCGCTGACGCCCGCCGGCCGCTTGATCAGCCCGAAATCGGACATGGCGTAGGTCAGGGCACCCGACAGGAAGTCCAGCCGCCAGTAGAGCTGTTCCTTGTCCAGGTGCGGAACCGCCTGGGCGATGGCCCGGGCGAATTCGCGCGGCACATGGCCGTACTGCTCGGACAGGAACTGGCGCAGGCCGTCGTTCTTCTCGGCGTAGGCGCGGGCGACCACGCGGATGAACGCCGCCCCTCCCTGGCGGTCGCGGGCAACGGCCAGGGCCGGCTCGACGAAGGCCGCGAGGATCGCCTCGAGTTCCGGCGGCTGGCTCTTGCAGGCCTGCTCCAGCTGGCCCAGGCGCTGCCGGCTCATGTCGTCCATGCGCCGACGGAAGACCTCGTTGATGAGGTTTTCCTTGCTGCCGAAGTGGTAGTTGACCGCCGCGATGTTCACGTCGGCGCGGCTGGTGACCTGGCGGAGCGACGTGCCCAGGAAGCCGTGCAGGGCGAACAGCTCCTCGGCGGCGCCGAGGATCCGGTCCTTGGTCGAAAACTGGGTGCTTGCCATGGGGCGGGACGGCCTGCCTGAATCAAACGCTTGTTTGGATACTAGGCGTGGGCGGGGCGGACGGTCAACCCGAAAAAAGTTCGGCGCGCCGCGTGCAGGCGGCGCATGCGATCCGGTAGAATCACTCCAGCCTTGTCGGCTAAACCCGCGCCCCGGCGTGGGTTTTTCCATGTTACCGTGTGCCTGCCTGGAAGGCCGGCACCTCATCCCGGAGACCTCCCCATGGCGCTCGAGCGCACCCTGTCCATCATCAAGCCCGATGCCGTCGCCAAGAACGTCGTCGGTGAAATCTACTCCCGCTTCGAGAAGGCCGGCCTGAAGGTCGCCGCCGCGAAGATGAAGCAGCTCTCGCGCGCCGAGGCCGAAGGCTTCTACGCCGTGCACCGCGAGCGTCCGTTCTTCAACGCCCTGGTGGAGTTCATGATCAGCGGCCCGGTGATGATCCAGGTCCTGGAAGGCGAAGGCGCCGTCCTCAAGAACCGTGAACTGATGGGTGCGACCAACCCGAAGGACGCCGAGGCCGGCACGATCCGCGCCGACTTCGCCGACTCGATCGATGCCAACGCCGTGCACGGCTCCGACGCCGCCGAGACCGCCGCCGTCGAGATCGCGTACTTCTTCCCGTCGACGGACGTCTACGCCCGTTGATTTTCCTGCCACGGATTTGCGCGGACAGACGCGGATAAGGCAAGAAAAGGAAGCAGGTGGGATGGCTTTGTGGTTCCCAACTGCTTCCTGCTCTATCCGCGTAAATATGCTCTTTGATCCGTGTGATCCGTGGCAAATGCTGTTGATCCTGACCCCAGAAGGCCCGTGACCGAAGCCACCACCAAGCAGAATCTCCTGGACCTCGACCGCACGGGGCTGGAGGACTTTTTCGCCGACGTGCTCGGCGAGAAGCGCTTCCGCGCGCACCAGGTGATGAAGTGGATCCACCATCGCCACGTCACCGATTTCGACGAGATGACCGACCTCGGCAAGGCGCTGCGCGCCAAGCTGCAGGAGCGGGCCGAGGTCGTCGTGCCCCATGTGCACTTCGACAAGGAGTCCGAGGACGGCACCCACAAGTGGCTGCTGGGCATGGATGGCAAGAACGCCATCGAGACGGTCTACATCCCCGACAAGGGGCGCGGCACGCTGTGCGTCTCGTCGCAGGTGGGCTGCGCGCTCAACTGCACCTTCTGCTCCACCGCGACCCAGGGCTTCAACCGCAACCTGTCGACCGCCGAGATCATCGGCCAGGTCTGGGTGGCGGCGAAGCACCTCGGCAACATTCCCCACAAGCAGCGCCGCCTCACCAACGTGGTGATGATGGGCATGGGCGAGCCGCTGGCGAACTTCGACAACGTCGTGCGCGCCATGAGCGTGATGCGCGACGACCTGGGCTATGGCCTGGCCAACAAGCGCGTGACCCTTTCGACCGCCGGCATGGTGCCGATGATCGACCGCCTGGCCGAAGAGAGCGACGTGTCGCTGGCGGTGTCGCTGCATGCGCCCAACGATGCGCTGCGCACCACGCTGGTGCCGCTCAACAAGAAGTACCCGATCGCCCAGCTGATGGAGGCCTGCGTGCGCTATGCGCTGCGCAAGAAGGGCGAGTCGGTCACCTTTGAGTACACCCTGATGAAGGGCGTCAACGACCAGCCGGAGCATGCGCTCGAACTGGTCCAGCTGCTGCGCGCGTTCGACCGCGCGGTGCAGATGAAGGACGCCGCCAAGATCAACCTGATCCCGTTCAACCCGTTCCCGGGCACGCGTTACGAGCGCCCGGACGACGCATCGATCCGCACGTTCCAGAAGCTGCTCAACAGCGCCGGGATGATCGCGCCGGTGCGTCGCACGCGCGGGGACGACATCGATGCCGCCTGCGGCCAGCTCAAGGGCCAGGTCGCCGACCGCACCCGCCGCCAGGCCGAGTTCCGCCGCAGCCTCGATGCGAGCGGGGAGGGCGTCCATGTCCGTCGCTAGGCTGGTCGCGTGCCTGCTGGCCGCGTCCGTGCTGCTGCCCGCCACGGGTTGCTCGCGATTGAGCTTCATCAAACCGAGCGCCGAGCGCGGCAAGTCCGAACAGGTGGCGCCGTCCTACGACGTGAGCGGCAAGGGCGCTAGCGCGCGCTCCGGCGAAAACCCGCGCGCCCACCTGCTGCGCGGCGAGCAGGCGCTGCGCGAGGGCCGGGCCGCCGACGCCGAAGCCGAAGCGCGCAAGGCGCTGCGGATCGATGGCCGGAGCGAGCTCGCCTACACCCTGCTGGCGCTGTCCCTGGACCGCCAGGGCCGCACGGCCGACGCCGGTGAGCACTACGCCCGCGCCGCCGAACTGGCGCCGACGTCGGGTGCCGCATTGAACAACTACGGCAGCTGGCTCTGCCTCAACGGACGGGCAACCGAAGCGATGGGCTGGTTCGACCGCGCGCTGGCCGACCGTAGCTATGCCAGCCCCGCGTCCGCGCTCGCCAATGCGGGCGCCTGCGCGGTCGAGGGCGGCCAGCCGGGTCGGGCCGAACGCGACCTGCGCGCGGCGCTCGGCCTCGATCCGGTGAATGCCGTTGCGCTCGAGGCGCTCTCGCGGCATCTTTATGCACAGGGGGAGTACTTCGAGGCGCGCGCGTTCTCTCAGCGCCGCCTCGATGCGGGGCCGGCCTCGCCGGCCGCGATACGAATTGCGTCACAGATCGAGGAAAAGCTCGGCGACAAGGCTGCCGCCGCTCGTTATGTTCAGCGTCTGCGGACGGAATTTCCGCACGCGCCAGCAAGGCTGCCCGGGGACAGCACTTCACGATGATGCCGTCAGACCACACCACGACCGACGCCAATCATGGCTGCGGCACGCGTCTCCGTGCGGCCCGTGAGGCCGCGGGCCTTTCCATCCAGGACGTCGCCAGCCGGCTGAAGATGCCGGTGCGCGTGGTCGAATCGCTCGAGGCGGAGGACTGGAGCCGGCTCGGCGCGCCGGTCTTCATCCGCGGACAGCTGCGCAGCTACGGGCGCCTGCTGGGACTCGCCACGGCGATGGTCCACGAGGCCTCCGGCGTCGCGCCGGTGCGCCCGGTGGAACTCACGCCGCGCACCTATGTACCGCGCATGCGCATCGTGGCCGAGCAGGCCGCCAGGCGCCTGGTCTACGTGGTGATCACCGCGGCGATCGCGCTGCCGGTGTGGCTGGCGACCCAGCCGCACCTGGCGCCGCAGGACACCGTCTCCGGCTCGCTCGACGTCCCGGTCGGGATCCAGGGCGCGCCGGAAGCCGCCCGCGGCCCGACCGCGCTGGTGGCCTCGATGGCGCCGGTCAGCCAGCGCCAGCCGGCGCAGCCGCTGCCGGCACACACCGCAGCAGCGCCGGCGCTGGAACTCCAGCTGTCGGCCGACAGCTGGGTCGAAGTGATGACCCCCGATGGCCGGGTGCTCGAACAGAGCCTGCTGCCTGCGGGCGAGATCCGCGGCTTCGCCGCGGGCGAGGTGGGTGCGGTCGTGCTCGGCAATGCCGGCGCCGTCGACGTGCGCACCCATGGCGTCGAGCAGGACCTGGCGCCCTACCTGCGGGCGAACGTCGCCCGGTTTACGGTATCCTCTGACGGTTCGCTCGCGCCCGCCGGCCACTGAGCCCGGCGCAGCGGCTGCGATGGCCCCTCACGGGGCCCCGCGCGTGAAACCGGCGGCCCGCTCGCGGGCCGTTCCCTTTCCGGTGTCCGCCCGCCACCCGGCGGCGCGGCGCCCAGCATGATCGGAAGAACATGGCAGTAGACGAGTTGCTCGACGAGCACGAACAGGGCGAACGCGTACGCCAGTGGATCCGTGAGAACGCCCTCGGGGTCGTCGGGGGCATCGCCGTCGCGCTGGTCCTCGTCTACGGCTGGGGCAGGTGGCAGGACCATCTGCAGGGCAAGCGCATCGAGACCGGCGCGGCCTATGCCACCTTCAACGAGCGCGTGGCCGCGGGTGACCTGGAAGAGGCGCGCGCGCTGGCCGGTTCGGCCGGGCTCGAGGAGGGCGTCTACGCCAGCCTCGTGCCGCTGGACCTCGCGGCCGCCCAGGTCGGTGCCGGCGACACTGAAGCGGCAATCGCGACCCTGTCCGACGCCCGCGAAGCCGACCCCGCGCTCGGTCCGGTGATCGCGCGCCGCCTGGCCGTGCTGCTGGTCGATGCGGGCCGCACCGACGAGGCCCTGGCGGCGCTTGGCGACGCACGTGATGCCGGCAGCCTCGAGATCCGGGGCGACGCGGAACGCGCCGCGGGTCGCCTGGAGCAGGCACGCGAGGCGTATACGGCCGCGCTCGCGGCGCTCGACGAAGCCGCGCCGCAGCGCGGCCTGCTGCAGATCAAGCTGATCGATGCCGGCGGCACGCCTGCCGGCGACGACGGGGAGCAAGCCCGATGACCGCACACATGTCCGAATCCCGCCGTCCCGCCCAGATCGCCTTGCGCGCCGTGGTGGTGCTCGCCTGCCTGGCCGCGCTGACCGGCTGCGGCACCGTGCGCGGATGGTTCTCCGGCAAGGACAAGGTCGACACCGGCCCGGCCAAGCTGGTCGAGTTCCAGGCCTCGGCCACGCCTCAGCGCCTGTGGACCGCCAGCGCCGGCAAGGGCGACGGCAGCACCGGCGTGCGCCAGGGTCCGTTCATCGCCGACGGCGTGGTCTACGCCGCGTCGGTCGAAGGCGGCGTGCGCGCGTTCGACCTGCAGAGCGGTCGCAGCCTCTGGCGCCACGAGTCGGACCTGCGCCTGGCGGGCGGCCCTGGCGCCGGCGACGGCCTGGTCGTGGCCGGCTCGCTGGACGGCGAAGTGGTGGCCCTGGACGCCGCCACCGGCGCCCCGCGCTGGACCGCGAACGTGCCCAACGAGGTCATCGCGCGCCCTGCGGTCGGCCAGGGCCTGGTGGTGGTGCGCTCTAACGACGGCCGCGTCACCGCGTTCGACGCGGCCTCGGGCGCGCGCCGCTGGTTCTGGACCGAGGAACTTCCCACCCTGACCGTGCGCGGCAATGCCGCGGTCACGCTCGCCCCGGGCTACGCCTTCGTCGGCACCGACGAGGGTGACCTGGTGGCGCTGTCGCTTGCCGACGGTCGCCTGCTCTGGGAACAGCCGGTCGCCCTGCCGGAAGGCCGCACCGAGCTCGAGCGCATGGCGGACATCGACGGCGCGCCGGTGGTCGACGGCCCGGCGGTCATCGCCAGCAGCTACCGGAACCGCACGATGGCCTTCGAAGGTCCGTCCGGCCGGCCGCTCTGGGCCGCCGAGAGTGGCGGTGCAGGCAGCGTCGGCGTGGCCGACGACCGCGTCGTGGTCAGCGATGCCGCCGGCACCGTGTGGGCGATCGACAAGTACGTCGGCACGTCCTACTGGCAGCAGCCGGCTCTGGCGCGCCGCATCCTGAGCCCGGCGGTGGTGCAGGGCGCCTATGCCGTGGTCGGCGACCTCGATGGCTACCTGCACTGGATGCGCCTGCTCGATGGCGAGTTCGCCGCGCGCACGCGCGCCGGGCGCTCGGCGATCGCTGGGCATCCGGTGGTGGCCGACGGCGTGCTGGTGGTCCAGAACGTCGACGGCGACCTCAGCGCCTGGCGCATCGACTGAGTTCCAGGGCACCACATCGCATGCTTCCCCTGGTCGCCCTGGTGGGCCGTCCCAACGTCGGCAAGTCGACGCTCTTCAATGCGCTCACGCGCACGCGTGACGCGCTGGTGCACGACCAGCCCGGCGTCACCCGCGACCGTCATTACGGCGTCTGCCGGCTCGCCGAGGACCGGCCCTTTGCCCTGGTCGATACCGGCGGCATCGCCGATGGCGGCGTGCACCTGGTCGCCGGCAACCTGGCCGGCGCCACCGCGCGCCAGGCCCGCGCAGGCGCGGACGAGGCCGACCTGGTGCTGTTCGTGGTCGACGGCCGCGAGGGACCCTCGACGGTCGACGACGAGATCCTGGCCTGGCTGCGCAAGTCCGACAAGCCCGTGTTCCTGGTGGTGAACAAGACGGACGGCGTCGACGCCCGGGCCGCGCTCGCGGAGTTCGCCCACTACGGCATCCGCGACGTGGTGCCGGTGTCCTCGGCGCACCGCCAGGGCATCGACGACCTGGTCGACGAGGTCCTCGGGCGGCTGCCCGAACAGGGGGCGACCGAGGCGCTCGACAACGATCCCGACCGCATCCGCATCGCCTTCGTGGGGCGCCCGAACGTCGGCAAGTCGACCCTGGTCAACCGGATCCTCGGTGAGGAGCGGATGATCGCTTCCGAGGTTGCCGGGACCACGCGCGACTCGATTTCCGCCGACCTGGAACGCGACGGGCGCCTGTACCGGCTGGTGGACACCGCCGGCATCCGCCGCAAGTCGCGGGTCGACGAGGCGGTGGAGACGTTCTCGATCATCCAGACCCTGGAGTCGATCGAACATTGCCAGGTCGCGGTGGTGATGATCGACGCCCGCGAAGGCGTGACCGACCAGGACGCCAGCGTGCTCGGCGCCGTGCTCGACGCCGGCCGTGCGCTGGTCATCGCCGTCAACAAGTGGGACGGCCTGGACACCTACCAGCGCGAGCAGGTCGAGGCGCTGCTGTCGCGCAAGCTGGCCTTCGTGCCGTGGGCGGAGGCGGTGCGCATCAGCGCGCTGCACGGCTCCGGGCTGCGCGAACTGTTCAAGGCCATCCACCGCGCGCATGGCTCGGCCACCCGCAGCTTCAGCACCGCGGACGTCACCCGCGCGATCGAGATCGCGGTCGAGGCCAACCCGCCTCCGGTGGTCCGTGGCCACGCCGCCAAGCTGCGCTTCGCGCACCCGGGCGGCGAAAGTCCGCCGACGATGATCGTGCACGGCACCCGGCTGCGCACGCTGTCGGACAGCTACAAGCGCTATCTCGAGAACTTCTTCCGCAAGCGCTTCAAGCTGGTGGGAACGCCGGTGCGCTTCGTCTTCAAGGAAGGCGAGAATCCCTACAAGGACAAGGTCAACGTGCTGTCCCAGCGCCAGGTGGCCAAGAAGAAGCGCCTGATCCGCCACGCCAAGCGCGGGAAGTGAACGGCGGGGCGACCACGCTCGGGCTGCTGGCTGGCGGGCGCGCGACGCGCCTGGGCGGCCTCGACAAGGCCTGGCTGCAGCGCGGCGGGGTGCCGCAGGTCCTGCGCCTGGCCGCGCGGGTCAGCGACGAAGTCGACGCCGTCCTCGTCTCGGCCAATCGCGAACTGGAGCGTTACGCGGAACACGCGCTGGCGGCCGTGCCTGACCGTCGCACCGATCTCGGCCCGCTCGGCGGGCTCGACGCGCTCGCCCAGGCCTGCGCCACGCCCTGGCTGCTCACGCTCCCGGTGGACCTGGTCTCGGTCAACGACTGCCTGCTGCGCAGCCTGCGCGCCGCGGGCGAGGCCGGCGCCTGGGCCGAGGACGACGACGGCCGCCAGCCGCTGGTGGCGCTGTGGGACGTGGCGGGCCTGCGACGAGCCTTGCCGGCGTCGCTGGACTCCGGCGATCTGTCGGTCCGTACCCTGCAAAGCCGACTCCACATGCGCGGCGTGCGCTTTGCCGGCCTGCGCTTCGGCAACCTCAACACCCCGGACGATCTCGCCGCCGCCGGCTTCACGACGGGCGGGCCCGGTCCCCTTGGCGTAGGGTAGGGCCACCTCGGGTTGGCCACAGTCGGCGGGAATCGGGTGGTGGCGGATAATCGCGGCATGCCTGCAACAGAAATCACTCCGCGCGAAGCGCATCGACGCCTCGAAGGTACCGGCACCGTGCTGGTCGACGTGCGCGAGGACCACGAGCGCGAGACCGGCATGGCCGAGGGCGCCCGCGGCATCGCGCGCGACGAGCTCGAGCGCGAGCCTGCCTTCCACTTCCACGACCGCGAGCAGGAGCTGGTGCTGATCTGCCAGACCGGCGGGCGCTCGATGCTGGCGGTGGAGGCACTGCAGCGCCAGGGCTACCGCAACGTGGCGTCGGTGCGCGGCGGCACCCTGCGCTGGATCGCCGACGGCCTGCCGATGGCGCGCCCGGACCCGTCGGCCGCACCGCGCGACGAGGACTTCCACCAGCGCTACTCGCGCCACCTGCTGCTGCCGGAGATCGGCATGCGCGGGCAGAAGCGCCTGCAGGCGTCGCGCGTGCTCATGCTGGGCGCCGGCGGGCTGGGCTCGCCGGCGGCCTTCTACCTGGCCGCGGCCGGCGTGGGCGAGCTGCGCATCGCCGACGACGACGTGGTCGAACGCAGCAACCTGCAGCGCCAGATCCTGCATGCCGACGCCGACATCGGCATGCGCAAGGTCGACTCGGCCGAGGTGCGGCTGTCCGCGCTCAATCCCCGCCTGAAGATCGATGCGGTTCCGGAGCGGGTCACGTCGGCCAACGTCGATCGGCTGATGGAGGGTGTCGACGTGGTGGTCGACGGCGCCGACAACTTCCCCGTGCGCTACCTGCTCAACGACGCCTGCGTGCGCCACGCCGTGCCCCTGGTCCATGGCGCCGTGCACCGGTTCGAAGGCCAGGTGAGCGTGTTCGACGCCGGACGCCACCGCGGCACGGCGCCGTGCTATCGCTGCCTGTTTCCGGAACCGCCGCCGGCCGAGGCCGCGCCCAACTGCAGCGAGGCCGGCGTGCTCGGCGTGCTGCCGGGCGTGGTGGGGATGCTGCAGGCCACCGAGGCGCTGAAGCTGCTGCTGCACATCGGCGAGCCGCTGCGCGGCCGGCTGCTGCACTTCGACGCGCTGCGCATGCAGTTCCGCGAGACCCGGCTGACGCCGGATCCGGCATGCCCGGTGTGCGCGCCCGGCATCGAGTTCCCCGGCTACATCGACTACGCGGCGTTCTGCGCCGGCTGAGGGCGTGTCCTGCGCGTGAGCGTGGCGCGCCCGGGCCTCGGCTAGTCTTCCCGCTCCAGGGGCAAGGAGACCGGCATGGGGGCAAGGTTGCGTGCATGGCTGTGGCTGGCGGCTCTGGGGCTCGCGTGCGGGCTCCTGCCGATGTCGCCGGCGTTGGCCGCCGACCCCTGTCCGCTGCTGCGGGCGCAGCAGTCCGCGCCCGATGCCGCCACGCGCATCGCCGCGGCGGCCTGCGAGGAGCACCAGGCCTGGCATCGCCCCTTCATCGACGTCGACGGACGCCTGGCCGGCTCGGTGGTGCGCGAGGCGGAGTCGGCGCTGCTCGCCAACGGCCAGCCGGCGTGGCAGCGCGTCGCCGATTACTGGCGCGGCAGTGGCCTGCTGGGTCAGGTCATGCAGCGGACGGGCGCCGTGGACTGCGCCAGCACCGCGGCGCCGCAGTCGGCGCCGGGGTGCCGGAGCTTCATCCTCGACACGCCCTGGTCGGCGGCCTTCGTCTCGTGGGTGATGCGTCGCGCCGCGCTGCCGGGATTCGGCGCCTCCGCAAGCCACGTCGACTATGTCCGCGCGGCCTATCGCGATCCCGAGTCCAGCGCCTACCGCATCGCCGACCCGCGCGCAGGCCGGCCTTCGCGCGGCGACCTGCTCTGCTATGTGCGCGTTCCCGGACGGAACTTCGGCTTCGGCGGCCTGGCGACCCTGCTCAGCAGCGAAGGCGGCGGCCTTGGCATGCACTGCGACGTCGTGGTCGGAGCGGGCGAGGGCGGCGACCGCACGGCGCGCCTGGTCGGCGGCAACGTGCTCGATGGCGTGACCATGCGCCTGCTGCCGCTGACGGCGGGTGGCCACTTCGCGGACCTGCCGACCCGCCTCGAGAGCGGCGCCGCCTGCAGTCCCGACGCGCCGGCCGCCTGCAGTGCCAACCGACAGGACTGGGCGGCGCTGCTGCAGCTGCGCCCGCAGGCCGAACTCGCGCGCCTGGCACCGCCACCGCCGCTGCAGGGGCCGGCGGCGGCGCCCGTCTCGCCCCAGTGCTGCGTCCACTGCGTCGTCGGTTCGGGCGTGCCGCGCTGTCCTGCCGGGGCGCTGCCGCAAGGTCGCTGAGCGTCCGCGTTGGCGCGGCGGTTCGCATGCCGCGGCCGCGATCGGCGACAATGCCGCGTTCCCGCGCACGATCAGGCAGGCATGTCCGAGACCCCATCCACGGCCCGCATCCTCGATGGCAAGGGCATTGCCGACCAGCTGCTGGATTCGCTCCGCGTCCGCGTCGAGGCGCGCGTCGCCGCCGGCCACGCGCCGCCCGGGCTGGCGGTGGTCCTGGTCGGTGACAATCCCGCGTCGCGCTCGTACGTGCGCAACAAGCGCCGCGCGGCCGGCATCGTCGGCATCCGCGCGCTGGATTTCGACCTGCCCGAGGGCACCTCGGAAGCCGAGCTGCTGGCGCTCATCGACCGGCTCAACGCCGATCCCGGGGTGCACGGCATCCTGGTGCAGCTCCCGCTGCCCGGGATTCCCGACGCCACCCGCCTGATCCACCGCATCGACCCGCGCAAGGACGTCGACGGCTTCCACCCGGAGAACGTCGGCCACCTGGCGCTGCGCCAGTTCGGCCTGCGTCCCTGCACGCCGCGCGGCATCACCACGCTGCTGGCCTGGACCGATCGCCCGGTGCGCGGCCAGAGCGCGACGATTGTCGGGGTCAGCAACCACGTCGGCCGGCCGATGGTGCTGGAGCTGATGATCGCCGGCTGCACGGTGACCGCCTGCCACAAGTTCACGCCGCCGGAGGTGCTGCGGCGCCACGTTGGCGAAGCCGACATCCTGGTCGTCGCCGTGGGCATCCCGGGGATGATTCCGGGCGACTGGATCAAGCCCGGCGCGGTGGTGATCGACGTCGGCATCAACCGCCTCGACGATGGCCGACTGGTGGGCGATGTGCAGTTCACCGAAGCGGCCCGGCGGGCGAGCTGGATCACCCCGGTGCCGGGCGGGGTGGGGCCGATGACCGTGGCCACGCTGATGGAGAACACGCTGGAGGCCGCCGACGCCCTGGACGGCGACGCCCTGGACGGCGACGCCGCCGCAGGCTGAGCGGGACGGCGCGTCCCGCCGCGCGGCGCACCGCGACTGCCACGGCGCGGTACAATTGCGTGCTTCACCCCAACCGGCACCGCCATGCTGCGCATCCAGGCTGAAGCACTGACCTACGACGACATCTCGCTCGTCCCGGCGCATTCCACGGTCCTGCCGAAGGACGTCTCCCTCGCCACCCGGCTCACGCGCGACCTGCGCCTGAACATGCCGATCGTGTCCGCCGCCATGGACACCGTGACCGAGGCCCGCCTCGCGATCGCCATGGCCCAGCTCGGCGGCATCGGCATCGTGCACAAGAACATGTCGGCCGAACGCCAGGCCGCGCAGGTGCTGCAGGTGAAGAACTTCGAGGCCGGAGTGATCCGCGAACCGTTCACGGTCAGCCCGCAGACCTCCATCGGCGAAGTGCTGCGCTTCACCCGCGCGCGCAACATCTCAGGCGTTCCGGTGGTCGACGGCGACCAGCTGGTCGGCATCGTCACCGGGCGCGACATGCGCTTCGAGAAGAAGCTCGACGATCCGGTGCGCAACATCATGACCCGCAAGGACAAGCTGGTCACGGTGAAGGAGGGCGCCAGCGACGACGAGGTCATCCAGCTGCTGCACAAGCACCGCATCGAGAAGGTGCTGGTGGTCAACGACGACTTCCAGCTGCGCGGCCTGATCACGGTGAAGGACATCCAGAAGGCGCAGGACAATCCGGATTCGGCCAAGGACGCGTCCGAAAGCCTGCTGGTCGGCGCCGCGGTCGGCGTCGGCGGCGACACCGAGGAACGCATCGAGCGTCTGGCGGCCGCGGGCGTCGACGTCATCATCGTCGACACCGCGCACGGCCATTCGCAGGGCGTGCTCGACCGCGTGGCCTGGGCCAAGAAGCACTATCCGAAGCTGCAGGTGGTCGGTGGCAACATCGTCACCGGCGACGCCGCGCTGGCGCTGATGGACGCCGGCGCCGACGCGGTCAAGGTCGGGGTGGGTCCCGGCTCGATCTGCACCACGCGCGTGGTCGCGGGCGTGGGCGTGCCGCAGATCACCGCGGTCGACATGGTCGCCGAGGCGCTGCAGGACCGCATCCCGCTGATCGCCGATGGCGGCATCCGCTACTCGGGCGACATCGGCAAGGCGCTGGCCGCCGGTGCGTCCACGGTGATGATCGGCGGCCTGTTCGCCGGCACCGAGGAGACCCCGGGCGAGACCGAGCTCTACCAGGGCCGCAGCTACAAGAGCTATCGCGGCATGGGCAGCCTGGCGGCGATGGAGAAGGGGTCGAGTGACCGCTACTTCCAGGATGCCGCCACCGCCGACAAGCTGGTGCCCGAGGGCATCGAGGGCCGGGTGCCGTATCGCGGCCCGCTGAGCGGCGTGATCCACCAGCTGCTCGGCGGCCTGCGCGCGACCATGGGCTACGTCGGCTGCGCGAACGTGGACGAGATGCGCAGCAAGCCGCAGTTCGTGAAGATCACCGGCGCCGGCCAGCGCGAGAGCCACGTCCACGACGTGCAGATCACCAAGGAACCGCCGAACTACCGGGCGGGCTGACCGTGGCGCGCCGTCGTCCATCGCATTCGAGCTCGCCCGCGCGGCGCATCCTGCTGCGCGGCATCGCGGTCGCGCTGCTGGTGGCGATCGCGCTGTACGGCTACACCTTCTACCGCGGCTGGCAGCTGCGCGATTCCTGCACCGGCAACGGCGGCGAGTGGAACGCGGAGCTCGAGCAGTGCACCTTCCGCCTGGCGCTGCCCGAGCAGTCGCCCCCCGAATCCACGCCATGACCGACCTGCACCGCGACAAGATCCTGATCCTCGACTTCGGCGCGCAGTACACGCAGCTGATCGCGCGCCGCGTGCGCGAGCTCGGCGTCTATTGCGAGATCTGGGCCTGGGACCACGACCCGTCGGAGATCGCCGCCTACGGCGCCCGCGGCATCATCCTGTCCGGCGGGCCGGAGTCGACCACGGCCGATGGCGCCCCGGTCGCCCCGCAGGAGGTGTTCGACAGCGGCCTGCCGCTGCTGGGCATCTGCTACGGCATGCAGACCATGGCCAAGCAGCTCGGCGGCGAGACCGAAGCCGCGGATGCGCGCGAGTACGGCCATGCCGAGGTCACCCTGGTGGCCGCGGACAGCCTGTTCGGCGACCTGCGCGACCATCTCGGCCTGCCACCGCGCCTGGACGTGTGGATGAGCCACGGCGACCATGTCGCGAAGGCGCCGCCCGGCTTCACCGTGACCGCGAAGACCGACCGCGTGCCCGTCGCCGCCTTCGCCGACGAGGACCGGCGCTGGTACGGCGTGCAGTTCCACCCCGAGGTCACGCACACGAAGTCGGGCCAGGCCTTGCTGCGCCGCTTTGTCGTCGACATCTGTGGCTGCGAGACGCTGTGGACGGCCGAGCAGATCATCGAGGACCAGATCGCGCGCGTGCGCGAGCAGGTGGGGACCGACGAGGTCATCCTCGGGCTCTCGGGTGGCGTCGACTCCTCCGTGGTCGCCGCGCTCCTGCACCGGGCGATCGGCGACCAGTTGACCTGCGTCTTCGTCGATACCGGCCTGCTGCGCTGGCAGGAAGGCGAGCAGGTGATGGCGACCTTCGCCGACGCCTCCGATTCCCACGGCCTCGGCATCCGCGTGATCCGGGTCGATGCGCGCGAGCGTTACTTCAGCGCGCTCGCCGGCGTCACCGATCCCGAAGCCAAGCGCAAGATCATCGGCAACCTGTTCGTCGAGATCTTCGACGAGGAGGCGGGGCGGCTGGCCAACGCCAAGTGGCTGGCGCAGGGCACGATCTATCCCGACGTGATCGAATCGGCCGGCAGCAAGACCGGCAAGGCGCACGTCATCAAGAGCCACCACAACGTCGGCGGCCTGCCCGAGCACATGAAGATGGGCCTGGTCGAGCCGCTGCGCGAACTCTTCAAGGACGAGGTGCGCCGCATCGGCGTGGCGTTGGGCCTGCCGCACGAAATGGTCTATCGGCATCCGTTCCCGGGCCCGGGCCTGGGCGTGCGCATCCTGGGCGAGGTGAGGCCCGAGTACGCCGACATCCTGGCGCGCGCGGACGCGGTGTTCATCGAAGAGCTGCGCAAGGCGGGGTTGTACGACAAGACCAGCCAGGCCTTCGCCGTCTTCCTGCCGGTGAAGTCGGTTGGCGTGGTCGGCGACGCGCGCGCCTACGAATGGGTGATCGCGCTGCGCGCGGTCGAGACCATCGACTTCATGACCGCGCACTGGGCGCACCTCCCCTACGACTTCCTCGGCCGGGTCTCGAACCGCATCATCAACGAGGTGCGCGGCGTCTCGCGCGTGGTCTACGACATCAGCGGCAAGCCACCGGCCACGATCGAGTGGGAGTAGCGCGTGCTGCTAGACTCCCGCCTGCCACGGCAGGACGCCCTTGCAGGACCTGACCGGGTACTTCCGCTGGTGATCGGACGGAAGTGACGGCGGCGCCGGCCATCCAGCCGGCGTCCATGGGTGCTCCGGGGAGGGAGAGACCGATGGTCGTGAGACTGCTTGTGCTTGTCGTGTTGGCGGCCGTGGCCGTTGTCGCCTGGGATACCGGCTGGAGGATCGACGAGTCGCACGTGCACCGCTATTACCAGGGGCAGGTGGACGCGATCCGCAATTTCGACCATGAGTCGATGTGCAAGGACATTGCCGGCGATTTCAGCCTGGAGGCCACGTCGTATGTCGACGGCCAGCGGACGGAGGAGGCGGCGTTCGACGGTGAAAGCACCTGTCGGATGACCCGGGAGATGCTCGACGGGATGCGCCGCCTGAGCAGCCAGAGCCGAGGCCTGCTGACCTTCGACGTCAACGTGGACGTGCGCTCCATCCGCATCGAGCCCGGCCGCCGCAAGGCGACCGTGGAAAGCATCACCACGGTGAAGATGGGCGATGTCCTGGTCAGCCGGAGCCGCGGCACCGAGCGCCTGTCACGCTCGGTGTGGCGCGTGCGCAGCCACGGCGGCGAGGGCCAGACCTGGACGTACCTGTTCTGAGTGGACCGCGCGGCGGCCCTCAGAACGCCCAGGTCAGCAGCAACGCCGCGCGGCCGTCGGCCAGCCGCGAGTCGCCGACCGATTCCGCCAGCAGTTCGCTGTAGCCGGACGTGTCGCTGTACTGCAGCCTGGCGTTGACGGGGCCGAAGTCGCGGCCGAGCGAGACCAGCCAGTCGCTGTAGCTGTCGCCGACCGCGTCATCGAGGTCGTAGTGGCCGGCCTGCGCGCCCAGGGTGAAGCCGCTGTCACCCAGCGGCAGGTCGGCGCCGGCGTACCAGTACCAGCCCTTGCCGCCGAGGTTGAAGATGTCCGGCGAGTAGGCGCTGCCGACGTACCAGGTCTCGACGAAGGTCAGCCTGGCCTGGACTTCGGTGTAGTCGATGTCGTAGTCGGCGCCGTTGTGGCCGGGGTAGGCGATGCGCGAGACGAACACGTCGAGCTCCGTGCTCTCGCCCAGCGCGCCGTCGCCCAGCGCGCCGGCCCAGCCGATGTAGGTCTCGAGCTCGTAGTCGATGCCGTCGTCCGGGTCGCCGAAGTCGACGGTCGAGGCGAATGCGCCGGCGTAGAAGCCGCTTTCGTGCCCGATCGAGCCCTCCAGCTGCAGCGCCGGGTCCCCCATGGTCTGGGACACGCCGCGCCAGACATAGTCGCTGGCTACGATGGCCTCGCCGCCGAAGGTCCAGGCCGGATCGCCTGCGCCGTCCTGGGCCAGCGCGGGCAGGGCGGCGAGGGCAAGCGCGGCGGTGAGCGCTGCGCGCAGGGGGAGCTTCGTCATTGCGGGTCTCGTGGGGAAACCCGTCAATATATACTTCCACTGGCCACCCGTCCCGGAGAACTGCCGTGTCCCTGCGCCTCGCCCCGCTTGCCTGCGCCCTGATCCTTGCCGCCTGCGGTGGCAGCCAGCCGGATGGCGGCGACGCCGGGGCGGCGGGCGGCGCGGAGGAGAAGGTCCTCAACGTCTTCAACTGGTCGGACTATGTCGCCGAGGACACCATCGCCAACTTCGAGGCGGCCACCGGCATCCGGGTCAACTACGACGTCTACGCGGAGAACGAGACGCTCGAGACCAAGCTGACCGCGGGCGGGTCGGGCTACGACGTGGTCTTCCCCTCCGCGCGGCCGTTCGCACAGCGGCAGATCCGCGCGGGCCTGTTCGCGGAACTGGACGCGTCGAAGCTGCCCAACCGCCAGCACCTGGACCCGGCGATCATGCAGGGCCTGACCGACATCGATCCGGGCAACGCCCACGTCGTGCCCCACATGTGGGGAACCACCGGCCTGGGCGTCAACGTGGAGAAGGTCACTGCCGCGCTCGGGCCCGACGCGCCCCTGGACAGCTGGGCGCTGCTGTTCGATCCCGCGAACGCGGCCAGACTCGCGTCCTGCGGCATCCACGTGCTCGACGACGACCAGGAGGTCTTTGGTGCCGCCCTGATCTGGCTCGGCCGTGACCCCAATGCCGGCGCCGCCGACGAGATCGACGCGGTGAAGCAGGTCTACGCCGCCATCCGTCCGCACATCCGCACCTTCAACAACGCCGAGTACAAGGATGCGCTGGCCAACGGCGACGCCTGCCTGGTGATGGGCTACTCCGGCGACATCGGCCAGGCGCGCGACGTCGCCGGCGAGGCCGCCGAGGCCACCGGCAAGCCCACGCCCGACATCCGCTACGTCATCCCGAAGGAGGGTGCGATCCGCTGGATGGACGTGGTCGCGATCCCGAAGGATGCGCGCCACCCGGGCAACGCCCACGCCTTCGTCGACTACCTGATGCAGCCCGAGGTGATCGCCGCGGTGACCGACCACGTCGCCTATGCGAATGCCAACCTGGCGGCCACGCCGCTGGTCGATCCGGCGATCGCCGCCGACGCCGGCGTCTATCCGCCGGACGACGTGCGCGCGCGCCTGGTCGATCCGGCGTCGCTGCCCGAGGACGTGCAGCGCCAGCGCGTGCGCGCCTGGACCACGATCAAGAGCGGCCGCTAGGCGATGCCGGCCCCCGCGCGGAGCGTCGCGTCCGAGCCCTGGCGTGACCCGGCGGCGCAGCCCTTCGTGCGCATCGAGGGGGTGACGAAGACCTTCGGCAAGGTCTACGCCTGCGACGACGTGACCCTGGACATCTACCGCGGCGAGTTCTTCGCCCTGCTGGGCGGCTCGGGCTCGGGCAAGAGCACGCTGCTGCGGATCCTGGCCGGGCTGGAGGCGCCGGACCAGGGGCGCATCCTGATCGACGGCCTGGACGTGACCGACCTGCCGCCCTACCAGCGGCCGGTGAACATGATGTTCCAGAACTACGCGCTGTTCCCGCACATGACGGTGGCGCAGAACATCGGCTTCGGGCTGCGCCAGGACCGGCTGCCCGCAAGCGAGATCCGCGACCGCGTGCAGGCGATGCTGGAGCTGGTGCGCATGCCGCAGCTGGCCAACCGCAAGCCGCACCAGCTGTCGGGCGGACAGCGCCAGCGCGTGGCGCTTGCGCGCGCGCTGGCCAAGCAACCCAAGCTGCTGCTGCTGGACGAGCCGCTGGGCGCGCTCGACCGGCGCCTGCGCGAGCACACCCAGTTCGAACTGGTGAACATCCAGGAGCGCGTCGGCACCACCTTCATCATGGTCACCCACGACCAGGAGGAGGCGATGACGATGTCGTCGCGGATCGCGGTCATGGACACCGGCCGCATCGTCCAGGTGTCGACGCCGGCGGTGTTGTACGAGTACCCGGCCACGCGCTTCGTCGCCGAGTTCATCGGCGGCATCAACCTGTTCGAGGGTCGCGTGCTCGGGATGGACGAGGCCACGGGCCAGGCCCGCATCCAGTGCGATGCGCTGGATGCCGAGCTGCTGGCCCGGCATACCGATCCGCTTCCCGAGGGCACGTCGGTCAGCGTGGCCGTGCGCCCGGAGAAGATCGACGTGCACGAGGCGCCGCCCCACCGCGGCACGGTCGCCACCGAGAACGTGGTGGTGGGCAAGGTGCGCGACATCGCCTACCTCGGCGACGTCTCGATCTACCAGGTCGAGACCGAGGGCGGGGCGATCGTGCGCGTGCAGGAAACCCACGTCGCGCGCAGTTCGGAGCCGCACTACGACTGGGACGACACCCTCTGGCTCAGCTGGGAAGCGGCCAGCGCGGTGGTGCTGACGGCATGAACACCGCGGGGCGCAATGCCGGCCTGTGGGACTTCTGGTTCGACGTGGTGCGCAACCTGTTCGGCTGGTTCCGGGCCGTGGGGCGCGAGTTCCGCACGCGGCGCGGACGCTTCCTGGTGACCGCGCTGCCGATGCTGTGGCTGGGCCTGTTCTTCCTGGTGCCGTTCCTGATCGTGCTCAAGATCAGCTTCGCCCAGGCCGTGTTCGGCCAGGCGCCGCCCTATACCGCGCTGATCGAGCATGCCGCCGACGGCGCGGCATCGTTGCGGCTGCACACGTCCAACTACGCGATGCTGCTGTCCGACCCGCTGTACGTCGCGGCGTACCTGAAGTCGCTGCTGTTCGCCTCGGTGTCCACGGTGGCCTGCCTGCTGCTGGGCTACCCCATCGCCTACGGCATCGCGCGCGCCTCGCCGGTGAAGCGGCTGCTGCTGCTGGTGCTGGTGATCCTGCCGTTCTGGACCAGTTCGCTGCTGCGCACCTATGCGCTGATCGGGATCCTCAAGGCCAACGGGCTGCTGGCCCAGGCGCTGTGGGCCCTGGGACTGGCGGGGCCGGACTTCGCGCTGCTGCATACCGACACCGCGGTCTACATCGGCATCGTCTACAACTACCTGCCTTTCATGATCCTGCCGCTGACCGCCACGCTGATGCGGCTGGACTTCACGCTGCTGGAAGCGGCCGAGGACCTGGGCGCCAAGCCCTGGCAGGCCTTTGTCCGGGTGACCCTGCCGCTGTCGATGCCCGGCATCATCGCAGGCGCACTCCTGGTGTTCATTCCGGCGGTCGGCGAGTTCGTGATCCCCGACATCCTCGGCGGGCCGGATGCACTGACCATCGGGCGGGTGCTGTGGATCGAGTTCTTCACCAATCGCGACTGGCCGCTGGCGGCCGCCGTCACGATCGCGATGCTGGTGCTGATCGTGCTGCCGACGCTGCTGTTCGAGTACGTCGAGAACCGTCGCGCCGAACGCGAGGCGCAGGCATGAGGCGCAATCCGACGTTCCTCTACACCGCGATGGCGCTGGGCTACGCCTTCCTCTACCTCCCGATCCTGTCGGTGGTGGTGTATTCGTTCAACGCCTCGCGCGTGGCCACGGTGTGGGGGGGGTTCTCCACGCGCTGGTACGTCGCGCTCATGGAGAACCAGCAGCTGCTGGATGCGGTGCAGCGGAGCTTCCTGATCGCCGCGCTCACCGCCACCGCGGCGGTGTTCCTCGGCACCGCCTGCGGGCTTGCACTGTCGCGCTTCGGCAGGTTTCCGGGGCGTGGGCTGCTCAGCCTGATGAACTCGGCGCCGATGGTCATGCCCGACGTGATGATGGGCCTGTCCTCGCTGCTGCTGTTCGTCACCCTGCAGCAGGCCTTTGGCTGGCCCGACCGCGGCATGGTCACGATCACCCTGGCGCACATCACGCTGACCGCCTGCTACGTGACCGTGGTGGTGCGCTCGCGCATGGCCGGCATGGACGACAGCCTGGAGGAGGCCGCCATGGACCTCGGGGCCCGGCCTTGGCGGGTCTTCTTCGTGATCACGCTGCCGCTGATCGCGCCGGCGCTGCTGGCCGGCTGGCTGCTCGCCTTCACCCTGTCGCTCGACGACCTGGTCATCGCCAGCTTCACCTCGGGCCCGGGCTCGAGCACGCTGCCGATGGTGGTGTATTCCAAGGTCAAGCTGGGCGTCACTCCGGAGATCAACGCCCTGGCGACGATCATCGTCGTGCTGGTGGCGGTGGGGGTGAGCATCGCCGGGATCCTGATGCACCGCAGGCGCGGCACCCCGGCCTGAGGCCGCGGCCTGGCGCTGGAATATCAATTCCGGCACATGTTCTCCTGCCTGCGCGGCACATCCAATCCCGTTAACGTTTCGTAATTTCACGACTCCCTTCAACGCTCGAAGTGGAGTCCCCCGTGACCACCCCGTCATTCCGCCACGCCCCCCGCCTGGTCTGCCTGCCCCTTTCGACCCTCGCCCTTGCGCTCGCGGCCTCCACCGCGGCGGCGCAGGAACCTCCCCGCGAGGAGGCCACCACGCTCGACCGGATCGAAGTCACCGGCACCCGCATCAAACGCGCCGACATGGAGACCGCCAGCCCGGTCTTCGTCATCGATCGCCAGAACATCGAAGCCTCCGGCGCCGTCACGGTCGGTGAGTTCCTCCAGCGCACCCCGGCGATCGCCGGTGCCGCGACCAATCCGCAGGTCAACAACGGCGGCGGTGCCGGCGCGGCCACGGTCGACCTGCGCGGGCTGGGCGTGAACCGCTCGCTGGTGCTGGTCGACGGCAAGCGCTGGATCGGCACCATCTCCAACGCCAACGGCGCCGTGGACGTGAACTCGATCCCGATGGCGCTGATCGAGCGGGTCGAGGTCCTCAAGGACGGCGCCTCGGCCATCTACGGCTCGGACGCGATCGGCGGCGTGGTCAACTTCATCCTGCGCAAGGATTTCGACGGACTGGAAGCCAGCGCCTACTACGGCGTGTCCTCGCGCGGCGACGCCCAGACGGAGCGGTACGACGCGGTCTACGGCCTGGTCGGCGACAAGGGGCGGCTGATGCTCGGCGCGAGCTACGACGAGGAAGGCTCGGTCAGCGCCGCCAACCGCGCCTATTCCAGCCAGCCCTACCAGCTCTACGCTGGCGAGAAGGGGATCGGGGGGACCAGCCGCATCCTGACCGGGCGCTACGTGCTGCCGCGCGCGGCGGCGACCGGCGTGAACCTGGCCGACCCCAACTGCGGCGGCGGTGCCAACGTGGTCCTGACCCGCATCGAGGGCCGCCCCGGCACCTCGCCCTCCGACTTCCGCTGCTTCGACAACACCAACGACGTCTACAACTTCCAGGCCGACGGCAACCTCAACCTGACGCCGCAGGAGCGCACGGCGCTGTTCATGGCCGGCAGCTACGACATCAGCGACGACGTCGAGGCCTTCCTGCTCGGATCCTGGCTGCGCACGGAATCCTCGTTCTTCATCGCGCCGCTGCCCTTCGACGGCCGCGCCGCGGTCGACAACGTGCCGATCAGCGGCGACAGCCTGTACAACCCCTTCGGGGTCGACATCGCGGATGCGCGCCTGCGCCTGCGCGACTTCATCCCGACCCGGACCACGCGCTTCGAGACCGAGACCTACCAGATCACCGGAGGCCTGCGCGGTGTGTTCGGCGACAGCAGCTGGAGCTGGGACGCCTCCTATGGCTACGGGCGCACGCCGCAGTCCTCGTCGGTGCGCGGCTACCTCTACAGCCCGGGCCTGACCGACGCGCTGGGCCCGTCGATGATCGATCCCTCCACCGGGGACCCGATCTGCGTCCGGACCCCGGGTGACCCGACGTCGGTGATCGACGGCTGCCTGCCGGTCAATTTCATGGGCCCGCCGCCGGATCCGTCGACGCCCGCCGGGCAGGCGCAGCTGGCGGCGCTGGAGCTGATCAACCCGACGATCCACAACACCAACGAGAACGACCTGAAGGTGTTCAACGCGAACATCACCGGCGACCTCTTCCAGTGGGACGCCGGCACCGCGTCGCTGGCCCTGGGCGTCGAGCGGCGCGAGGAGAGCGCAAGCTCGAGCAGCGATTTCCTGACCATCATCCCGCCGGGCGAGACGGTCTGCCTGATCACCCAGGAAGCCTGCACGTTCGGCGACATCAGCGGCGAGTTCGACGTCAACGAGATCTATGCCGAGGCGCTGCTGCCGCTGCTCGCCAACGTGCCGTTCGCCGAGCGGCTCAGCATCTCGCTGGGCACGCGCTATTCCGACTATTCCAACTTCGGCGGCACCACGAACTCGAAGATCGGCCTGGAATGGAAGCCGTTCGCCGACCTGCTGGTGCGTGCCACGTTCGCCGACGTGTTCCGCGCGCCGACCATCGGCGACCTGTTCGCGCCGACGGTGCCCAGCGCCAACACCTATACCGACCCCTGCAACGGCTATGCGGGCCAGGCCACGGCCGATCCGCGCGCCTGCGGCGGCGTGCCCACCGACGGCTCCTTCCGCCAGAGCAACAACCAGGTGACCTCGTTCCAGGTCGCGAACCCGGACCTGCAGCCGGAAGAGGGCGACGTGCTCACCTGGGGCTTCGTCTACAGCCCGGGCTGGTTCGACGGCTTCTCGGTCACGGCCGACTACTGGCGGGTGGAGCTGGACCAGTTCATCACCAACCTGCCCGAGAACGTGCTGCTCAACCAGTGCTACGACTTCGGCCGCTTCTGCGACACCTTCATCCGCGACGACAGCGGCGACGTGGCCCAGATGACCAACGTCATCGGCAACTTCGGCAGCCTGAAGACCTCGGGCGTCGACGTCGGCCTGCGCTACCTGTTCCCGGAATCCGGCTGGGGCCAGTTCCGCTGGAACCTGGATACGAGCTACCTGGCCGAATACGACGTACAACTGCTGTCCGGCGATCCCAGCAGCAACGTCGGGGCCTTCCCGGGCATCCCGGAGAGCAGCGGCCTGGCGGGCACGTTCGTCGACAGCGCGTCGTCCGGCTTCGGCAACATGGCGCGCTGGCGCGGGCTGAACGACATCAGCTGGACGCGCGGCAACTTCAGCGCCAGCGTGACCACGCGCTACGTCCACCACGTCTACGAGGCCCCGGACGTGGCCGACGTCACCGACCCGGGCTACGTCGCCAAGCGGCGCGTTCCGTCCTACACCCAGACCGACCTGCAGGTGGGCTACCGTATCGCGGACTTCAACAACAGCTCGATCCAGCTCGGTGTGCGCAACCTGACCGACCGCCAGCCGCCGCTGATCTACTCCGGCTTCAATGCTTCCACCGACATGCGGACCTACGATGCCATCGGCCGTTTCTTCTGGATGCGCTGGACTGCCCGCTTCTGATCCGGCGGTGACCCCTGCCGTCGCGGCCCAGGCCGCGGCGGCAGCCCCGGACGCGGCGCTGCGGCACTACATCCGCGTCTATGACGACGTGCTCGATCCGGGGATGTGCCGCAAGCTGGTCGACTCGTTCACCGCGCTGGCGAGGTTCCAGACGGTGAACGGGCGCGGCGTGCGCGCCGGACTCGAGGACAGCGCCTGGACCGAGCTCGACGTCAGCCGCCTGTCCGACGCGCCCTTCCTGTCCTACTTCAGGCAGCTGGTCAGCCGCCAGCTGCAGCGCTACAACGCCGACGTCGGCCTGCCGATCCCCGTGCCGGACAGCCCGCTGCTGAGTCCGCTGATCCTGAAGCGCTACCGCGCCGGGAGCGACGAGAAATTCCAGACCCACTTCGATTCGATCAACGAGGTCTGCGACCGCTACCTGGTCTTCCTCTGGTACCTCAACGACGTGTCCGAGGGCGGCTGCACCTGGTTCCCCGGCCTGCAGACCGGCGTGGCCCCCAGGGCCGGCCGCCTGCTGATGTTCCCGCCGTACTGGCTGTACGCGCACCAGGGCCAGCCGTCGCCGACCCAGGACAAGTACATCCTGTCGACCTACCTGAGGTTCGTGCAGCCCGGTACCGGGCAGGGCGCGCCTCAGTCCAGCGCGCCTCAGTCCAGCGCATAGCCGTAGCGCTGCGCGAAGGGCGCGAGCGGCTCCAGGACCGCATCGCTGAAATGGGCGCGGTACCGCCGCCAGCGCCCCACGGCATTGGCGTTGACCGGCTCGGCGACCTGCGCGTAGCTGGGCGTGTTGATGCGGCGGGTTCGCGCGGCCACGGCGGCCGGAAACGCCAGTTGCGACGGATCCATGGGCAACTGCAGGGCGTCCATCAGCTGCCGGAGCGCGGGCTCCGGCCCGCCCACAAGTTCCTCGTAGCGCAGGACGTGGACGCGGGGCCGGGCGAGGACACGCTGCTCCTCCCAGTAGCCCATCACCGCGGCATAGGTGCGGGCGGTCGACTCCAGCGAGGCGAAGGCGAGTGCGCCACCGTTGAGCCCGAACGCCTGGAAATGGCAGCTCAGCACGCAGTCGCAGGGGTGGCGGAGCAGCAGCAGCCAGTCGCTCCGGGGAAACAGCCGCTGGATGTACGGCACCCGGGTCAGGTACAGCGGGTACTTGTCGACCAGGCGGCCCGCAGGCACGCGGTATCGCGCGACCTCGGTGCGGTACCGCGCGCGCAGGCTGCTCCAGTGGCCGAAGTCGAGACCCGCCAGGGCCGCGTCCAGGTCCCCACCGTTCCATCCCGCGGACGTGCGCATGGCATGGATGACGCGTTCCACGGCAGGCCGCTCGTCGAGCACCTGAAGTGCAGGGTGCCGCTCCAGCATCTGCTCCAGCATCGTGGTGCCCGAGCGCGGGAACCCCACCAGGAAGACCGGATCCGGCGGGTCGCCGGCGGCCGCCACGTGCGGCGCGGGCAGCGGATGGCACAGGCGCTCGCGAAGCCAGTCGAGCACGCCTTCGGCTCGCAGGTCCGGATGGCGCTGCCGCAGTGCGGCGGCGGCATTCGCGTGGGCCTGCGACAGCGCGGCCATGGCCGCATCGGGATCCTGCGGGTCGTGCCAGCGCGCCAGCTCGTAGCCGAGCTGGGCCGCCATTGCCGGGTCGCGCTCGGCTTCCGCTGCCCGGGCAAGCGCATCGGCAGCACCGGCCGTCCGTCCCAGGCGTCGTGCCAGGCGTGCACGCGCAAGGACGTCCATCGCATCTGTTGCCGCCGGAGTCGGATCGCCGGCCCCGTCGCCAAGCAGCCGGGCCGCCTCCTGCACCCGGTTCATGCGCTCCAGCAGCAGCGCCAGCTCGACCTTGGGGCGCCGCGCCTCGGGCTGCTCCGCGATCAGCCTGGAGTAGAGCGTGACCGCCGCTTCGTCACGTCCGGCCAGCGCCGACAGCCAGGCGAACGCGGTGCGCTGTCCGAAGTCCAGGGCGTCGGCATCCACTCCGGCCAGGCAGGCGTCGAGCGCCTCGAACCGCTCGAGCTCGGCAAGGCACTGTCCCAGCGCAAGCCGCACATCGGCGGCGTCGGGCTCCAGGGCGAGCGCGCGCTGCAACCAGGGGAGCGCTTCGCTGCAGCAGCCGGTCCCGAGCAGCGCCGATCCCCGGCCAAGCAGGTAGGGCAGGCCGGACGCGCCTGCGTCACCGCCCACGCGGAACGCGTCGACCGCAGCGGCGGCGTCACCGGCGTCCAGGCAGGCGTTGCCGAGGTTGGTCCAGGCTTCGGCCTCGCGCGGCTCCAGCTCGGCATAGCGCTGGAGGTGCGGACGCGCTTCCGACGCGCGGCCGGACGCGGCCAGGGCAAGGCCACGGAGGCGGTGCCACGCCGGACGTGTCGCTTCCGCGGCGAGCGCCAGGGTTGCCAGCTTCAGTGCGGACGCGATCTCGCCCCGGGCGAGGAGCTGCTCACCGTGGACCAGGCTTGCCAGCTCGCCATCGGCCATCCACGCCTCCGTTCCGGCACACCTGGGCAAGGCCGGACTATCCTCCCGCGTGGACCAGGACACAACCGGACGCGGCGTGCCTTCACGCGGCCTGCACATCCGATGCCCGGACGATCGCCGGATCCCGAGGAGGCGCCCTTGCAGACCCGCTTGCATCCGCTGCGCGGTGCCCAGTCGCTTCCCGCAGGCCAGCTGGATTCGCACTGCCTGAACGTGGTGCGGGCGCGCGGCCGGGGCAGCGCGCTGCAGGTGCCTCCGGGCTGGATCACCCTGTGCGTCGTGCTGTCCGGCGCGCTGGTACTGGAGTCCCACGACGCCAACTGGATGCTGGCCCAGGGTCGCTATCAGCTGTGGCTGGAGGGAAGCCTGCGCTGCGCCGCGCATGGCCAGTGCTGGTGGCTGCTGGTGACAGCGCCGCCGGCCACCTGGACGCCGGATGCTCGCATCCCCGGCGCCGACCTCCTGCCGTGGGAGGCCGGTTGCCCGCGCACGGTGCTGCGCCCGATCGTGCGACTGGCGAGGCGTGCGCACGCGGCCGAGTTCCCGGCCGGCCGCCTCGCGACCGACCTCGTGGCCGACCTGCGCCAGGCGCTGGCCGAACACCAGGCGGAACTCCAGGGCCGCATGGGCCGCTGCAGTGGCCGCACCCGGCTACGCCGACGGCAGACGCTGCTGCGCCTGTTGCGCGTCCAGCACCTGATCCGCTGCCACCTGGACGACCACATCGCGCTGTCGCGGCTGGCGGCCAGCGCCAACTATTCGCCGTGCCACCTGATCCGCGTGCACCGGCACGTCTTCGGCGAGACGCCCACGGAGTACGCCTCGCGCCTGCGCTGCCAGCGCGCCTGGGAGCTGGTCTGCGACACCGCGATGCCGGTCTGCGAGATCGCCGGCAGCCTGGGCTTCGAAAGCGAGAGTGCGTTCTGCCGCGCGTTCAAGCATGCGTTCGGCTGCACCACCGGCATGGCGCGCCGGCGACTGGCCGGGAACCCCGCCGGCGCCGCGGTTCAGCCGGGTTCGGGGAACACCAGCATTTCGGCGCTACCGGCCGCCTGACTGGCGTCCAGGACGGCAAGGACACGGTCGCAGGCGAGCCGCGCCGCGTCCTCCACAGGGGCGCCGCGCAGCAGGTGGGCGGCGAGGGTGGCGCTGAACAGATCGCCGGTGCCCTTGGGCGTGGCGTCCAGCCGGCGGTGGCGGATCACGCACTCGGCGTCGCGCTGGACCACCAGCACCTTCATCCCGCCATCGCCCCAGGCCGCAGGGGCGGCGCTGGTCACCACCACCCATCGGGTGCGTCCGACGAGGAGGCTGCGTGCTGCATGGACCACGTCGGCGGTGTCGGCCACCGGCATCCCGGTCAGCACGCCGAGCTCGAAGCCGTTGGGCACCAGACCATCGGCGAGCCCGACCAGCTGGCCGCAGTGCGCGTCGATCATGCGCGGATCGACATAGATCCCCACGTCCTCGTCGCCGATCACCGGGTCGATGAAGACCGAAAGCCCGGGGCGTTCGCGCAGGCGCGCTTCGATCCAGCGCGCCAGCACCCCGGCCTGCTCCGGTCCACCGAGATAGCCCACCACCACCGCCCGCAGTTCGCGCACGGCATCGCGCGCCACCAGGTCGTCGAGATAGCCCTGGAACCACCCGGTCGGCACCGGACCGCCATGGATGCTGGGATGGTGCGGGGTATTGCTCAGCACTACCGTCGGTACTGCGGCGACGCGCAGGCCCAGCGACTGGAAGGTGGGGACGGCGATGGTGTTGCCCACCTGGCCATAGACCACCTGGGACTGCACCGAGACCACGTCCATCTGCATCGGCTGGAGTGAAGGATGGGCGCCCGGCGCCGCGGCGCGCGCCCCTGGATCATGTGCTTGCATGTCCCGATTCTAGGCCTCCGACCACTAGAATGCCGGCCATGCAGCAGCAGCCGAGCAACCCCGGATCGAACCTGGCCGACGCGGACATCGCCTGGATGCGCCATGCGCTGGCGCTGGCCGGGCGCGCCGAGCGCGAGCACGACGAGATCCCGGTCGGCGCGGTGGTGGTGGATGCAGACGGCCGCCTCGTGGGCGAAGGCTGGAACCGCAACATCGGTGACCACGACCCGAGTGCGCACGCGGAAATCGTCGCCATGCGCGAAGCGGGCAGGGCGCTCGGCAACCACCGCCTGGTCGGGTGCACCCTGTACGTCACCCTCGAGCCCTGTGCGATGTGCGCGATGGCGATGGTGCATGCCCGCGTCGCGCGCGTGGTCTACGGCGCCGGCGATCCCAAGACCGGCGCCGCGGGCAGCGTCTTCGACCTGCTGGCCGATCCGCGCCACAACCACCGGGTCGAGGTACTGGGGGGCGTGCTGGGCGAAGAGGCCGGTGCCCGCCTGAGGAACTACTTCCGCGCCAAGCGCGGCCTGCCGCCGGCCTGAGCGCGGCGTTACCATGTGGGTCACGACGGATCACGAAGGAGCGAGGGTGGGCAACGGAGAAGAACGGCTGGTGTGGATCGACCTGGAAATGACCGGTCTGGACACCGACAACGACACCATCCTCGAGATCGCCACCGTGGTCACCGACGCGCAGCTGCGGGTGCTGGCCGAAGGCCCCGAACTGGCCGTCGCCCAGCCGCTGGCGACGCTGGAGGCGATGGACGAGTGGAACCGCAACCAGCACGGACGCTCCGGCCTCTGGCGGCGGGTGCTGGAGGAAGGCGTGCCGATGGCCGAGGCCGAGGCCCGCACCCTGGAGTTCCTCGAGCAGTGGGTCCCGGCGGGCCGGTCGCCGATGTGCGGAAACTCGATCTGCCAGGACCGCCGCTTCCTCCACCGCCGCATGCCCGCGCTGGAGCGCTGGTTCCACTACCGCAACCTGGACGTCAGCACGCTGAAGGAACTCGCCCGCCGCTGGGCGCCCGAGCTCTACGCCGGCCTGCGCAAGCAGGCGGCGCACACCGCCCTGAGCGACGTGCACGACTCGATCGCCGAACTCCGCCACTACCGGACCGGCATGGGGACCTTCGCTCCGCACGAGTAAGGCCGCGGGCGCGGAAAGAAGAGCGAGTTTTTGCCACGGATTTACGCGGATAGAGCGGATTTGCATGGATTTGCACGGATTTTCTTTCAGCGGCGCGGCGCCTCCCGCCGCGCACGCTCGCTGAACCCGGACCGCCGCAAAGTGCTACAGCCGTGCACACTGGCCATTCCCGCGGCAATCACAGCTCTATCCGTGTAAATCCGCCTTATCCGCGTAGATCCGTGGCAAAAAAAGGAAGGCCGGGTAAGAAGCCCGGCCTTCGCGCAGTGCGATCGCGGCTGTAGCCGCTCCTACATGGGGGTGGTGCGTCAGCCCGCGGCCTTGGATTTGGCGAGCTTCAGCCAGGTGTCGACGACGGTGTCGGGGTTGAGCGAGACCGATTCGATGCCCTGCTGCATCAGCCACTCGGCGAGGTCCGGATGGTCGCTCGGGCCCTGGCCGCAGATGCCGATGTACTTGCCCTTGGCCTTGGCGGCCTGGATCGCCATCGACAGCAGCTTCTTCACCGCCGGATCGCGCTCGTCGAACAGGTGCGCGACGACGGCCGAATCGCGGTCGAGGCCCAGCGTCAGCTGCGTCAGGTCGTTGGAGCCGATCGAGAAGCCGTCGAACATCTCGAGGAACTCGTCGGCCATGAGCGCGTTCGACGGCACCTCGCACATCATGATCACCTTGAGGCCGTTGACCCCGCGGCGCAGGCCGTTTGCGGCCAGCACCTCGAGCACGCGGCGGCCCTCGTCGAGGGTGCGCACGAACGGGATCATGACCCAGAGGTTCTCCAGGCCCATGGTCTCGCGCACCTTCAGCACCGCGCGGCACTCCAGCGCGAAGGCCTGGGCGAAGGCCGGATCGACGTAGCGGCTGGCGCCGCGGAAGCCGATCATCGGGTTCTCTTCCTCGGGCTCGTAGCGCTGGCCGCCGATGAGGTTGGCGTACTCGTTGGACTTGAAGTCCGACATGCGCACGATCACCGGATTCGGCGCCACCGACGCGGTCAGGGTGGCGATGCCCTCGGCGAGGCGGTCGACGTAGAAGCTCACCGGGTCGGCGTAGCCGGCGGCGCGCTCGTCGATCTTCTTCTTCGTCTCGGCGTCCTGCCTGGCGTACTCCAGCAGCGCGTTCGGATGCACGCCGATGTGCGCGGCGATGATCATCTCCAGCCGCGCCAGGCCGATGCCGGCGTTGGGCAGCTGGCCGAAATCGAACGCGCGCTCCGGGTTGGCGACGTTCATCATGATCTTGAGCGGCGCCTCGGGCATCGAGGTCAGGTCGGTGGTGATGCGCTCGAAGGGCAGGGCGCCGGCGTAGATGAAGCCGGTATCGCCCTCGGCGCAGCTGATGGTGACCGTCGCGCCGTCCTCGATCGCGTCCAGCGCGTTGCCGGTGCCGACCACGGCCGGGACACCGAGCTCGCGCGCGATGATCGCGGCGTGGCAGGTGCGGCCGCCGCGGTTGGTGACGATGGCGGCGGCGCGCTTCATCACCGGTTCCCAGTCGGGATCGGTCATGTCGGCCACCAGCACGTCACCGGGCTGCACGCGGGCCATGTCGTCGAGCGAACGCACCACGCGCGCCACGCCCGAGCCGATCTTCTGGCCGATGGCGCGGCCCTCGCAGACCACGGGCCCGCGCGCGCCGAGCATGAAGCGCTCGATCTGGGTGGCCTTGGCGCGCGACTTCACCGTCTCCGGGCGCGCCTGCACGATGAACAGCTTGCCGGTGATGCCGTCCTTGGCCCACTCGATGTCCATCGGGCGGCCATAGTGCTCCTCGATCGTCAGCGCCTGGCGCGACAGCTCCTGCACGTCGGCGTCGGTGATCGAGAACGTGGCGCGCAGCTCGGCCGGCGTGTCCTCGTTGCGCACGCGCTCGCCGGGCGCATCGGAATACACCATGCGGATCTGCTTGGCGCCGAGCGAGCGGCGCAGGATCGCAGGACGGCCCTGGCGCAGCGTGGGCTTGTAGACGTAGAACTCGTCGGGGTTGACCGCGCCCTGCACGACGTTCTCGCCCAGGCCGTAGCTCGAGGTGACGAAGACCACGTCGCGGAAGCCGGACTCGGTGTCGAGCGTGAACAGCACGCCGGAGCTTCCGCAGTCCGAGCGCACCATCAGCTGCACGCCGGCCGACAGGAACACGTCCTCGTGCTTGAAGCCGTGGTGCACGCGGTAGGCGATGGCGCGGTCGTTGTAGAGGCTGGCGAACACCTCCTTGACCTTGACCACCACGTCGTCGGCGCCGGTGACATTGAGGAAGGTTTCCTGCTGGCCGGCGAAGCTGGCGTCCGGGAGGTCTTCCGCGGTGGCCGAGGAGCGCACGGCCACGGCGACGTCGCCACCGCCGTTGTCGGCGCAGAGCTTGGCGTAGGCGCTGCGGATGTCGGCCTCGAGCGCCGGCTGCAGCGGTGCATCGATCACCCAGCCGCGGATCTCGGCGCCGGCGCTGTTCAGCGCCGGAACGTCTTCCACGTCCAGCGTGGCCAGGCGGTCGAAGATGCGCTGGTGCAGCGTGTTGTGAGCGACGAAGTCCTTGAACGCGTCGGCGGTGGTGGCAAAGCCGCCGGGGACCGAGACGCCGAGCCTGGCCAGGTTGCCGATCATCTCGCCAAGCGAGGAATTCTTGCCGCCGACCTGCGCGAGGTCGGTCAGGCGAAGGTCGTCAAGCCACAGGATGTTGGCGCTCAAGGCTGGCTCCGGAGGGAAGGCATGGGGTCGCGGGAGAGCCGTCCTGGGCCTGCGGCGCTGGACGACGGGAACGGCTATTTTAGCAAGCCATCCCGCCGCGGGGCCCGCGGCCAAGCAGGAAAACACGCATGTCGAGCCCGCGCCCGGTCTTCTACGTCTCCGACGGCACCGGAATCACCGCCGAAACGGTCGGCCACAGCCTCCTCACCCAGTTCCGCGACAGTGCCTTCGCCACCGAGCGGATCCCGTTCGTGGACAGCGTGGAGCGCGCGCACGAGATCGCCGGGCGCATCCGCGAGGCGGGGGAGGCCAGCGGCCTGCGGCCGGTGGTGGTGAATTCCTGCATCAACGGCGAGCTGACCACGGCGATCCGGGGCAGCGGCGCGCTGGTCCTCGACGTGCTCGAGCCGTTCATGACCGCGCTCGAGGCCGAGCTGGGCGAGACCCGCCAGCCACGCGTGGGCCAGGCCCACGGCATGGTCGACTTCGACGCCTACCACAAGCGCATCAACGCGATGAACTATGCGCTGACCCACGACGACGGCATGTCGATCAACTACGACGATGCCGACGTGATCCTGGTGGCGGTGTCGCGCGCGGGCAAGACCCCCACCTGCGTCTACCTCGCCCTGCACCATGGCATCGCCGCCGCCAACTATCCGCTGACCGAGGAAGACCTCGAGCACGACCGCCTGCCACCGCGGCTGCGCGCGCACCGGGCGAAGCTGTTCGGGCTGACCATCGATCCGGTGCGGCTGCAGCAGATCCGCCAGGAGCGGCGGCCGAACTCGCGCTACGCCGAGCCGGAGACCTGCCGGCGCGAGGTGGCCGCGGCGGAGTCCCTGTTCCGCGCCGAGCGCATCCCGGTGCTGAGCACGACGCATACCTCGATCGAGGAGATTTCAAGCAAGGTGATGAGCACTTTGGGCATCCGCCGCGGCATGTTCTGAGCGTGTAGCATCGGGTCATGTCGCAACTGCTCGCCCGACGCGCACGACTTCCCGGCCTCAGCCGCCTCGGCTGGCTGATGGCGCTGTACGCCGAGAACCACGCCCGCCTGGTGCGCCTGTTCGAACCGGGCGACCTCGCCGCCGGCAGCTACGTCTCGAGCGTCGGCGACGGGCTGGACCTGCGCCTGGACGTGATCGAACGCCACGCCTATACCAGCGAGCTGCGGATGGCCTACGTGGCGCTCCCCGACCCGGTGACCGGCGAACCCGACCCCTCGGTCTACCTGCGCTTCTATCGCGATGCCCGGCAGGTCGAAGCCACGCACTGCTATGTCGGCCGCCGCTGGCAGGATGCGATCGGCATGTTCCCGCCGCCGGCCGCGGTGCTCGGGCACCGGATGCGCATGAACACCTTCCTCGGCAAGTGGCTGCAATACCTGGCCGAGCGCGGCCACGGCGTCGCCACGCTGCGGCAGGAAAGAAAAAGCCCGCCATGAAGGCGGGCTTTCGTGTGTGGCGTCCCCACGGGGATTCGAACCCCGGTGTCCACCGTGAAAGGGTGGTGTCCTAGGCCTCTAGACGATGGGGACTTGGATCTGTCCGCACTCACGAACGGCCTGGTTCGTAGAGTGGTGGAGCCAGGCGGGATCGAACCGCCGACCTCCTGCATGCCATGCAGGCGCTCTCCCAGCTGAGCTATGGCCCCACGTGTTGCGAGCTGGAAATTGTAGGCAGCCTTCGCGGCGACGTCAACACATTGCGACGGGAATTTTTCGCGGCCGTGCACGGCACGCGATACTGCGCGGCTTCATCGTCCAACCGGAGCCCCGAATGACCCACACCCAGACCCCGCGAACCGCGCTCGTCACCGGCGGCACCAGCGGCATCGGCGAAGCCATCGCGATCGCGCTGCACGAAGCGGGGCATCGCGTCGTGGTGACCTGCCACGCCGGCGTCGAGGACCCGGCCGCGTGGCGCACGGCGCAGTCGGCGGCAGGTCGCGATTTCCGGGTCGAACCGGTCGACGTGGGCGACTACGACAGCTGCCAGGCGATGGCGTCGCGCCTGCACGACGCCGGCATCGGCGTCGACATCCTGGTCAACGATGCCGGCATCACCCGTGATGCGACGTTCCGCAAGATGGATAAGGCGCAATGGGACGCGGTGCTGCGCACCGACCTCGATTCGATGTTCAACGTCAGCAAGCCCTTCGTCGAGGGCATGGCCGCGCGTGGCTGGGGACGCATCGTCAACATCTCGTCGGTCAACGGCACCAAGGGGCAGTTCGGACAGACCAACTATTCGGCGGCGAAGGCCGGCGTGCAGGGATTCACCAAGGCGCTCGCGCAGGAGATGGCGCGCAAGGGCGTGACCGTCAATGCCGTTTCGCCCGGCTACGTCGGCACCACGCTGGTGACGTCGATGAAGCCCGAGATCGTCGAGTCGATCGTGGCCCAGGTTCCGATGGGGCGCCTGGGCAGGCCGGAGGAGATCGCAGCCGTCGTCGCCTTCCTCTGCAGCGAAGGCGCCGGCTACGTGACGGGTGCCAACATCGCGGTCAACGGCGGCCAGCACATGTACTGACCGCTGTCGGCGCGCGACGGACGCGCCGCCTCAGTCGCCGTGGCGCGCGTACTCGCTGGTGCTGCCGTCGTTGCCCACCAGCTCAACCGCGTAGGGGTGCACCGTGCCGTCGGGCATCTCCATGCCGGGCGAACCCGCCGGCATGCCCGGCACGGTGAGTCCACGCGCCTCGGGGCGCTCGGCGAGCAGGCGCTTCACGTCGGCCGCCGGCACATGGCCCTCGACGAAGTAGCCGTCGATTTCCGCGGTGTGGCAGGAGCCCTTCGCGTAGGGCACGCCGACCCGCTCCTTGATCGGACCCATGTCCTCGTGGTCGTGCACCTGGACCTGGAAGCCGGCTTCGCGCATGTGCTCGATCCACAGGCCGCAGCAGCCGCAGCTGGGGTGCTTGTGGACGACGAGCAGGGAGCGGGCGTCCCCGTTCGCCGGGACGGGACTCTGCGCCGGGGCTGCCGGAGCTGCCGCACCCGGACCCTGTTGCGTTCGGGGAGTGACGGTGTCTGCGGAGGCGGCGGTGTCTGCGGACGCCGCCGGCGCACTGGTGGCGGGGGAGCAGGCCAGCAGTCCCGACAGGGTGGCCAGGACCAGCAGCGAGCGGAAGCTGTTGTTGTAATTCATGAAGAATGTTCTCCAATGTATTGAATCAGAACCAGAATCGGATGCCGGCGACCACGTGGGTCTCGCGACTCGCACCATCCCGGGCCCGGGCGAGCCGTGCGGTCTGGCCGAAATCGCGTTCGTGGGTCACGCCCACATACGGCGCGAAGCGGCGGTGGAGCTCGTAGCGCAGCCGCAGCCCGGCCTCGACGGTCGACAGCCCTGAACCGACGTCGCGGCCCGGGTCGGTCCTGCCATGGACGGTGGCCTCCAGGGAGGTCTCGAGTATGAGCCGGTTGGTCAGAAGCAGGTCGTAGCCGGCTTCGAGCTCGAGCATGCTGCGCCCCGATCCGCCGAACCAGGCGGTGGCCGAAACCTCGACCAGGTAGGGCGCCAGGCCCTGGATGCCGACGCCCAGCCAGTCCTGCGCGTCTCCGGGCGCAAAGTCATGGCGGACGCCCGCGAGCAGGTCCCACCACGGGGTCACGCTGCGGCCGTACATCAGGTCCAGGCTGGCCGCCCCGGTGCGCCCACCCGAGCGCTCACCTTCCGAGCGCAGCCACAGCCTGCGGGTATCGCCACCGATCCAGCCCTCGGCCTCCCAGGCCTGGCCGCCGCCGTGGTCGCCATCCCAGGCTTCGAGGCGTTCGAACAGCAGCAGGTGGTTCGTGCCGGGGCCGTGGCTCATCGGATGACTCACCGCGGGGAAGGCCGCGGCGCGGTCGGCATCGGTGAGGGCGGGGATCGGGGTCAGCGGGGACATGTCCGCATGTCCTGCATGTCCGGCATGTGCGGCGTGTGCGGCGTGTGCGGCGTGTGCGGCGTGTGTGGCATGTCCGCCATGACCTGCGCGCCCTCCGTGCGCGGCTTGCCCAGCCTGTCCCGCATGTCCCGCATGTCCCGCGTGCCCTGCGTGCCCCGCATTTCCGGCTGGCGGAGTTGGCGCCGCGTGGTAGTCGTCCGGCGCATGGTAGTCGTCCGGCGCATGGTGGTCGTGCGGCACATGGTGGTCGTGCGCCGCGTGGTGCTCGTGGGCCGCATGTTCGGCGTCGGAGCCCTGCACCTGAGCTGCCACCTGCCCGGTCGGAACAACGGCCAGCGCGAGTGCGAGCGCTGCCGCAAGGATCGTGCGATGGCCGGTGCTCATGCGCCTTCCTCCACCCGCACCTCGCGCATCATTCCCGCCTCCATGTGGTAGAGCAGGTGGCAATGGAAGGCCCAGCGGCCGAGGGCATCGGCGCGCACGCGGAAGCTGCGCCGGGTGCCCGGCGGCATGTCGACGGTGTGCTTGCGCAGCTGGAAGCGGCCGTCCGCGTCCTCGACGTCGCTCCACATGCCGTGGAGGTGGATGGGATGGGACATCATCGTGTCATTGACCAGGGTGACGCGCAGGCGCTCGCCGTAGCGCATGCGCAGCGGTTCGGCGTCCATGAACGACAGGCCGTCGAAGGACCAGGCGAACTTCTCCATGTGGCCGGTGAGGTGCAACTCCACCTCGCGGCCCGGATCGCGGCCATCGGGATCGTCGAACAGGCTGCGCATCGCGCCATAGGTGAGCACGGTGCGCCCGTTGCCGCGAAGGCCGACTCCGGGATCCTCGAGCCGCGGTGCCAGCGACATCGCCTGCATGTCGACGAGGGGATTGCCGCGTTCACTGTCGGGGTGGCGCTGCATGCCGTGCGCGGAGGAGTCAGCGGGCTGCTTGCCAGGGCCGTGGCCCATGGCGACGTGATCCATTCCGGCGTGATCCATTCCAGCGTGATCCATTCCGCCGTGGTCCATCCCGGCGTGATCCATCGGCGCGGATCCCGTCGACGCATGCTGCATTCCGCCGTGATCCATCGCGCCATGGTCCATCCCGCCATGGTCCATCCCGCCGTGCCCCATGTCGTCCATCGTCAGCAGCGGGCGTGGATCCAGGGCAGGTACCGGCGGCACGAGGCCGTGGCGTACCGCCAGCGTCCCGCGGGCGTAGCCCGTCCGCCCGGAGTCCTGGGCGAAGATGGCGAAGGCATCGGCGCCCGCGGGCTCGACCAGCACGTCGAAGGTCTCCGCCGCCGCGATCCGGAATTCGTCCACGGTGACCGGATGGATGTACTGGCCATCGGCCGCGACGACGGTCAGCTCGAGTCCCGGGATCCGCACGTCGAAATAGGTCATTGCGGACGCGTTGATGAAGCGCAGCAGCACGCGTTCGCCGGGCCTGAACAGGCCGGTCCAGTTTCCGGCGGGCGCGGTGCCGTTGAGCAGGTAGGTATAGGTGTGGCCGTTGATGTCGGAGATGTCGCTGGGCGTCATCCGCATCCGGTCCCACATCGCGCGCTCGCGCAGCGCCGGCCCGACCCCGTTCGCGCGGGCGTGGCGCACCAGGTCACCGACCGTCGGCCGGTACCAGTTGTCGTAGCCCGCGTCCTTCTTCATGCGCCGGAACAGCGCCGTCGGGTCCATGTCCGTCCAGTCCGACAGCAGGACCACGTGCTCGCGGTCGAAGTGGTAGGGCGGTGGTTGGATCGGGTCGATGACCAGCGCGCCGTACAGGCCCGCCTGCTCCTGGAACATCGAATGGCTGTGGTACCAGTAGGTCCCCGACTGGCGGACGTCGAAGCGGTACTCCCAGGCTTCGCCCGGCGCGATGCCGTCGAAGCTGAGGCCCGGCACGCCGTCCATGTTGGCCGGCAGCAGCAGGCCATGCCAGTGGATCGACGTCCAGTCGTGGCGCAGCCGGTTGGCCACGCGCAGCAGGACGTTGTCGCCCTCGCGCATCCGCAGCGTGGGACCGGGGAGGCTGCCGTTGACCGTGGTGGCCAGGCGCGGGCGGCCGGTGAAATCAGCCGGCGAGCGGCCGATCGACAGGTCGAGACGGCTGCCTGCCAGCACGGGCACCGGCGGCTGCACCGCGAGCGCGGACCGGCTGCCAAGGCCAAGTGCCGCCAGGGCGCCGCCGCCGGCCAGTCCCTGGACAAAGCGCCGGCGCGGAATGGACGCGCCGGAGCGCGGAAAGCGGGAAACGTGCATGGAAGATCCTGGTCACAGGGCCAACGCCACGGCAGCGCAGGCGTCGGAGGTCATCGGATCGCCCCCGGGGAGGGGGCGCAGCAACGGCGCCGGAGGGCGCGGCCTTCAGGCGATGGGTGGCCGGATCGGACTGGACAGGGACGGCGACGGATGGCCGATGGCCAGCGGATGCAGGATCAGGCTCGCATGCGCCGGGGCGGCACCGAGGGCGAGCGCCGCCGGGACGGCCGCCGCGGCGTGCATGCATGCCTGCCGGCATTCGGCGCTCTGGTCGCAGGGTTCTTCATCCCCGGCATGGCCAACGTGGTCTGACGACGGGGGGGGCTGGTGCGGGGGCAGGGCAGCGACCGCGTGCCCGGGGCAACCGTCCGTGCCCGCCTGGCCCGCCGTGCCGACCGCTTCGTCGACTCCGACGGCCATCGACAGTGCCGCGGGTTCCGCCGGAAGGGAGGCCAGCACGCCGGCCACGGCGCCGCCGATGCCATCCAGCATCAGGGCGAGGATCAGCAGGATCCGCAGGGGCAGGGCACGTATCACGATGCCGCAATTCTACTTCGGACCGTCGTCCGAAGATGACTGAGGGCTGCGCGCCACCGGCAGCCGCCAGCCCCAGCGCAGCGCCGCCATGCGCAGCCCGAAGCAGGTCAGTCCGGCCACCAGCGCGCTGGCGAGCACGGGCAGCCCCAGCAGGTGCCCGGCCACCACGATGCCGGCGCCGGCCAGGGCCGCGACGGCATAGAGTTCGGAGCGCAGCACCGCCGGGACGTCGGCCAGCAGGATGTCACGCGCCATGCCGCCGCCGATGCCGGTCAACATGCCCATCAACGCGGCCATGACCGGACTGAGCCCGAACGCCAGGGCCTTCTGCGTGCCGGCCACCGCGAAGAACGCCAGGCCGATGGCGTCGAGCAGGCGCACCGGATTGCGCAGGCGCTCGATCAACGCCGACCAGTAGAAGGCCACCACGCCGGCGGCTAGCGCCACCGCGAGATAGCGCCAGTCCTCGAAGGCCGCCGGTGGGGTGTCGCCGATCAGCACGTCGCGGCTGATGCCGCCGAAGGTCGAGGCTGCGAACGACACCACCAGCACGCCGAACAGGTCCAGGCGCCGGCGCACCGCCGCCGTGGCGCCGCTGACCGCGAAGGCGAAGGTGCCGAAGAGGTCCAGCACCAGCACCAGGGTGCGGTGGAACTCGAGCGAGCCCTGGAAATCGGGAGGAAGCATGCGGCGAGTATTGGCCAAAAGCGCCGCGCCTGCGCGCGCGGCTCCGCTCACCGGGGACGTGTCACCCGGCGAAGGGCAGCTGCCGGGCCACCATCATGTAGAAGATCGCCAGGAACGAGACCAGGGCCGGCACGCCCAGCGCGACCCAGATCGCCAGGATCCTGCCGTAGCCCCGCGGAAGCGGCGTGCCGCTCGCGTCCGCCTCGACGGCGATGTCGCGCAGCCGCATCTGCAGCCAGACCACCGGCAGCCAGCACAGCGCGGCGAGCACGAAGGCGACGGTGGACCACAGCAGCCAGGGCTCGGTCAGCGGGTAGCCGATCTGGTGGGCGAGCCAGAACCCGGTCACCGGCTGGATGACGATCGTCGTCGCGGTGAAGATCCAGTCCGCGACCACCACGTAGCGCGCGACCACCGCGATCGCATGCACGTCCCGCGTCAGACTGACGAACAGCAGGTAGAACGCGGTGCCGACGCCGGTGCCGAAGAGCAGCGTCGACGACAGCACGTGCAGGTATTTAACGAGGATCAGGTCCATGGGTCCGGTCCAGCATCAGGAGGGCGAGGATCATGGCCAGGAGCGGCAGGTTCTTCAGCACCGGACCGAAGGGATGGGCCCACTGCTCCGGCAGCCAGATGCTGATGATCAGCGTGTAGGCCGCCACCAGCAGCAGCTGGCCGGCGTAGGCCAGGGTGCGGAATCGGCGCACGAGCATGCCGATGCCCAGCGCCAGGTCGGCCAGCGCTCCGGCCCACAGGGCCGCCACTGCCACCGCGCCGTGCAGCCCGACCTGGGCCAGCATCGCCAGGCTGTCGGCGCGCGGATAGACCCACAGCGAAACCACCGCCGTGGCCAGCCACATCGCCGCCAGCGCCACGCGCATCGCGGGGATCGTCCACCCCAAGATCGCGCGGTTCGCCATGGCGCTGCCCTGGGCTGGCGGCACGAAGGAATCAGGATCGCGAGGGGTGCGCCCGAGCCAGTGATGGAACGGCGCAGGATCGGCGGTGTTACCTGCCTCCAGCATCGACATCGCGTCGGCGTCGAACGGGGCGGGCCCCAGACGCGGTGCAAGCGCGGCCAACCGGCGCAGCGGGGCCATGGGCATATGCAGGAATGTCCCGCCGGTGCGCATCGCGCGCTTGAACACCTGCAGGTAGTCGCGCAGCGGAAGTGGGCGGGGACCTACCGCATCCAACATCACGGGCACCTGGTCGCGTTCGACGATGGCGACCAGCGCCCCCAGCAGGTCATCCAGGTGCAGCGGCTGGACGAGCTGGTTGCCGGCGCCCGGGAGTGGCGTCACCGGCAGGCTGGCCAGCTGTGCGAACCAGCGCGTACTGGTGCCCTCCGGGGCGAACACCAGCGAAGGACGCACCACCGCGGTCTCCACGCCTTGGGTCGACAGCAGCAGGGCGTCCATCTTCCCCTTGCTGGCGAAATAGGGCAGGGCCGATCCCGCATCGGCACCCAGGGCCGACAGCTGGATCCAGCGACGGACTCCGGCAGCCCGGGCCGCCTCGAGCAGGACGCGTGGACCGTTCACGTGGACTGCATCGAAGCCCTGCTGTCCTGACTCGAGGAAGATGCCGACGGTGTTCACCACCACGTCGACGCCGCGCAGCGCTTCGAGCAGGGCGGTTTCGCCGGGCAGGGCGGTGAGGTCCAGCGCGATTGCACCCAGGCCGTCCCGCGCGCGGCCACTGCGCGTCGCCAGGAGGACGCCATGACCCCGCAGCGCAAGTTGCCCAGCCAGGGCGCCGCCAACCAGGCCACCACCCAGCACCAGCACCCGGAGCCCGCCCGCTTCGCGCGACGCATGCTGGCCTCGGGCAGCCTGGCCAGCCTGCTGTCCACCGTGGCCGTGTCGGTCTTCAGCCGGCGGCGCAGCGGACACGCCGCCGCCGGCACCAACGCGGCCAGCCAGTGGTTCTGGTATCCGCGTGCCCGCCATGTCGACGAGCCCTCGCTGCGCTACACCGTGGCCGGCTACGGCGTACATCACGCCAGTTCGCTGCTGTGGGGCGGCGTGTACGAAAGCCTGCAGCCGCGCCGCGCCGGACCCCGCGGCCGTGCGCTGCGCGCGGCGGCCGTGGCCCTGGGGGCGTACGTCGTCGACTATCACGTCGTCTCCCGGCGGCTCAGCCCTGGCTTCGAGCACCGGATCGGGCCCGCCGGCATGCTGGCGGCATACGGCATGTTCGGACTGGGGCTGTTCATTGCAGGCTCCGTTGGAGCGCACAGCGGATCACGTCGGGCGTGCAGTGGCCGTGGCGGTGGTGGGGCGATGGGAGAGAGGGACGCGGGAACCATCAGCTTCGAGGACCTTCAGAGCGTCGAGCTGCGCGTTGGCCGGGAGGTCGCGCTCTGCGTGCCGGATCGCGCAGTGCCACCTCGCACGAGGCTGCCGTAGATGAGTGGGGAACCGTTAACACCATCGCTTGAAGGCTCCTGTCACTGCGGCGCAGTTCGACTCACCCTCCCATTCGCGCCGAGCGAGGCCACGAGCTGCAACTGCTCGCTCTGTCGTCGATCAGGAGTCATATGCGCCTATTACGAGCTGGGCACGGTGTCCATTCAAGGCCATCCAGAGAACACGGATGACTATGTCTGGGGTGACCGGACCATGAGGAACGTGCGGTGCAAGGTGTGCGGCGTATTCACTCACTGGGAGCCAGTTGACGCCACGCCTGGCGCCCGACATGGGGTCAACCTGCGCAACTTCGAGCCGACAGTCCTTGCGTCAGTGGCCGTAAGGCGCTTCGATGGTGCAGATACGTGGAAATTCCTCGATTGAACAATCTCAGCGCAGTGCCGCCTTGCAGGCCAACGCATGCGATGTGCGAAACGTTCGTCGCTGAGTGCTTCACGACGGTTTGGTTCCAGCTCTAGACCCTCGAAACGCCGCACTGGCGCCCGCTACGCGGTCGCCGAGGCGACGCTGCGTGACGGCGACGGCCACCTCTGTGAGACGGCCACGTCGACGCTGCAGGTGTTCAACATCAAACAACCCACATGAGGGCCCGAGATGGATAAAGAGATGAGTGGACTGGAATTGCGAGCGCTGGCGACATCCGGCGGACAGCTCCGCCTGAGCCTGGAGACTGTCACCCTCGATAAGCCCGGCCCGGAGGAACTGGTGGTGCGGGTCGAGGCCACGCCCATCAATCCGTCGGACCTCGGGCTTCTGCTCGGGCCTGCCGAAGTATCGACCGTCCGCGCCGAAGGCACGCCGGAGCGACCGGTCCTGGTCGCCGAGATTCCGCAGCAGCGCCTCGCGGCCATCCGCGCCCGGCTGGATCGGTCGCTGCCGGTCGGGAACGAAGGCGCAGGCACCGTCGTCAAGGCGGGCCGCGATGTGCAGCACTTCCTCGGGAAAAAGGTCGGCATGCTGGGCGGCGGAATGTACACGCAGCTGCGCAAACTGCGGGCGCAGGACTGCATCCTGCTGCCCGATGACGTGGATGTGGCGGAAGGAGCGTCGATGTTCGTCAATCCGCTGACTGCGCTTGGCTTCACCGAGACGATGAAGGCCGAAGGGCACAAGGCCATCGTGCACACCGCCGCCGCTTCGAACCTGGGCCAGATGCTCAACAGGATCTGCCTTGCGGACGGAATCGGGCTCGTCAACATCGTGCGCAGCAGCGCGCAGGCGGCGATTCTCCGCGGGATCGGCGCTCGCCACATCGTGGACAGCACGTCGCCCGGCTTCCAGGCCGAGCTGACGGAAGCGATCGCTGAAACGGGCGCCACGATCGGCTTCGACGCCATTGGTGGCGGAAAGCTGGCCGGCCAGATCCTCCAGGCGATGGAGACAGCCGCCAGCCGCAGCGGCGCTACCTACAGCCCTTACGGATCGGACGTGCCCAAGCAGGTCTATATCTACGGTGCCCTGGACACGGGACCGACCATGATCAATCGGACGTTCGGCTTTGCCTGGAACGTTGGCGGATGGCTGCTTTCCCCGTTCCTGCAGAACGCGGGCAGGGAAGTCGTGGGGCGGATGCGTCAACGCGTCGTGAACGAGCTCAGGACGACGTTCGCCAGCCACTATACGAAGACCATCAGCCTCGCCGATGCACTTCAGCCGGACATCCTGGCCGCTTACGAACGGAAGTCGACTGGCGAGAAGTATCTGATCGACCCGTCACTGTGACCATGCCGCCCATCATCGGCGCGGCGATGCGGCGCATGACCTCCGAGCCGCGGCAATGAGAAGACGCGGCGGGACTGACCCACGGCTCGACTGATGTCGGATCTAGCTGTCCATGCCGCGCTGTTTTTCGTCGCGTTCGGGGCCGCGACGCTGCTGCCGCTCCAGTCGGAGGCCCTCCTCACCGGACTGTTGATGGCGGATTACGCGCCAGCGTTGCTGATCGCCACTGCGGGCGTCGGCAACGTGCTGGGCTCCACCGTGAACTGGGGCATCGGGCGCCAGGTGGAGCGCTTCAGGCATCGGCGCTGGTTTCCGGCGAACGAGACCCAGCTCGACCGGGCGCGGGGCTGGTACCGGCGTTACGGGAAATGGTCGCTGCTCCTCAGCTGGGTGCCGGTGGTGGGTGATCCACTGACGGTCGTCGCTGGTGTCATGCGCGAGCCCCTGCCAAACTTCCTGGTGCTGGTCACGATCGCCAAGGTGGGGCGGTACATCGCATTGGCGGTGGTTGTCCTTGGTGCGCGGTGACCGCTCAGGCTCCCGGAACCGGGTTCGCGACCAGGCCAAGCTCTTGATTTTCCGCGGCTAGGTCATTCGCCTTATGGCCCCGGCGCGGGGCCGGGCCGAGACTTCGGACACCGCCCCCCGAGGAATCGCTCATGCGCGCGACACTGGTCTACGACCTTCCCACCCGTCTTTTCCACGTGCTGTTCGCCGGCTTCTTCATCGCGGCGTTCGCCATTTCAAACCTGGTCGACGACGACTCGGCCCGCTTCCCGCTGCACATGCTGGCCGGACTTGGCATGGTGTCCGTGATCGTCCTGCGGCTGGCCTGGTCCCTGGTGGGTACCCGTCATGCGCGACTCGGCGACCTGGCCTTGAACCCGGCGCAGCTGATCGCCTACTTCAAGGACATGTTCACTTCGGGCGGCCGGCGTTGGGTCGGCCACAACCCGGCTTCAAGCTTGGCGGCGGTGGCGATGGTGGGGCTGGGCCTCGGCTTGGGTGCAACCGGCTACCTCATGGCCACCGGCGCGGGAGGCGACTCGCTGAAGGACGCGCACGAACTGATGGCCAATGCGTTCCTGGCCGTCGCGCTGCTGCATGTCGGCGGCGTGCTGGCGCATGTGCTGCGGCACCGCGACCACCTGGCAACCAGCATGGTCACCGGCCGGAAGCAGGCTTTGCCCGTCGATGAGGAATCGGTGCGCCCCGCCCCTGTCGCCGGCCTCGTCTTCGTCGTCCTGACCGGCCTGTCCATGGGCTACCTGCTGCAGCACTATGATGCGCAGGCGCGCACCCTGGACCTGTTCGGGACCACCATGCAGTTGGGCGAGCACGAGGACGACCATGAGTCCGGCGACACCGACGGCGACCGACGCCACCGTGACTGACAAGCCCGACACCCAGCCGGGGGCCAGGACCAGGGAAGATGGGCGGGCAGGTTCGAGTGGCGGTGCGCTGCATGCAAGCGAGCGCACCGTCATCGCGGGCGTACTCGCCCTGATCACATTGCTGGCGACCCTCGATCTGGTCGTGGATCTGCGCGAAGGCGTGACGCTGTGGCACGTCGTGGCCGAGGCGACGGTGGCGGTCGCGGCGTGCTTCGGCGCGTTCCACCTCTTGCGCAGCGCGTGGCTGCTGCGAAGACGCCTGGATGCGCAACGCCGTGATTTCTCGGCCTTCCGGCAACGGGCGGAAGCATGGCGCACGGGGTCGAAGAAGTACGTCGACGGATTGTCGCGCTCGATCAGCCTGCAACTGGACCAGTGGCAACTGACCCCGGCGGAAAAGGAAGTCGCCTTCCTGCTGCTCAAGGGCCTGAGCCTCAAGGAAATTGCATCTGCACGCCACACGACCGAGAAGACCGCGCGGGTGCAGTCCAGCGCGGTCTACGCGAAGTCCGGGCTCGCCGGCCGCTCGGAGATGTCGGCATTTTTCCTTGAGGATCTGCTTCCGCCGGATGCCGCTGCAGCAAGCGATGGACAAGGTGGCTCGCAAGCGACCTGAGCGGGGGAGGGCGGGCCGGCACCGGGGATGGCGAGGTGCTTCAAGGGCGCGCCTGCTGCGTAGTGGCCCAACGCACGATGTCCGCCGCCTGCGTCGCACCGGACGTACGCGCGATCTCGCGGCCGCCCTGGAACAGCGCCAGCGTGGGAATGCTGCGGATGCCGAAGCGCGTGCCCAGCGCGGGTTCGGCTTCGGTATCGAGCTTGCCCAGGCGCATCCGTGGTTCCAGCTGCGCGGCGGCGGCCTCGAAGTGCGGCGCCATCATCCGGCACGGCCCGCACCAGGGTGCCCAGAAATCCACCAGCAGCGGCAGGTCCGAGCGCCGTGGCGTGCAGGTCGAAGTTGCCCGCATCGAGCAACAGAGGCCCGGCGGTGAACAGCGGAGCGCCGCAGCGGCCGCAGTTCGGCTTGTCGGCCACGCGCCGGTCTCGAAGCGGCTGACGCGGAAGGGGCTGTGGATGCTCAAGGCGTGTAGGCCTCCGGTTGCAGCGGGTTGCTTGCGGGAAACATCTCGAGTCTTCTGAATGTGCGCGATGGGGATCAGCCGTGCAAATCGATGGTGACTCCCGGGCTCCAGCCCAGAAATGGAACTTCGCATAATGCACATTATGTAATTCAGAGGCTGGTTGCCAGTGGCGTCGATGGCGGGATCTGGCGCTGTCGGTACCTGCCGTCCTCATGCTTATCCCCACCATCCCCAACTGGACAGGATCACACCAGACCCCTGCGTTGACCTGCATCAAGGTATTCCCACCGGCACCTGAGGCACCGTAACCGCGTGAATCCCGCACTCCGCAACCGGTGACGGAGAGATCCGATGCGCACTGTTCCCGGCATCCGCTTGACGCACACCCTGCGTGCCAACGCCATCCGCCTTCCTTTGGCAGCCGCCCTGATGGTGGTCGCCGCCGGCGTACAGGCCAGCGACGCGAGGCAGACCAGCGGCGACATCCGCTTCGGCTACGTCGCCTCTGAAACGCGCGCCCGCAGCGGCGCCACCACCGACGCGGACAGCGTCCGCGCACGGGCGCGCTTGCGCGTGGCTGGCGCGCTCGGCGGCGGCTGGCACGCCAGCGGCCGCGTGGCCGCGCGCCTGGACAGCGAACAGGACGACGAGGAGTTCTGGATGCGGACCTGGGCTCCCGGCCCCGCGGGGCTCGAGGACGGCCAGGCGACCATCGACGAGGCCTACCTCGAATACCGGCCGGCGGAGTCGCCCTGGAGCCTGCGCCTCGGCCGCTTCCAGGCGGCATTCGGCCTCGACGACATCATGAAGAAGTCGCTGGACCAGAACGACAGCACCAACTTCGACATCACCTGGACCGACGGCATCTGGTGGCAATGGCGCGGCAATGACTGGACCACGCACGTGATCGCGCGCCACAACGATCGCCGCGGTCCCACCGGGGCGCTGCGGCGACCGCTGGACTTCGCGGACGACAGTTCGCGTGCGGGTCTGTTCGTGGCGGTCGAATCGAAGACCGCCGTCGGTCCCCTGGTGCAGCGAATAGTCACGATGACCTGGCTGCCTTCGGCCCTGCGCACGAACGGCCTCGCCGACCCGGCGCTCGAGGACTACCTGGCGATGACCGCCAAGGCCACCGCAGAATGGCCGCTGGGCCAGGGCGGCACGAAGTTGCGGCTGGGTGGCGAGGTCGGCTGGGCGCCGGACACGCCGCGCCGGGAAGCGGTCAATTCCGGCACCGGTGCCGCCGATGCGCTGTCCTGGCAGGCCTCCCTCAGCCTGATGGACGTGCGGCCCGACCACGACGTCGGGATCGTCTACGGCCGGGTCGCCGATGGCTGGCTGCTGTCCAGCGACTTCCGGCCGAACGAGGAACTGCTCGAGGCGAGATGGGTCTGGCAGGCATCCAAGGCCTGGCAGTTCGACGCGCGTATCCGTCGACGCGAGGAGATCGACCTGCCGGCCAGCGCCGCCGGCCCTCGCCGGGACGACGACGTCTACCTGCGGGCGACGTGGAAGTTCTAGGCGACGAGGCAACAACCAGGCAGGCGAACCCCGGCGTCGGGATGCGCGTCCACGGCCAACCGCATCAGCGGCAGGCTGCCCGGACCTCGTCGTCGAGCTTGCGCAGCAGGTCGAAGGTGCGCTTCAGACCGACGCGCTGCAGCGTCCGCTCCCGCCGCGCGCGGGCCGCTTCGCAGCGATCCGCGCCGGGACGTGAACCTGCCGTCGCACGACCGGTGCCACGCCTCGCGACTGTCCTTTGCACGCCCCTCCGCCCCTGGCGGTCCGTCTCCTGCCGACCGGCGGCCGCCGATGCCGCGGCAGGCATCGGTTCCGGGACCGCGTCATAGCGCGCGGCCAGCCGCTGGCCAGCCCCGCAGGCCTCACTGGTCAAGGTCACGTGTCCATCGCTACCCACGCACTTCTGCACCGTCTGCGCGGCAGCGGGAGCGCCGCAGCACATCAGGCAGAAAACCACCGCCAACACATCCCGGCCCGGCTTCCACCTCGAACGCGTTTCCATCCGCCCTCCCCCCTCGGTTTCCCGCGCGCCAGCGATGCGGAGCCGGCATCCTGGATCGCGGGTGCAATCCCGAATATCAGGCCAGCGCACGCACGCGGGTGCGGGTCCGCACGCCCGGGGCATCGGGCCGACGGACGCCCCCATGTCGGGAACCTCCCGGGCACGGCAGGCCTTGACGCGAGTCAAGGCGTGCCTGGCGCAGCTGTTGCAGTATTCCTGCCCATGGACGCTTCCCTGCCCTTCAACGCCGAACTGCTCCGCCGTTACGACCGGCCGGGGCCGCGCTACACCTCCTACCCCACCGCGCCGCAGTTCAGCAACGGATTCGGCGAGGTGCAGCTGCGCGAGGCGGCGGCCGCCAGCAACGGCGATCCGATTCCGCGCCGGCTGTCGCTTTACGTCCATGTCCCGTTCTGCGTCAGCCCCTGCTTCTACTGTGGCTGCAACCGCATCATCACCCGCGACAAGTCGCGCGCCGAGACCTACCTGGCGCGCCTGTACCGCGAGATCGACATGACCGCGGCGCTGTTCGACCGCGACCGCGAGGTGGTGCAGCTGCACCTGGGCGGCGGCACGCCGAACTTCATGGATCCCGCGCAGATCGGCGAGCTGGTCGACGCCCTGCGCCGCCAGTTCCACTTCGCGCGCCCGGAAGAGAGCGACATCTCGATCGAACTCGACCCGCGCTTCGTCTCGCCCGCCGACATCGCCGAGCTGGGCCGCATCGGCTTCAACCGCGCCAGCTTCGGCGTGCAGGACTTCGACCCGGTGGTGCAGGAGGCGGTGAACCGCATCCAGTCGGTGGAGGAAACCCGCGCGGTGGTCGAGGCCTGCCGCGCGAACGGCTTCCGCTCGGTCAACGTCGACCTGATCTACGGCCTGCCGAAGCAGAACCCGGAGGGCTTCGCGCGTACGCTCGACACGGTGCTGGAGATGCGCCCCGATCGCCTGGCGGTCTACGGCTACGCGCACCTGCCCGAGGTCTTCCGCCCGCAGAACCAGATCAGGGCCGAGGACCTGCCGAGCGCGGAGCAGAAGCTCGGCCTGCTGGAGCTGGCGATCACCAGGCTCTCCGCGGGTGGCTACGAGTACATCGGCATGGACCATTTCGCCCTCCCCGACGATGCCCTGGCCATGGCCCAGGCGCGCGGCAGCCTGCACCGCAACTTCATGGGCTACACCACCCACGCCGACAGCGACCTGATCGGGATGGGCGTGAGCGCGATCAGCCACATCGGCGACACCTTCAGCCAGAACCCGCGCGACCTGCCCTCCTGGCAGTTCGCGATCGACGAGGGCCGCCTGCCGGTGTTCCGCGGCATGCAGCTCGACGAGGACGACGTGATCCGCGCCGACCTGATCCAGCAGCTGATGTGCCAGGGCGAGGTCCCGATGCACGCGCTGGAGCGGCGCCACGCCATCACCTTCAAGGACTATTTCGCCGAGGGACTGGAGAAGCTGCGGCCGCTCGAGGCGGACGGCCTGGTGCGCGTCGAGCACGACCGGATCCGCGTGACCGCGCGCGGACGGCTGCTCTTGCGTAACATTGCCATGTGCTTCGACCGCTACCTCGCCCCCGTCCCCGCCGATTCCGACAGCCGGCCCCGCTTCTCCCGCGCCATCTGACGCCTGGGGAGGCCCGCCCGTGGTAGACAAGATCGCGTTCCCGCGCGTCGATCCCAGCATCCTGGCCGACGACGGCGACGCCTTCCATTTCTGTTCGACCTGCGCGTTCTCGCAGGCCTGCATGTCCCAGGGCATGGACAAGGCCGCGCTGGGCGAGCTGCACATGCTGGTCGAGCACGTCGGCCCCCTGCGCGCGGGCGACCACGTGTTCCGCGTCGGCGATCCCTTCGAGGCGATCGCGGCGGTGCGCGCCGGCACGGTCAAGACCTATGTCATCGACCCCAGCGGCCGCGAGCACGTGCTCGGCTTCCATTTTCCGGGCGAAGTGATCGGGCTCGACGGCATCGACGGCGACACCTATCCCTGCAACGCCGTGGCGCTGGACACGGTGATGCTGTGCCGGTTCTCGTTCCCCAAGATCTCGATCCTCGCCGGCCGCCTGCCCGGCCTGCAGCAGCACCTGTTCCGCCTGCTCAGCCGCGACATCGGCCGCGCCGCCCTGCTTTCGGGCGACTGGACCGCCGACGAGCGCCTGGCCGCCTTCCTGGTGATGATGTCGCGGCGGCTCGCCGCGCGCGGCTTCTCGCCCGATCGCTTCCAGCTGACGATGGCGCGCACCGACATCGCCAACTACCTGCGGCTCGCGCCCGAGACCGTCAGCCGCGTGCTGAAGCGCTTCCAGGCCGACGGCCTGCTGCGCGTCGACCGCAGGGAGCTCGAGATCGCCGACCAGCCGCGGCTCACCGCGCTCGCCACCCCGGTGCTCTGGAACCAGTAAGCGCCCGTCGGCACGCCTGCCTGTGGCCGGCTTGACTTGCGTCATGGAGGGCCGGGGATCCATTCACGGAACATGCGCGCACCGAAACCGGGAGCCCGTCATGGGGAACTATCGAAAGCTGTGGATCGGCCTGGCCGTTCTGCTCGTGTCATCCTTCGCCGTCCTGCTCTGGGCAGGCGGGGAAATCTTCCGCGCCGCGCCGCCGGTGCCGGAACAGGTGGTCTCCGAAGACGGCAGCGTCGTCTACACCCGCGCCGACATCGAGCGCGGGCGGCAGGTCTGGCAGTCGATCGGCGGCATGCAGCTCGGCTCGATCTGGGGCCACGGCGGCTACGTCGCTCCCGACTGGAGCGCCGACTGGCTGCACCGCGAAGCGGTGGCGATCCTCGACGCCTGGGCGCGCGAAGCCGGCGCCGAAAGCTGGGCCTCGATGGGCGCGGGCGAACGCGCGCAGATGCAGGGCCGCCTGCAGGACATGATGCGGGCCAATACCTACGACGCCGGCACCGGCACGGTGACCCTGCACGCGGACCGCGTCACGGCGATCCGCGAGGTCGGCGCGCACTACGTCAGCCTGTTCGGCAGCGAGCCTGACACCGCGGAGCTGCGCGAAGCGTATGCGATGAAGAACGACACCATCGCCGCCCCGGAACACCGGCAGGCGATGACCGCGTTCTTCTGGTGGACCGCCTGGGCCGCCACCACCGAACGCCCGCGGGAATCCGGCGACGGCATGGTCCCGGACAAGGCCGGCGTGGTGCCGCAGCAGGTCACCTACACCAACAACTGGCCGAGCGAGCCGCTGGTGGGCAACCGCCCGGCGGCGCCGCTGTGGGTCTGGTCGGCGTTCAGCGTGCTGTTCCTGATCGCCGGCATCGGCCTGCTCGGCTGGCACCACGCGCGCGAGCATGACGGCGAGGACCGCGGCCACGCCATCCCGGCCAGCGATCCGTTCGCCCTCACCCGGCTCACGCCGTCGATGCGCGCGGTCGCCAAGTACTTCTGGCTGGTGCTGGCGCTGTTCCTGGTGCAGATCCTGCTGGGTGCGATCACCGCCCACTACCAGGTCGAGGGCCAGGACGCCTACGGCTTCGCGCTGTCCGAGGTCCTGCCCTACTCGCTCTCGCGCACCTGGCATACCCAGCTGGCGGTGCTGTGGATCGCGGTCGCCTGGCTGGGCACGGGCCTGTACATCGCGCCGATGCTGTCCGGGCACGAGCCCCGGTTCCAGCGGTTCGGGGTCAACTTCCTGTTCGTCTCGCTGATCATCATCGTGGTCGGCTCGTTCGCCGGCCAGTGGCTGGCGGTGATGCAGAAGCTCGGCCTCGAGCACAACTTCTGGTGGGGCCACCAGGGCTGGGAATACGCCGACATGGGCCGCTTCTGGCAGTGGTACCTGTTCGTCGGCCTGCTGCTGTGGGTCGCGCTGGTGGGCCGGGCGCTGTGGCCGGTGCTGCGCGACCGGAAGAACGAGACCCGCCACATCGTGGCCCTGCTGTTCATGGCCACGGCCGCGATCGGCATGTTCTTCGCCTCGGCGCTGATGTGGGGCGAGCACACGCACATCTCCGAGGTCGAGTACTGGCGCTGGTGGCTGGTGCACCTGTGGGTCGAAGGCTTCTTCGAAGTGTTCGCGACCGCGGTGATGGCGCTGATCTTCACCCGCCTGGGCCTGATCAAGGTCTCGGTGGCCACGGTCGCGGTGCTGTTCGCCACGATCATCTTCATGTCCGGCGGCGTGCTGGGCACCCTGCACCACCTGTACTTCGTCGGCACGCCGACCGCGGTAGTGGCGCTGGGCGCGAGCTTCTCGGCGCTGGAAGTGGTGCCGCTGGCCTACATCGGTTTCGAGGCCTACCAGACCTGGAAGTACGGCAAGGCCACGCCGTGGATGGCGCGCTACCGCTGGCCGGTGATGTTCTTCATCGCGGTCTCGTTCTGGAACCTGGTGGGCGCGGGCCTGTTCGGCTTCCTGATCAACCCGCCGCTGTCGCTCTACTACATGCAGGGCCTGAACCTGACGCCGCTGCATGGCCACACGGCGATGTTCGGGGTCTACGGGATGCTGGGCATCGCCCTGGTGCTGTTCTGCCTGCGCGGGCTGCGCGGCCAGATGGTCTGGGATACCGCCGCGCTGAAGCTGTCGTTCTGGGCCCTCAACATCGGCCTGGCGCTGATGGCGCTGCTGACCCTGCTGCCGCTGGGCACCATGCAGCTGCTGGCGGCGATCGAGCACGGCTATGCCTACGCACGTTCGGCGGAGTTCATGCAGCAGCCGATCGTCGACCTGCTGGTGTGGATGCGCGTGCCCGGCGACACCATCTTCAGCATCGGCGCGGTCGCCCTCGCCTGGTTCGTGCTGCGGCTCTGGGTCGTGCCGCGGCGCGAGCCCGTCGTGGGCGTCGAGGCGAAGGAACAGGCCTGACATGGCCACGGGCATGGGACATGGCCGGCACGGCGGCGCTTCGGCGCCGTTCGTGCAGCTCGCCGCCGCGCCGCACCGGCTGATGTTCTTCGTCGGCACCGGCAACGTGCTGCTGGCGATGGCGTGGTGGACGGCCTGGCTGGTGGCCAACCGCTGGCCCGGGGTGCTGGCGATGCCGCAGCCCGAGCCCTACGCCGGCTGGCTGCATGCGATCGTCATGCAGTACCAGATGCTGCCGAGCTTCATCTTCGGCTTCCTGCTGACCACCTTCCCGCGCTGGATGGGCCTGCCCGACGCGGCCCGCTGGCACTACGTGCCGGTGGGCCTGGGCATGTTCGGCGGGCAGATCGCGGTGCTGCTCGGGGCGCTGGGCGCACCGGCCGGCATCGAGGTGGGCGTGGCGATGACCCTGGCCGGGTGGATGGCCGGGCTGTTCTTCCTCGGCGACCTGGTGCTGCGCGACCGCAACCGGACCTGGCATGCCCGTTCCTGCTTCGCCGCCCTGGTGCTGGGCTGGGTCGGGCTGGCGGCCTTCGGGGCCGCCCTGCTCGGGGGCGCGCCCACCTGGATCTTCGCCAGCATCAAGATCGGCACCTTCGGCCTGCTGCTGCCGGTGTACCTCACGGTGGCGCACCGGATGTTCCCGTTCTTCGCCGCCAACGTGGTGGCCGGCTACGTGTCGTGGCGGCCGCTGTGGCTGCTGGCCGCGTTCTGGGCCCTGTGCATGCTGCACCTGGGCCTGGAGCTCATGCACGCCTATGCCTGGCTGTGGGTGGCCGACCTGCCGCTGCTGGCGCTGTCCCTGCTCGCCGTGTGGCGCTGGTGGCCGCGCGGACCGAAGCCGGGGATCCTGGCCGTGCTGTTCATCGGCCTGGGCTGGCTGCCGGTGACCTTCGCGCTGTACTCGGCGCAGAGCCTGGCCTGGCTGGCCGGCGAAGGCTTCATCCTCGGCCGCGCCCCGGCCCACGCACTGTTCGTGGGCTTCTTCGGCAGCCTGCTGGTGGCCATGGTCACGCGGGTCACCCAGGGGCATTCGGGTCGCAGGATCGAGATGCCGGGCGTGGCCTGGTTCGCGTTCGCGGCGATCCAGCTGGTGACCGTCGTGCGCATCCTGGCCGATGTCTCGGCCGATGCCGGCTTCTGGTGGGCGGTCGCGGCGTTCGGCTGGCTGGTGGCGCTGGCGCCCTGGGCGATCCGCCTGGGCAGGATCTACCTCATCCCGCGCGCGGACGGAAAGCCGGGGTGAGCCGGTGATCGAGTTCTATCCCCAGATCAAGTCCGTGCACGTTGCGACGGCGGTCGCCAGCGGCCTGCTGTTCCTGCTCCGCGGGCTGCTGGTGCAGGCGGGCCAGGCGCGCTGGGCCATGGCCGCGCCGGTGCGCTACCTGAGCTACGCCATCGACACCACCCTGCTGACCGCGGCCCTCATGCTGCTCACGATCCTGCCGGGCGCGCTGTTCGCCAACGGCTGGCTGGCGGCCAAGCTGGTCCTGCTGGTCGCCTATGTGGTGCTCGGCTCGCTGGCGCTGAAGCGTGGCCGGTCGGCGCGCGTACGGCTGGCGGCCTACGTCGCGGCCCTCCTGGTGTTCGGCTTCGTCTACTCCATCGCGCGGACGCATCACCCGGCCGGCCTGCTCTGGCTCATGGGAGCCGCTTGACCCAGGTCATGGCCGCGCCGGCGAGCCGGGTCGATACTGTTGCGCATGGATCGGCGGCACCGCCGGTCCACCCGATCAGCCCCCAAGGAGATACACCATGAAGCAGCTCATCATCGCCACCCTGGGCCTCGGCCTGCTCGCCTTCGGCGGCACCGCTGTGGCGTCCAACTGCACGATCAAGCTCAAGGGCGACGACCGCATGCAGTTCGACCAGAAGGAAATCACCGTCTCGGCCGCGTGCAAGACCATCAGCATCGAGCTCGAGCACACCGGCAAGCTTCCGGCGGCGGCGATGGGACACAACGTTGTCGTGTCCGCAACGCCGGACGTTCAGGCGATCAACACCGCCGGCGCCAAGGCCGGTGCCGCCGCTGGCTACCTGCCGCAGGGCGATGCCAAGGTCCTCGCGGCCACCGACATGATCGGCGGCGGCGCAAGCACCAAGGCCTCGTTCGCGGGCAGCAAGCTCAAGGCCGGTGGCGACTACACCTTCTTCTGCTCCTTCCCCGGCCACGCCGCGCTGATGAAGGGCAAGCTGGTCGTCACTCCCTGACCCGGGCGCGCCGCACACGGTGCGGCGTGGGACGCTGCAGGGCGCGCTCCGGCGCGCCCTTTTGCGTGCACGGGCCTATAATGTTCACCGCAACATCACCTCCCTCCTCCGGCCGAACCGGCCGTGCGCCCGCTCAGAGGGCGCCAGCGGCATGCGCCTTCCCCGGAATTGACTGCGATCAATCCAGGGTCCGCTCCGGGGCGGGAGAATCCACACACGCAAACCAAGGTCATCAATCCATGTCCTCGACCCCAGCCACCGTGGCTTCGGCCGCCCCCAGCGTCCAGGGTGACGCCAGGTCCGGCTATTACAACGACAAGGTGGTGCGCCAGTTCACGATCGCGACCGTGTTCTGGGGCATCGTCGGCATGGCTGTCGGCGTGCTGATCGCCGCCCAGCTGTACTGGCCCACCCTTGGCGAAGGCATTCCGTGGCTCTCCTACGGCCGCCTCCGCCCGCTGCACACCAACGGCGTGATCTTCGCCTTCGGCGTCTCGGCGCTGTTCGCGACCAGCCTGTACGTGGTCCAGCGGACCTGCCACGTCCGGCTGATCTCCGACAAGCTGGCGTCCTTCGTGTTCTGGGGCTGGCAGGCGATCCTGGTGGCCGCGGTGATCACCCTGCCGCTGGGCATGACCCAGGGCAAGGAATACGCCGAGCTCGAGTGGCCCATCGACTGGGCGATCACCATCGTCTGGGTGGCCTATGCGGTGCTGTTCTTCGGCACCATCGCCAAGCGCCGGGTGAGCCACATCTACGTCGCCAACTGGTTCTTCGGCGCGTACATCATCACCATCGCGCTGCTGCACATCGTCAACAACATCGCCATCCCCTCGGGCCTGGACAAGTCCTACCCGGTGTACAGCGGTGCGGTGGATGCCATGGTGCAGTGGTGGTACGGCCACAACGCCGTGGGCTTCCTGCTGACCACCGCCTTCCTCGGCATGATGTACTACTTCGTGCCCAAGCAGGCCGAGCGCCCGATCTACTCCTACCGCCTGTCGATCGTGCACTTCTGGGCCCTGATCGCGGTCTACATGTGGGCCGGTCCGCACCACCTGCACTACACCGCGCTGCCCGACTGGGTGCAGTCGGTGGGCATGGTGTTCTCGCTGATCCTGCTGGCCCCGAGCTGGGGCGGCGCGATCAACGGGATCATGACCCTCTCGGGCGTCTGGTACAAACTGCGCACCGACCCGATCCTGAAGTTCCTGATCGTGGCGCTGTCGTTCTACATGATCGCGACCTTCGAAGGTCCGATGATGTCGATCAAGACCGTCAACTCGCTGTCGCACTACACCGACTGGACCGTCGGCCACGTGCACGCCGGCGCGCTGGGCTGGGTCGCCATGATCACCGTCGGCTCGATCTATTCGCTGATGCCGCGCGTGCTCGGCCTGAAGGAGATGCATTCGGTCAAGTGGATCGACGTGCACTTCTGGCTGCACACCGTGGGCGTGGTGCTCTACATCGTCTCGATGTGGATCGCCGGCGTCATGCAGGGCCTGATGTGGCGCGCCACCAACGCCGACGGCACGCTGACCTACAGCTTCGTCGAGGCGCTCAACACCACCTATCCCTACTACCTCGTGCGCCTCGGCGGCGGCCTGCTGGTGCTCGCCGGCATGGTCCTGATGGCGGTCAACACCTGGAAGACCTTCCAGATGGCCAAGGCCCCCGTCGCGCATCCGGTGATGCCGCCCGACCCCTCCAGCGCCCGCGCTTCGACCCAGGCAGCCTGACATGAGTGACAACAAGACCAATCCGCCGCCCAACGCCCATGAGAAGGTCGAGAAGAACGTCGGCCTGATGATGATCCTGATCGCGGTCGCCGTGTCCTTCGGCGGCCTGGCCGAGATCGTGCCGCTGATGTACCAGGCCGAGGCGATCGAGCCGCTCGACGGCGTCAAGCCCTACCCCGCGCTCGAGCTCGCCGGTCGCGACGTCTACGTCCGCGAGGGCTGCTACAACTGCCATTCGCAGATGGTGCGCACGCTGCGCTTCGAGTCCGAACGCTACGGCCACTACTCGCTCGCCGGCGAGTCGGTGTACGACCGTCCGTTCCAGTGGGGCTCCAAGCGCACCGGTCCGGACCTCGCCCGCGTCGGCGGCCGCTACTCCGACGACTGGCACCGCGTGCACCTGATCGATCCGCGCGCGGTCGTGCCGGAATCCAACATGCCGTCGTTCCCGTGGCTGGCCGAGGCGAAGGTCGATCCCGCCAAGGTCGCGCGCAACATGCGCAACCTGCAGCGCCTCGGCGACCCCTACACCGACGAGGACCTCGCCGGCGTGGCCGCGGCGGTCGAGGGCAAGACCGAACTCGACGCCATGGTCGCCTACCTGCAGGGCCTGGGCCGGCATGCGCCGACCGCCGCCACCGCGGCCGCAACGACTGCCGCGGGGTCCGCGCAATGACCGGAGGGATCATCACCCTGTTCCTGCTGCTGCTGTTCGTCGGCGGCTGGGCATTCATCTGGAGGCCTTCGCACAAGGCCATGTTCGACGCAGCCGCCAGGCTGCCCCTTGAGGACGACGCCGAGGAGTCGCGGGAATGAGCACCGGTTGGAGCATTTTCGTCATCGTGCTGGTGGTGCTGAACCTGCTGGGCCTGTGGGCCCTGCTGGCCTGGACCAGCCGGCGCCGCCCGGGCGATCCCAAGCCCGAGGACACCAGCCACGTCTGGGATGGCGACATCACCGAATACAACAAGCCGCTGCCGCGCTGGTGGATCATCGGTTTCTACCTGACCATGGTGTACTCGGTCGGCTACCTGCTGTGGTATCCGGGCCTGGGCAACTTCAAGGGCTTCGGCAACTGGAGCTCGGCGTCCGAACATGACGCCGACAAGGCCAGGCAGGACGCGATCCTGTCCGAGACCTTCCGTCCCTACGACGGCCAGCCGATCTCCCAGCTGGCCGGCGACGCGCGCGCGGTGGAACTGGGCCGGGCGATCTTCGCCAACACCTGCGCCACCTGCCACGGCTCGTCCGCGCAGGGCGCGGTGGGCTATCCCAACCTCACCGACGACATCTGGCACTGGGGTGGCTCCGAGGACCAGGTCCTGCAGAGCGTGCTCGACGGCCGCCAGGGCGTGATGCCCGAGTGGGGCACAGTGCTCACCGGCATGGGCGGCGACAACGCCGTGCTCTCGGTAGCCACCTATGTCCGTTCGCTGGCCGGCGAAGTCCCTGAGAACGACTTCTTCGCCGCCCAGGGCAAGGGCCTGTACGAAGGCGTCTGCGTGGCCTGCCACGGCATCGAGGGCAAGGGCAACCAGGAGCTGGGCGCGCCCGACCTGACCGACGGCTACACCATGTACGGCAACTCGGTGGAGTCGATCATGGACACCATCAACAACGGCCGCCATGGCGTCATGCCGGCGCACCGCGACCTGCTGGGCGAAACCCGCTCGCGCCTGGTGGCGTCGTACGTCTGGTCGCTGTCCAGCGGCAGCGCGAATCCGGAGCGGTCCCCGGAGGCCCAGTGAGCGCCGCCCCCGGCCCGGGCTTCGACCACCCGCCGCGCCCCATGGCGCAGCGGGTCGGCGCCATCCTGTGGCCGAGCTTCTTCTCGGCGTGCGTGGCCACGATGGTCTTCTCGGCCTTCGTCGATCCGCTCGCGCTGCGCGACATCACCTTCCCGGAGATCGCGATCAGCCGCAGCCTGGGATACTCGATCGCCTTCTTCATGTTCTGGGTCGCGACCGCGGCCTCGAGCCTGTTCACCTGGATCCTCCTGCGGCCCTCGAGCCGCTTCAACAGGGCACTTCCCCCGGACAAGCAGTGAGCCGTCGCATTCCCCTGGAGCTCGCCGAGGACACTGGCGGCTCGATGTACGTCAGCGAGCGCAAGGTCTATCCGCGCGACGTGTCCGGCCGCCTGAACACCCTGCGCGTCGCGGCGGTCTTCTGGCTGCTGGGCATGTTCTATGTCTTCCCGTGGCTGCGCTGGGACGGCCGCCAGGCGGTGCTGTTCGACCTGCCGGCGCGCAAGTTCCACGTCTTCGGGCTGACCTTCTGGCCGCAGGACTTCCTGTTCCTGGCGCTGCTGCTGATCATCGCCGCGCTTGCGCTGTTCTTCTTCACCGCGCTCGCCGGACGGCTGTTCTGCGGCTATGCCTGTCCGCAGACGGTGTGGACCGAAGTCTTCCTGTGGATGGAGCGCTGGACCGAGGGCGACCGCAACAAGCGGATGAAGCTCGACGCCGGCCCGTGGACGCGCGAGAAGCTGCTGCGCAAGGGCGCCAAGCACGCGCTGTGGGCAGTGTTCGCGCTCTGGACCGGCTTCACCTTCGTCGGCTTCTTCACCCCGATCACCGACCTGGGCGCGCGACTGGTGCCGTTCGAATGGGGCGGCTGGGAGACCTTCTGGGTGCTGTTCTACGCCCTGGCCACCTGGGGCAATGCCGGCTTCCTGCGCGAGCAGGTCTGCAAGTACATGTGTCCCTACGCGCGCTTCCAGAGCGCGATGTTCGACCGCAACACCCTGATCATCGCCTACGACCCGATGCGCGGCGAGCCGCGCGGCCCGCGCAAGCGCGGCCTGGGCAGCATCGCCGAACGTGGCCGCGCCCTGCTCGACCAGGTCACCGCCTACGACTACGTGTTCCGTTCCGCCCTGCATCCGACCGCGGCCGACAATCGCGTGCAGGCGGCGGGCTCGATCACCCTGGGCGCGGTCGGCGAGGTCGCCGAGCCGCTGCCGAAGTTCTCGCCCGATGAACTCGGCGACTGCATCGACTGCACCATGTGCGTGCAGGTCTGCCCCACCGGCATCGACATCCGCAACGGGCTGCAGTACGAGTGCATCGCCTGCGGCGCCTGCATCGACGCCTGCGACTCAGTGATGGACAAGATGGGCTTCGAGCGCGGGCTGATCCGCTACAGCACCCAGAATGCGATCGACAGCAAGCCCACGCGCGTGGCGCGGCCGCGGGTCTTCATCTACGGCGCCCTGCTGCTCGTGCTGGCCGTGGCGTGGGTGGTCGGCGTGAACACGCGCAGCCCGCTGATCGTCGAGGTGCTGCGCGACCGCAACGCCCTGTACCGCGTGGTCGGCGGCGGCGAGGTCCAGAACGACTACACGATCAAGGTCGTGAACAAGAGCGACGACGCGGTCACCTACCGCATCGTGATCGAGGGTGCGGCGTCCGGCATCGAACTGCGCGGTGCGCGCCTCGATGCCGTGCGCGCGGCTCCGCAGCAGGTGATCAGCGTTCCGGTCATCGTCGCCGCGCCTGACTCCCTCAAGGGCCGCCACCCGCTCACCTTCCGCGTCGAAACCGGCGACGGCGGTGCCAGCGAGACGGTCGACAGCAGCTTCTTCGGACCCATGTGATGACCGACGACGACAAGAAAAGACCGTTCTGGCGCGAGCCGATGATGTGGCTCGTGCTGGGCCTGCCCGCGGCCTCCGTGGTCGCCGGGGTGATCCTGGTCAGCCTGGCGGCGCGCGACTCCAGCGATTCGGTGGGCGACGTGGTGACGCGCACCGCCCAGATCCAGGTGTCCGACCTCAGCCCGGATGCACGCGCCCGCGACCTGCGCCTGAGCGCGATCGTGCGCGTGGACGAAGGCTTCCTCGAGGTGCTGCCGGTGACCGGCGAGTTCCAGCGCCAGCAGCCGCTGCGCCTGGTGCTGCGCCACCCCACCCTGGCCGCCTCCGACCTCGAGCTGCGCGCCGATCCCGCCGGCAACGGCTGGCGCGCGGAGACCGAACTTGCCCTCGGCCACGACTGGAAGCTGGAGCTGATGCCCGAAGGCATGCCCTGGCGGCTGCAGGGCCGACTGCCCGCAGGCCAGCGCGCGGCCCACGTGAAGCCGGCCATCTCCGGCGAGCGGGAGTGAGGTGAACGCGGGCGCGGTCGCCACGGCCGCCGCCGTGCGCGACGCGCAGGGCGTGCATGGCGGCTGCTTCCACTGCAGCGAGACCCTGCCCGCCGCAGCGGCGACCGCCCAGGTCGATGGCCAGGTCCGCAGCTTCTGCTGCGATGGTTGCGCCGCCGCCGCCCAATGGATCCGCGACGCCAACCTCGTCGACTACTACCGGCTCCGCTCGGAACCGGCCGGCCGCGCGGCGGTCGACCTCGAAGCGCAGCTCGCGGCCTTCGACCGCGACGACATCCAGTCCGGGCACGTGCGCGACGTCGATGGCGGCCGCGAGATCACCGTGCTCACCGACGGCATGCGCTGCGCGGCCTGCGCCTGGCTGATCGACCGCGCCGTGGCCCGCGAGCCGGGCGTGCGCGAGGTGGTGGCCAACGCGGTGACCGGCCGCGTGCGCATCACCTGGGACCCGGCGCGCGCGACGCTGTCGACCCCGCTGCGCCGCCTGGCCGCGCTCGGCTACGTGCCCTACCTGGCCACCGGCACCGACCGCGAGCGCGAGCGTGGCGCGCAGCGCAACCGCGACCTGCTGCGCATCGGCATCGCCGGCCTGGCCTCGATCCAGGCGATGATGTTCGCCGAGGCGCTGTACCTCGACGTCTACCAGCAGATGCCGGTCCCCACGCGCGACTTCCTGCGCTGGATCACCTTCCTGGTCTCGACGCCGGTGGTGTTCTGGTGCGGCTGGCCGTTCATCGCCGGCATGCTGCGCGAGCTGCGCAACCGCCACCTGGGCATGGACACCCTGATCGCCAGCTCCACCCTGCTGGCCTACTTCGCCAGCGTCTACGAGACCGTGCGCGGCGGGGCCCATGTCTGGTACGACGCGGCGGTGATGTTCGTCTTCCTGCTGCTGGGCGCGCGCATGCTGGAGCAGCGCGCGCGACGCATCGCCGTGGCCCAGGTGGACACCCTGGCACGGGCACGGCCAGCGCTGGCCACGCGCGAACGCGCCGACGGCAGCCGCGAGGTGGTCCCGACCGCCGCGCTGGCGGCCGGCGACATCGCCTGCATCGCGGCGGGCGATACGGTCCCCGCGGACGGGCGGCTGCTGGACGCCCCGGCCCGCTTCGAGGAGGCACTGCTCACCGGCGAGGCGCATCCGGTCATGCACCAGCCCGGCGACACGATCTACGCCGGCACGGTCTGCCGCGAGGCGCCCGCGCGCATCCGCGTCGAGCGCGTGGGCGCGGGCACGCGCCTGTCCGAACTCGAGACCCTGGTCGACCGCGCGCAGTCGCACCGCCCGCGGGTGGCGCAGCTGGCCGACGCGGTCTCGGGGCGTTTCGTCGCCGCCATCCTGGTGGTCGCGGTGCTGGTACATATCGCCTGGCGCATCCACGATCCCTCGCGGGCGCTGGAGGTCACGCTGGCGCTGCTGGTGATCAGCTGTCCCTGCGCGCTGTCGCTGGCGGTCCCGACCGCCATCACCGTCGCCCACGGCGCGCTGGCCAGGCTTGGCGTGCTGGCCAACGACGCCGATGCGCTGGGTTCGCTCGCCGGGGCCACCGACATGGTCTTCGACAAGACCGGCACGCTGGGCAGCGGCCGCCCGACGCTGGCCCGCATCGAGGCCCTCGGCGGCTTCGACATCGAGGACGTGCTCGGCATCGCCGCGGCGCTGGAGCGCGACAGCCTGCATCCGATCGCGCGTGCGTTCGAGGGCCAGGATGCCGGCCTGGACGTGGACGGCGTGGAGGAGCATCCGGGCCAGGGCATCGCGGGAACCGTCGACGGACGTCGCTGGTGCCTGGGCCGCGCGGAGTTCGCCGTCGGCCGCGCCGATGACGGCGCGCTGTGGCTGGGCAACGGCACCGAGGCGGCCGCCCGCTTCGTGCTCGAGGAGTCGCCGCGTGCCGACGCCGCCGAGGCGATCGCCAGGATCCGCGGCCAGGGGATCGAGGTGCACCTCTCCAGCGGCGATGCCGCCGCACCGGTCACCGCCTTCGCCGACCAGCTCGGCATCGACCGTGCGGCCTCGCGGCAGTCGCCGGAGGACAAGCTCGGCAGCGTGCGTGCACTGCAGGGCCGCGAGCGCGTGGTGGCCATGGTCGGCGACGGGCTCAACGACGCGCCGGTGCTGGCCGGGGCCGACGTCTCGATCGCGATCGGCAGCGGCGCCGCCCTCGCCCACCGCTCCGCCAGCCTGGTGCTGACCGCGCCGTCGCTGCTGCGGATTCCCGCGGCGGTCGCGCTGGCCCGGCGCACGCGCGCCATCGTGCGCCAGAACCTGGCCTGGGCGCTGGGCTACAACCTGGTGGCGATCCCGCTGGCGGCCGCCGGGTTGGTGACGCCCTGGGTCGCGGCGCTCGGCATGGCGCTGTCTTCGCTGATCGTCACCGTCAATGCGCTGCGCCTGGCGCGGATTCCCGCCGCATGAACATCCTGCTGTTCCTCATCCCGGTGAGCCTGGTGCTGCTGCTGGTGGCGATCTGGGCGTTCCGCTGGGCGGTGCGGAAGGGCCAGTTCGAGAACCTCGACGCCGCAGCCATCGACATCCTGCGCGACGACAGCGCGGACCAGCCGCCTGCCGCCGCCACGCCGGCGGGAGCGATGCCCAAGAACGAGTCCACAAGGCGGCCGCAGGGCGACCGGACCGATGCCGACTGACTGGCTCGCGATCGGTGCGGCGCTGCTGACCGGGCTGATGGGCGGGGTGCACTGCGCCGCGATGTGCGGCGGCATCGCCACCGGCTTTTCGGCCATGGGCGGACGCCGCGGCTGGTGGATGGCGATGCAGCCCAATCTCGGACGCGTCGGCGGCTACGTGCTCGCCGGCGCGCTCGCAGGCGGCATCGGCGGCGGGATCCTGGCGGCCGCGCGCAGCCCGTGGCTGGCCTTCGGTGCCCGCATGCTGGTGGGCGTGGTCCTGGTGCTGGTGGCGTTGCGCCTGCTCGACCGCGGCGGTCGCCTGGCCTTCCTCGGCCGTCCCGGGGCCACGCTGTGGCAGCGGCTGCGGGTGCTGCAGAGGCCGCTGCTGCCGGCCAACACCCCCGGCAAGCGCATCGCGCTGGGCGTGCTCTGGGGCTGGATGCCCTGCGGCCTCAGCACGACGATGCTGGCCGCCGCCTGGCTGCAGGCCGACGCCCGCAACGGCGCGCTGACCATGGCCGCCTTCGGCCTGGGCACGCTGCCGCTGATGGTCTCGCTGACCTGGTCGGGCGCGCGCCTCGGGCAGTGGCTGCAGCGTGGACCATGGCGGATGGCGATCGGGGGGGTGGTGCTGGCGGCTGGGCTCCTGACCATCGCGGCGCCCTGGCTGATGCACATCCCCGCGCTGGCCGGGCCACTGGCGGCGCTGGGCTGCCTGCCGCCACCCTGAGGCGCGACGCACGACTGTTGCAACGGCTTCAGACCTGCCCTGTTGGAGCGGCTATAGCCGCGATTCTGGACGCGCGCCGCAGCCTCAGCCGCGATTCTGGACGCGCGCCGCAGCCCCTCGATCGCGGCTATAGCCGCTCCTACAGTCGCTCTGACGTCGCGTCTACGTGAGCGTGCGGGCGGCGCGCAGGCGTTCGAGTTTTTCGCGCAGCTTGATTTCCAGGCCGCGTTCGACCGGGCGGTAGTAGACGCGCTCGCCCATGGCGTCGGGGAATCCGGTCTGGCCCAGCGCCACGCCGCCCTCGGCGTCGTGGTCGTACTGGTAGCCCGTGCCGTGGCCGAGCTGCTTCATGAGCTTCGTCGGTGCGTTGCGCAGGTGCATCGGCACTTCGGCGCTGCCGTATTCCGCGACGTCGCGCTTCGCCTCGCCAAGGGCCTTGTAGGCGGCGTTCGACTTGGCGGTGCTGGCGAGATAGATCGCCAGTTGGCCGAGCGCGAGGTCGCCCTCGGGGCTGCCGAGCCGGTCGTAGGCGTCCCAGGCCTCGAGGGCCATGGCCAGGGCGCGCGGATCGGCCAGCCCGATGTCCTCGACCGCCATCCGCGTCAGCCTCCGCGCCAGGTAGCCCGGATCCGCGCCGCCGTCGAGCATCCGTGCAAGCCAGTACAGCGCCGCGTCCGGGTTCGAACTGCGCACCGACTTGTGCAGCGCGGAGATCTGGTCGTAGAAGTGGTCACCGCCCTTGTCGAAGCGGCGGCTGCGGTCGGCCAGCACCTGGGCCAGGGTCTGGTCGGTGATCCTGCCGCCGTCGCCGGCGAGCTCGGCGGCGATCTCGAGCAGGGTCAGCGCGCGGCGCACGTCGCCGTCGGCCGCCGTGGCCACCAGCCTCAGCTGCCCGTCGCCGATGTCGATGCCGCGGCCGCCAAGGCCGCGCTGATCGTCGGCCAGCGCGCGCCGCAGCGCGGTTTCGATGTCTTCGACCGACACCGCCTCGAGCACGTGCACGCGGCAGCGCGACAGCAGCGCCGAGTTCAGTTCGAACGAAGGGTTCTCCGTGGTGGCGCCGACGAAGATGATCGTCCCGCGTTCGATGTGCGGCAGGAACGCATCCTGCTGGACCTTGTTGAAGCGGTGCACCTCGTCGACGAAGAGCACGGTGCGGCGGCCGCCGGCGAAGGTGTGGTCGGCCTCGGCCAGCACCTTGCGCACGTCGGGCAAGCCGGTCAGGACCGCCGAGATCGCGCGGTATTCGGCATCGGCGTATTCGGCCAGCAGCAGCGCGAGCGTCGTCTTGCCGCAGCCGGGCGGCCCCCAGAGCACCATCGAATGCACGCGTCCGGACTCGACCGCGCGCCGCAGCGCCGAGCCGGGCGCGAGCAGGCGCTGCTGCCCGACCATGTCGTCGAGCGTGCGCGGGCGCATGCGCTCGGCCAGCGGGCGCAGCGCGAGCGCGTCGGGATCGGGAGGCAGGAGTCCGGGACCGCCGGCGTCCGGGGCTGGCTTGCGGGGCACGTCACATCCACGCGATGGGGGACGGACACGATACCAAGCCGGGTCGTCCGCTCAGTAGCCCGCGGTGCCGCCGTCGTCGTGGGCGACGATGTTCGGCGCCAGTTCGTGCTCGATGCTGAGCCAGCGGTCCGCCTGCAGGTCGTAGATCGCATCGACGTGGGCGGCGGTGCTGCCGCCGGGTCCGAAGTCGGCGATGCCGCTGGCCTCGATGCGCAGGAAGCGCTGGCCCGACTGCAGGCTGCTGATGTCGTCGAGCTGCAGGAACACGCGCCCGGCGTCCGGCCAGGATTCGAACTCCGTGGCAACCCGCGTCTCCAGGTCGACCAGGAGGCGTGCGTCATTGGGAACGAAGCGCTCGCTTTCGCCCTCGCCGTCACCGCCCAGGGTGATTTCGGCAAAGCCGGCGGTGCCGAACAGCGCGTCGTAGCGGCTGCGGTAGCGGAAGGCGAGCCAGTCCTGCTCCCCGCTACCGGTCAGTTTCAGCTGGCCCTGGCCCTGCACGACCTGGTCGCGCGGACCACTGGCGCTGATCTCCGCCGGATCCAGGCGCACCTCCAGAGCGGGGTCGTCGAAGCGCTCGCCCAGGGTGGTCACCAGCACCGCGGCGACCGCGGCCTGGGCCTGCTCGCCGGCGGGCACCGGGATCGAAATGGTGTCGGCAGCCCCCCCACCCTTGGCCCTGCCCTCCCCGATGTCCGCCAGCGCGCACGGGGCGACGATGACGGACAGCATGGCCAGGAGCAGCAGCGGGGCGCGGTGGACTGCCGGCATGGACGTGGTGCTCGAAGCAGATACCTTCGATTGAACGCAGGAACGGCGCGGAGGGGGCCACCCGCCGCGCCGTTCCTGGTCCGACCGCCTCGCCTGCCGCGTGCAGCGCCGGCTTCAGCCCTCGCCGACCACGTCCACGCCCGCGGGCGGAACGAAGCGGAAGGTCGAGCGCTCGAACACCGGATTGCGCTTCCAGCCGCTGAACACGACCTCGGTGCGCTGGCCCAGGGTGTCGACCACCTCCATGCGTGCCAGCGACGGGCCGCGGAACCCGAGGCGGGCGCTGCTGAAGCTGGCCTGCTGGGCATCCTTCGGCGACAGCAGGAGCCACGACAGCCCCTCGGACTCGCCGCCCTCGCGGACGTTGAAATCGCGTTCCAGCTTGGCCGGGTCGACCAGGGCGGCCAGCGGGCTGTTCTGCTCCTCCGGACCCTGCGGACGCACCGTGACCTGCTCGAGGTCGGGATCGAACACCCAGACCTTCTTGCCGTCGGCCACGATCAGCTGCTCGTAGGGCGTGGCGTACTCCCAGCGGAACAGTCGCGGTGCCGACAGCGCGACCCGGCCCCTGGAGGTTTCCTTCAGGCGCCCGTCGAGGTCGTAGAGCTTCTGTTCAAAGCGTCCGTCCAGGCCCTTGAGCCCGTCGCTGAAGGCGGCGAGGTCGTCGCGCGGGCCCGCGAACGCGGTGCCGGCGACGGTGGACAGCAGGGCCAGCGCGGCCAGCCAGTTGCGCATGCGGATCATCGGTGACTCTCCTCGGAATGCGTCGCGAGTGTGCGGCCTGTCGACTGAATGCGGGATCACGCACAGCGCAGGTCCATCGCCGCTATCGCGGCTCCCACAGGGAACAGCCGACGCGGGAACAGCCGCAGTGGGACGGCCGCTGTGGGAGCGGCTACAGCCGCGATCGCGGTCATCGCGTTGCCCCCACAGTGGACCGCACTACTGCGGCGGAGGCGGTGCCAGCACGCTGCGGTCGCCGTTGTGCTCGGGCGGCGAGACCACGCCCGCGGCCTCCATCGCCTCGACCAGGCGCGCGGCGCGGTTGTAGCCGATCTTGAGCCGGCGCTGCACGCCGGAGATCGAGGCGCGACGCGTCTCGGTCACCACGCGCACCGCTTCGTCGTACAGCGGATCGCTCTCGTCGCCGCTGCTGGTCGATTCCGGCAGGCCGGTCGCGCCGACCACCACGCCGTCGCCCATGGCCTGCACTTCCTCCAGCACGCCCTCGATGTAGTCGGGGCCGCCGCTGGACTGCCTGAGGTTCTCGACGACGCGATGCACCTCTTCGTCGGACACGAATGCACCGTGCACGCGCTCCGGAAGCGCGGTGCCCGGCGGCAGATAGAGCATGTCGCCGTGGCCGAGCAGGGTTTCCGCGCCGGACTGGTCGAGGATGGTGCGCGAGTCGATCTTGCTCGAGACCTGGAACGCGATGCGCGTCGGGATGTTGGCCTTGATCAGGCCGGTGATCACGTCGACCGACGGCCGCTGCGTCGCCAGGATCAGGTGGATGCCGGCCGCGCGGGCCTTCTGCGCCAGGCGCGCGATCAGCTCTTCCACCTTCTTGCCGACGATCATCATCATGTCGGCGAATTCGTCGATGAAGATGACGATGAACGGCATCGTGTCCAGCGGCTGGGCGACCTCGCCGGATTCCGGGTTGCTCTTGAACAGCGGATCGAGCAGCGGCTGGCCCGCGTCCTGCGCGTCCTTCACCTTCTTGTTGAAGCCGGCCAGGTTGCGCACGCCCACCGCGCTCATCAGCTTGTAGCGGCGCTCCATCTCGGCCACGCACCAGCGCAGGCCGTTGGCGGCCTCCTTCATGTCGGTGACCACCGGCGCCAGCAGGTGCGGGATCCCCTGGTAGACGCTGAGCTCCAGCATCTTCGGGTCGATCATCAGCATCCGCAGGTCCTTGGCCGAGGCCTTGTACAGCAGGCTCAGCACCATCGCGTTCACCGCGACCGACTTGCCGGAGCCGGTGGTACCGGCGACCAGCAGGTGCGGCATGCGCGCGAGGTCGGCGACCGTCGGCCGGCCGGCGATGTCCTTGCCCAGCGCGAGCGTCAGCAGGCTCGAAGCCTTGTCGTACTCCTTGGAGCGCAGGAGTTCCGACAGGTAGATCATCTCGCGGTGGGTGTTCGGGGTCTCGAGCCCGATCACCGACTTGCCCGGGATCACGTCGACCACGCGCACCGACTTCACGCTCAGCCCGCGCGCGATGTCCTTGTCCAGCGAGCTGATCTGGCTGACCTTGATGCCCGGCGCCGGCTCGATCTCGAAGCGGGTGATCACCGGACCCGGATAGGCGCCGACCACCTGGGCGTCGATGCGGAAGTCCTTGAGCTTGAACTCGATCTGGCGCGACAGCGTTTCCAGCGTGCCTTCGTCGTAGCCCTTGGGCTGCGGCTTGGGATCGTCCAGCAGCGCCAGCGGCGGGATGCCGGTGCCGTCGCCGACGTTGAACAGCGGGATCTGCTGCTCGCGCTTCGCACGCTCGCTCTTCTCCACCACCGGCGCCGGTGGCGGCTCGATGCGCACCTTCTCGCGCTTGGCGCGCAGCTCGGTGTCGATCTTGCGGACCTCGGTGCGCTCCTCGCGGTGCGCGCGTGCTTCCTGCCACTCGCTGGCCTGCTTGCTGCCGCGGCGGAACAGCGCCGGCAGCTTCATCACCCAGCCGCCGAGGATGTCCATCACCCGGAACCAGGACAGGCCCGTCGCCAGGGTCACCGACACCAGCAGCAGCGCCAGCAGGAACAGGTTGCCGCCCACCGGACCGAAGGCCGAGTACAGCGAGTTGCCCACCAGTCGCCCGAGGATGCCGCCGCTGCCCGCCGAATAGCCTTCCACCGCGCCGATGCGCAGGTACAGCAGACCGGTCGAGGACACGATGAAACCGACGATGCCGACCAGGCGCAGCGCGGGTCCGAGGTCGGCCTGCCCGTCGCCGTCGGTGTCCATGCCGAACAGCGCGATCCACGCCACGGCACCGAGGATCAGCGGCAGCACGAAGGCCACGTGGCCGAACAGGCCCAGCATCACGTCGGCGATCCAGGCGCCGACGCGGCCGCCGGCGTTGTTGAGCGGCGCGGTCAGGCTGCCGGCATTGCTCCAGCCGGGATCGCTCGGCGAGTAGGTCACCATGCACGCCAGCAGGTAGACCAGCAGCGGGGCGATCGCGATCAGCGCGATGTCGCGCAGCAGCTTCTGGCGGCGGGGATTGGGGGCCGCTGCGGCCGCCGTTGGCGCCGCCTTGCGCTTGCGGCGGGTGCCGCGTTCCATTGCGGGGCGTGCTGCCACGTGTGATCAGACCTTAAGAAATGCTCGCAATGGGATGATTCTACTCACATTCCGCCCGAGTGCGTGCTCAGCGGGCCATGTCGAGCAGGGCGGGATGCACCAGTCTGCCATCGGCGACATTCACGCCGCGCGCCAAGGCCGGATCGTCCGCCGGGTCGCGGCCGCTCGCCAGGCGGTCCAGCCAGGGCAGGATCGCCGCGCAGATCGCCTGCGACGACGTGCGCGGCACGGCACCCGGCATGTTGGTCACGCAGAAGTGGGTCACGCCCTCCTCCACATAGGTCGGCGCTTCCCAGGTCGTCGCGCGCGAGGTCTCGAAGCAGCCGCCCTGGTCGATCGCGATGTCGACCAGCACGCTGCCCGGCTCCATGCCGGCGACCATCCCGCGGGTCAGCACCTTGGGCGCCTTGGCACCGGTGACCAGCACCGCGCCCACCACCAGGTCGGCGCGCGACACCGCGCGCGCCACAACGTCCTGGTACGGGTACAGCGCGGTGACGTTGTTGCCCAGCTGCATCATCTGGTCCATGCGATCAGGGCGCATCTCGAACACGGTGACGTTGGCGCCACCGGCCGCGGCCAGCGCCGCGGCGGCTCCGCCCGCACGGCCGGCGCCGAAGACTACGACGCTGCCGCGCCCCGTCGATGGCAGGCCGCCGAGCAGCGTGCCCTTGCCACCCATCGGCGTGTGCAGCAGCTGGGTGCCGACCTGGACGCCGATGCGCCCGGCGATCACCGACATCGGCGCCAGCAGCGGCAGGTCGCCGTTGGGAAGTTCGACGGTTTCGAAGGCGACCGCCGTCAGCCCGATGTCCAGCAACCGGCGGGTCAGCGCGGGCTCCGCGGCCAGGTGCAGGTAGCAGAACAGCAGGTGGTCGCGGCGCAGGTGCGCGAGGTCGCCGGCGATGGGCTCCTTGACCTTGACGATCAGCTCGCCGGCCGCATACAGCGCGGCGGCGTCCGGCGCGATCCCGACGCCAAGCGCGCTGTAGTCCGCGTCGGTGAAGCCGGACTTCGCACCGGCATCGTGCTCGAGCCAGACCTCGTGTCCGCGCCTGACCAGGTCACCCGCGGCAGCCGGGACCAGCGCGACGCGCCCTTCCTGCGGCTTGGTTTCCTTCGGAACACCGATGCGCATCGCCCTTCTCCGTTTTCGGTCCCGCTCTCCAGTGCCGCACAAAAAACGCCGCAGGCGCGGCGTTTCATCGAGGTGCTATCGGGAACCCTGCGTTGCGCGCATCGCGCACGCCTGCGCCTTGTCTTGCCGCGTCGGCGCCGCCAAGCTATGGGCTTCCCAACGCCGTGATTCCATGGCCCGCGAGTATACATGAGCACTTCCAAGCACTGCCGCCTGCTGATCCTCGGTTCCGGCCCCGCCGGCTGGACCGCCGCCGTCTACGCCGCGCGCGCCAACCTCAAGCCCGTGGTCGTCACCGGCCTGCAGATGGGCGGCCAGCTGATGACCACCACCGAGGTCGACAACTGGCCGGGCGATGCCCACGGACTGATGGGCCCCGACCTGATGAACCGCATGCAGGCGCATGCCGAGCGCTTCGAGACCGAGACGATCTTCGACCACATCCACAGCGCCGACCTGTCGCAGCGCCCGTTCCGCCTGAAGGGCGACAACGGCGACTACACCGCCGATGCGCTGATCATCGCCACCGGGGCCACGGCGAAGTACCTCGGGCTGCCGTCGGAAGAGGCCTTCAAGGGCCGCGGCGTGTCCGCCTGCGCCACCTGCGACGGCTTCTTCTACAAGGACCAGGACGTGGCCGTGGTCGGCGGCGGCAACACCGCGGTCGAGGAAGCGCTGTACCTGTCCAACATCGCGCGCACCGTCTACCTGGTGCATCGCCGCGACACCCTGCGCGCCGAGAAGATCATGCAGGACAAGCTGCAGGCGAAGATCGACGCCGGGAAGATCGTGCCGGTGTGGCACCACGTCGTCGACGAGGTGCTGGGCAACGAGGCCGGCGTCACCGGACTGCGCCTGAAGTCGGTGCAGGACGACAGCACGCGCGAGATCGCCGTGCACGGCTTCTTCGTCGCCATCGGCCACACGCCCAACACCTCGCTCTTCGAGGGCCAGCTGGCGATGAACAACGGCTACCTCGACATCCGCTCGGGCCTGTCGGGCGGCGCCACCGAGACCTCGGTCCCGGGCGTGTTCGCCGCCGGTGACGTCGCCGACCAGGTCTACCGCCAGGCGATCACCTCGGCGGGCTTCGGCTGCATGGCCGCGCTGGATGCGGAACGCTTCCTCGACAAGGATGCCTGAGCCGCGGCGCGCGACGGCGGCCGGCTGAGTCGGCGCATGTCCGTCGCGCGCACGCACGATTCGCTGGCCGAGGTCCCGGCCGCGGCCTGGGACGCGCTGCATGACGGCGGCAATCCCTTCCTCGCGCATGCCTTCCTCGAGGGCCTGGAATCCTGCGGCTGCCTGCGGCCGCAGTGGGGCTGGACGCCGCGCCACGTCACGGTGTGGGACGGCGGCACGCTGGTGGCCGCCGCGCCCGGATACCTGAAGCAGAACTCTCACGGCGAATTCGTCTTCGACCATGCCTGGGCACACGCCCATGCGCGCCACGGCCTCGACTACTTCCCGAAGTGGCTGGGCGCCGTGCCCTACTCGCCGGTCACCGGGCCGCGCCTGCTGGCACGCGACGCCGCCGCGCGGCGCCGCCTCCTCGAGGCCATCGTCGACGATGCGCGGGCGCTGGGACTGTCGTCGGCACACGTCAATTTCCATACCGCCGCGGAGGACGCGGCGTTCGACGGGCGCTGGCTCCCGCGCCAGGACATCCAGTACCAGTGGCACAACACCGCGGGCTGGCCGGATTTCGCCGCGTTCCTTGGCGACATGGACCATCGCCACCGCAAGAACATCCGCCAGGAGCGCGCCAAAGTGGCACGTGCCGGCGCCACCTTCAGGGTGCTCCACGGTGACGAGGCCACCGACGACGACCTCGCCGCCATGCATGCCTTCTACTTCGAAACGTTCAGCGATTACGGCAACGCGCCCGCGCTGACGCTCGAGTTCCTGCATCACCTGGCGCGCACGATGCCGCGCGCCCTGGTCCTGGTGCTGGCCGACCTCGACGGCGGGGCGATCGCCGGCGCGCTCTGCCTGCGCGGCCGCGACACGCTGTACGGACGCTACTGGGGCGCCCTGCGCCAGGTGCCCGGCCTGCACTTCGAGACCTGCTACTACCAGGGCATCGAGTACTGCCTGCGCGAAGGACTGGCCCGCTTCGAACCGGGCGCCCAGGGCGAGCACAAGATCGCGCGCGGCTTCCTGCCCACGCCGGTGCGCAGCCGCCACTGGATCGCACACGACGGCTTCCACGCGGCGCTGGAGGCCTGGTGTCGCGAAGAGTCGGAAGTCGTCGACGCCACGGCCCGCGCACTGGCCGGGCGCAGTCCGTTCCGCGCGACCTCCGACGCGACATGAGCCGCGCCCTGCCCGCCCTGCTCGGCCGCGATCCCGCCTCGCCCTTCCCCGATCCGGCCACCGCGCTGCGCGAGCCGGATGGCCTGCTGGCGATCGGCGGCGACCTGGAGCCTCGGCGCCTGCTCGCCGCCTATGCCAGCGGGATTTTTCCATGGTCTTCGGAGGGCCAGCCGCTGCTGTGGTGGTCGCCCGATCCGCGCACCGTCTTCGCCACCGACGGCGTGCACCTGTCCTCGCGCTTTCGCCGCCAGCTGCGCGGCAGCGACTGGAGCGTGGTCGCCGACCAGGCCTTCGACGCGGTGGTGCTCGCCTGCGCCACGGCGCCCCGCGGCGGCCAGCACGGCACCTGGATCACCGGTCCGATGCGCGCGGCCTACTCGCGGCTGCACCTGCTGGGGCACGCGCATTCTATCGAGGTGCACGACGGCGAAGGCCGCCTGGCCGGCGGCATGTACGGCGTGGCGCTGGGCCGGATGTTCTTCGGCGAAAGCATGTTCAGCGCCCGCAGCGGCGGCTCCAAGGTCGCCCTTGCGGCGCTGGCCCATGTGCTCCGCGGCTGGGGCTGGCCGCTGCTCGATGCCCAGGTCGAGAACCCGCACCTGGTCGCGATGGGCGCGCGCGCCTGGCCCAGGTCCCGTTTCCTGGCCGAGGTGCGTCGCCTCACCGCCCTGCCCGGCCGGCCGGGCTCTTGGACCGCGGCGTTTGGCCAGTTGCCCGCTGCAACGCTGGGCCGGCCCGCGGAGCCGACGCCCATGGCGGCCGACTGACGGAACTTTTGCGCGGGACGGGTGTCCGTGCGACAATTGCCCTCTTGCGGGCTTCGCGCCCGACCCACAGCAATGGTCAGTACAGGACGCATGGCGAAAGACGACGTCATTGAATTCGAGGGAGCGGTGTCGGAAACCCTTCCGAACACGATGTTCCGCGTGAAGCTTGAGAACGGGCACGAGATCATCGCCCACATCTCCGGGCGCATGCGCAAGAACTACATCCGCATCCTCACCGGCGACAGGGTCAAGGTCGAAATGACCCCCTACGACCTCACTAAGGGTCGCATCACCTATCGCATGAAGTAATTCGCGCTCGACGCGAACAGGAAAGGCGGCCCGAAGGCCGCCTTTTTCGTGGTGCGACTATCGCTGTGGGAGCGGCATAGCCGCGATCGTCGTGATCGCCGCTATAGCGGCTCCTACAATGGCTATTCCACGGTCGCCGGCAGCAGCTTTTCCGGCTCCGCATGCACGTCGAGCACCAGCTCGCCATCCACGGCGTCGATCGCCACCCGGCCACCGCCCACCAGCTTCCCGAACAGCAGCTCGTCGGCCAGCGGCCGCTTCACCTGGTCCTGGATCACCCGGGCCATGGGACGTGCGCCCATCAGCGGATCGAAGCCGTGCTGGGCCAGCCATTCGCGCGCGGACTGCGTCGCCGCCAGGCCCACGCCCTTCTCGTGCAGCTGCTCTTCCAGCTCGATGATGAACTTGTCGACCACGCGCAGGATGTGCTCGAAGCCCAGCGGCTGGAACTGCACGATCGCATCCAGGCGGTTGCGGAACTCGGGGGTGAAGGCCTTGCGGATCACCTCCATCGCATCGGTGCTGTGGTCCTGGCGGGTGAAGCCGATGGTCCGCCGCGCGGCCTGCGCCGCGCCCGCGTTGGTCGTCATCACCAGCACCACGTTGCGGAAGTTCGCTTCGCGCCCGTTGGTGTCGGTCAGGATGCCGCGGTCCATCACCTGCAGCAGGATGTTGAAGATGTCCGGATGCGCCTTCTCGACCTCGTCGAGCAGCAGCACGCAGTGCGGCGTCTTGACGATCTTCTCGGTCAGGAGGCCACCCTGGTCGAAGCCGACGTAACCGGGGGGCGCGCCGATCAGCCGGCTCACCGAATGCGGCTCCATGTACTCCGACATGTCGAAGCGCACCAGCTCGATGCCCAGCTGCAGCGCGAGCTGGCGCGTGACCTCGGTCTTGCCCACGCCGGTCGGGCCGGCGAACAGGAAGTTGCCGATCGGCTTGTCGGGATTGCCCAGCCCGGAACGCGCCAGCTTGATCGCGCTGGTCAGGGTTCCGATCGCCGGATCCTGGCCGAAGATCACCATCTTCAGGTTGCGCTCCAGATGCTGCAGCACGTCCTTGTCCGACGCGCTGACCTGCTTGGCCGGGATCCGCGCCATCCGCGCCACGATCGCCTCGACCTCCTCGACGTCGATCAGCGACTTGCGCACGTCGGCTGGCAGCAGCCGCTGGCGGGCACCGGCCTCGTCGATGACGTCGATCGCCTTGTCCGGCAGCAGCCGGTCGCCGATGTGCTTCACCGAAAGGTCGACCGCGGCGCGCAGGGCGTCGTCGGCGTAGGTCACGTCGTGGTGCGCCTCGTAGCGGGGCTTGAGCCCCTGGAGGATCTCGTAGGTCTCGCCGACGGTGGGCTCGACGATGTCGATCTTCTGGAAGCGACGTGCAAGCGCGCGGTCCTTCTCGAAGATGCCGCGGTATTCCTGGAACGTGGTCGAGCCGATGCAGCGCAGCTCGCCCGACGCCAGCGCGGGCTTGATCAGGTTCGACGCGTCCATCGTGCCGCCCGACGCGGAACCGGCGCCGATGATGGTGTGGATCTCGTCGATGAAGAGGATCGCGCCCTCGTGCTTGCCGACCGCGGCCAGGACAGCCTTCAGGCGCTTCTCGAAGTCGCCGCGGTATTTGGTGCCCGCGACCAGCGCGCCCAGGTCGAGCGAGTAGATGGTCGCCTGCGACAGCACCTCGGGCACCTCGCCGTCGACGATGCGCTTGGCCAGGCCCTCGGCGATCGCGGTCTTGCCCACGCCGGCCTCGCCCACGTAGAGCGGGTTGTTCTTGCGACGCCGGCACAGCACCTGGATGGTGCGCTCGATCTCGTCCGCGCGCCCCACCAGCGGGTCGATCTTGCCCTGGCGGGCCATCGCGTTGAGGTCGGTGGCGAACTCGGCCAGCGCGTCCGCCTTGCCCTCGCCCTCGCCGCCCTCGGCCTTGGCCTCGGGGTCGCCGGAGCCGGGCGACGGCTCGTCGCCTGTGCGCGCGATGCCGTGCGACAGGTAGTTCACGACGTCCAGCCGGGTCACGTCCTGCTGGTTGAGGAAGTAGACCGCGTGCGAGTCCTTCTCGCCGAAGATGGCCACCAGCACGTTGGCGCCGCTGACCTCCTTCTTGCCCGATGACTGCACGTGGTAGACCGCGCGCTGCAGCACGCGCTGGAAGCCCAGCGTCGGCTGGGTATCGCGGCCGTCATCCTCGGCAAGCCGCGACACGGAACTGGCGATGGCCTGCTCGAGGTCCGAACGCAGGCGATGGAAATCCGCCCCGCAGGCCTTGAGCACGGTTTCCGCGGACGGGTTGTCGAGCAGCGACAGCAGCAGGTGCTCGACCGTCATGTACTCGTCGCGTGCCTCGCGGGCGCGCTTGTAGCACTGGCCGATGCTGTACTCGAGATCCTTGCTGAACATGGGGCGCGTGCCTCCTCGATTCACTACCTGGAGGATGGGGTCGCCCGGGAGGCTTTTCCATCCCGCGTCAGGGTCCTTGTAGGCCCTCGCCCGCGCGGTTGGCAAGGGCCATCCGCACTTCGCAGTATTCCGGCAGCGCGCGTCAGGGCCGCGTGCAGGCGCGGCCGCTCCGGTCAGGCCTTCTCGAACGTCGCCAGCAGCGGATGCTGGTTGAGCCGGGCGTACTCGTTGACCTGAGCGACCTTCGACTCGGCCACGTCGCGGGTGAACACCCCGCACACGCCGCGGCCGCGGGTATGCACATGCAGCATCACCTGGGTGGCCCGTTCGATGTCCAGGCCGAAAAAGCGCACCAGCACCTCGACCACGAAGTCCATCGGCGTGTAGTCGTCGTTCAGCAGCAGGACCGAGTACAGCGGCGGGCGCGCCAGCTCGGGACGGCCGGCTTCGACGGCGACGCCATGGTCGCGCTCATGTCCTGGGTGGCTGCTCATGCCCGTGATTATACCGGGGCACCCGGTGGACGGCCCCCGCCGCCCGGGCGAAAATGGCCGCCTCCAGACCGGTTCGCGCATGTCCCCTTCCCGCCCGCCTTCGACCGACCTCCACCCTGCCGCCCAATGCGGGCGGGCCGGCGGGCGGTGCCGTCCATGACCTATCGGCAGGGTCGGTTCTGGCAGCCGGATGTCACCGTCGCCACCGTGGTGGTGGACGGCGGCCGCGTGCTCTGCGTCGAGGAGCATTCCGGCGGACGCATCGTGCTCAACCAGCCTGCCGGGCACCTGGAGCCCGACGAGGACCTGGTCGACGCCGCGGTGCGCGAAACCCTCGAGGAGTCCGGCTGGACAGTGGAGCCCACCGCCTTCATCGGGGCCTACCAGTGGACCTCGCCGGCACTGCCCGATGGCAGCCCGGGGCGGCATTACCTTCGCTTCGCCTTCGCGGCGCGACCGCTGTCGCACGACCCGGCGCGGGCGCTGGATGAAGGCATCGTGCGCGCCGTCTGGCTGACCCCCGGCGAACTGCACGCCGACGCCGCGCGCCACCGGAGCCCCCTGGTCTGGCAGGTCGTCGCCGACCACCTCGCCGGAAGCCGGCAGCCCTTGTCGCTGCTGCGCTCGGTGCGCTGATGGCCGCGCCGGAGATCATCGTCGGCATGTCCGGCGGCGTGGACTCGTCGGTCGCCGGATTGCTGCTGCGCGATGCCGGCGAAGCCGTCGCCGGCCTGTTCATGGACAACTGGGCCGACGACGGCAGCGGCCACTGCCGCGCCGACGAGGACCGGCGCGACGCGGTGGCGGTCTGCGGGCGGCTCGGGCTGTCGATCCATTTCCGCGACTTCTCGCGCGAGTACTGGGCCGGCGTCTTCGAGCACTTCCTGGCGGAATACGCCGCCGGCCGCACGCCGAACCCGGACGTGCTGTGCAACCGCGAGATCAAGTTCCGGCACTTCCTGGACGCCGCACGCGACCTCGGTGCCTCGCGCATCGCCACCGGCCACTACGCCCGCGTCGACCACGCCGGACGCCACTGGCGGCTGCTGCGCGCCGCCGACCGCGGCAAGGACCAGAGCTACTTCCTGCACCAGCTCGGACAGGCCCAGCTGGCCGCCACCGTGTTCCCGCTGGGCGCGCTGCGCAAGGACGAGGTCCGGGCGATGGCCGCCGCCGCGGGATTGCCGACCGCGGCGAAGAAGGATTCCACCGGCATCTGCTTCGTCGGCGAGCGCGACTTCCGCGAGTTCCTCGGCCAGTACCTGCCGGCGCGCGCGGGCGAGATCCGCACGCCCGATGGCCAGGCCGTGGGCGAGCACCCGGGCGTGTTCTACTACACCCTGGGCCAGCGCGAAGGCCTGCAGATCGGCGGCCGGCGCGGCTTCGACGACAAGCCGTGGTACGTGGTCGGCAAGAATGTCGCCACCAACGTGCTGACGGTCGACCAGGGCCACGACAGCCCCTGGCTGATGTCACAGGGCCTGCGCAGCGAGACCGCACACTGGATCGCCGGCGCGCCGCCCTCCACCCGTTTCAGCTGCACGGCGCAGACGCGCTACCGGCAGCCAGAGGAGCCATGCGAAGTGACCGTTGACGATACCGGGACCCTGCGGGTCGCCTTCCAGCGCCCCCAGCGGGCCGTGACCCCCGGCCAGTCCGTGGTGCTCTACCAGGGCGAGGCCTGCCTCGGCGGCGCCGTGATCGCCTCCACCGACGCGCCGATGCCGGGGGCCGACGCATGAGCGACATGCACGACCGGGTGATGGCGCTGGCCGGCCTGGCGCAGGCCCTGCGCCAGGTGCGCCGGGTGGCCGAGACCGGACAGGCCGAAGGCACCGTGCTCGAGACCGCGCTCGGCAGCGTCTTCCGCATCGACGCCAGCACCGCGGCCGATGTCTACGGCGGCGTGCCGAACGTGCGCCCGGGCCTGATGCTGCTGCGCGACTACCTGGGCAACAAGGGCCAGGATCCGCTGCTGCCGAAGCTGGCGCTTGCGGTGACCCAGCTCGAGCGTCGCTTCATCCAGGACGACGAGGTGTCCGGCCGCGTGCACGAAGGCATCCTGGCCGCGCGCCACGAGGCCGAGCGCCTGGGCAACGCGCATCCCGAAGTGCTGACCCGGCTCGGCGCGCTCTACGCGGACACCGTCAGCCACCTGCGCCCGCGCGTGCTGGTCCAGGGCAATCCGCACTACCTGGGCCAGGCGGCGATCGTGGCCGAGATCCGCGCGATGCTGCTGGCGGCGCTGCGCTCGGCGGTGCTGTGGCGGCAGTCCGGCGGCAGCCCGTGGGACTTCCTGTTCCAGCGCGGGGCGATGGGACGCGCGGTCGAGGAGCTGCTCGGCTAGGATCGACAGGACCGGTCCGCCACGCGCCCTCCCGGCCCGCGGCCACCATGTCCCGCCAGCGGAGATCCGCATGTCGATCCAGACCATCCTGTCCGACCTCGCCTCGAGCCGGGACCGGCGCGAGGCGCTGTACAAGCACTTCCACCTGAACCCCGAGCTGTCGCTGCAGGAATACCGCACGGCCGAACGCATCGAGGCCGAGCTGCGCGCCTGTGGTGTCGACGAGGTCCTGAAGATCGGCAGGACCGGCCTGGTCGCGATCCTGCGCAACGGCGGCGGGCCGGTGGTGGCCATGCGCGGCGATACCGACGGCCTGCCGATGGCCGAACGCACCGGCCTGGACTACGCGGCCGAAGGCGTCACCCAGGTCGACGAGGCCACCGGCCTCGAGACGCCGGTGGCGCATACCTGCGGCCACGACGTGCACATCGTCTCGCTGCTGGGGGCGACCGAGCTGCTCCACGCGCACCGCGGACTCTGGTCCGGCACCTTCGTGGCCGTGTTCCAGCCGGGCGAGGAAAATGCCGCGGGCGCGAAGGCCATGGTGTCCGCCGGAATCGTCGACCAGGTGCCTAAGCCCGATGTCTACCTGGGCCAGCACGTGCTCGGCTCGCTGCCTGGCGGGGCCGTGGGCATTCGCAGCGGTCCGCTGTTCTCGGCCGCGGCCTCGATCGGGATCACGCTCCACGGCAAGGGCTCGCACGGTTCGATGCCGAACCTGGGCGTGGATCCGATCGTGCTGGGCGCCGCCATCGTCACCCGGCTGCAGACCATCGTCGCGCGCGAGGTGGCGCCGCGCGAGACCGCCGTGGTCACCGTCGGCAGCTTCCACGCCGGCACCAAGTCCAACATCATCCCCGACTCCGCGGTGCTGCAGCTCAATACCCGCGCCTTCGACAAGGAGGTGGAGAAGCACCTGCACGAGGCCATCGAGCGCATCGTCCGTGCCGAGTGCGAGGCGGCGCGCTCGCCGAAGCCGCCGGAGTTCCGCTATTACGACCAGTACCCGCTGACCGACAACCACGACGCGCCCACCGTGCGGGTGCGCGCGGCCTTCGACGCCTGGTTCGGCGAGGACTCGGTCGACATGTCGCCGGTGCCGGCGTCGGAGGACTTCTCGGTCATCCCGGACGCCTTCGGCTGCCCCTACACCTACTGGGGCCTGGGCGGATTCGCGGACTGGAAGAACGCGCCGGGCAACCATTCGCCGTTCTTCGCGCCCGACATCCAGCCCACGCTCGACCGTGGTATCGAGGCGATCATCGTCGCCGCCTCGCCCTGGCTGATGGAGACCGGTAATGGCGACCATTGACCGTTCCACTGCCGGCGCCGCCGGCTTCAAGGGCAACGACTCGGCCCTGCTCGGCATCGTGCTGGCCGTCGTCACCTTCTGGCTGTTCGCCCAGACGACGATGAACATCGGGCCGATGATGGCCGACGACGTCGGCATGCCGATGCCGGTGATGAACATCGCCATCTCGCTGTCGGCGCTGTTCTCGGGCATGTTCATCGTGGTGCTGGGCGGCCTGGGGGACCGCTTCGGTCGCGTCCGGGTGGTCTTCTTCGGCAACCTGCTCAATATCGCCGGCTCGCTGCTGATCGCGTTCGCGATCGAGGGCGCGCTGGCAACGCCGATGATCCTGCTCGGGCGCATCCTGCAGGGCCTGGCCGCCGGCGCGATCATGCCGTCGACCATGGCCCTGCTGAAGGTCTACTGGGACGGTGCGGACCGCCAGCGCGCGGTGTCGATGTGGTCGATCGGCTCCTGGGGCGGATCGGGCCTCACGGCGATCTTTGGCGGCTTCATGGCGTCGACCGTGCTGGGCTGGCGCTCGATCTTCGTCATCTGCGCGCTGGTCTCGGTGGCCTCGATCGCGCTGATGCGGCAGATCCCCGAGTCGGCGCCGCTGGCCGGGCGGCCCGGCAAGACCGACTGGGCCGGCATCATCTCGATGGCCGTGGGCCTCGCGGCGCTGCTGATCGTGGTGACCCAGGGCTCGAGCATCGGCTGGGCCAACCTGCTCACCTGGGGGCTGTTCGCGGTCTTCCTGGTGGCCTTCGGCATCTTCGTCAACGCCGAGCTCAAGGCGCCCTACCCGCTCGTCGACTTCAAGCTGTTCCGCAACACGGTGTTCACCGGCGCGACGATCTCGAACTTCCTGATCAACGGCACCGCCGGCGCGCTGACCGTGTCGCTGTGGGTGCTGCAGGGCGCGGCCGGCATGTCGGCCGCCACCGCCGGCTACCTGACGATCGGCTACGCGGTCTTCATCATCGCCTTCATCCGCGTGGGCGAGAAGCTGCTGCAGCGTTTCGGCCCGCGCAAGCCGATGCTGTGGGGCTGCATGATCGTGCTGCTCTCGATCGCGCTGCTGATGGCCACCCACACGATGCAGTGGCAGTACTCGATCCTCGCGGCGGTGGCCTATTCGCTGTTCGGCCTTGGGCTGGCCTTCTATGCCACCCCGTCGACGGATGCCGCCCTGACCAACCTGCCGGGCGACCAGGCCGGCGCGGGCTCGGGCATCTACAAGATGGCCTCCTCGCTGGGCGCGGCCTTCGGCGTGGCGGCATCGGCCGCGATCTTCACCGCGCTGTCGACCAGCGGCCTGGAGATCGTCGGCACGGTGGTCGAATTCTCGGGGCGCCAGGACAACCTGGCGGTGCGCGAAGCCGGCATGGTGGGCCTGGCGTTCAATGCGCTGATGGCGATCGCCGCGCTGATCTCGGTGACGATCTTCATCCCGAAGCAGACGTCGCCGACAGCAGGCCGCGGCGACGGAACCAGGCCTCGAGCGGCAGCGTGACCAGCGGCGGGATCGCCGCCAGCACCGCCACCAGCAAGGCCCACATCGGCCAGCGCAGCCTGGCGCCGGCGACGAACGTGACAACGACGTAGAGCAGGAACGCGCCGCCATGCAGGCGACCGAACAGCCAGACCCCGAGCTCGGTCGTCCCGCTGACGTATTTGAGGTACATGCCGATCAGCAGCCCTGCCCAGGTGAAGGCTTCGATCAGGGCGACGATGGAGAAGAGCCTGCCGGTCGGTGACAGGGGGCGTGGTACTGGATGCATGGGTGGTCCGGGTTGGGTGGGGCAATCGCGGCTGTAGCCGCTCCTACAAAAGCAGGGGCCTGAAGGGAAACGCCCGGCGATGCCGGGCGTTTCTTCATGCTGCAACGGCGGTCTGGATCAGGCCGCCGGCACGGCCTCCGCGACCTCGCGGTACTCCTCGATCTGGTCGAAGTTCATGTAGCGGTAGATCTCGGCGCCCTTGTCGCTGATGACGCCGACGCCTTCCATGTACTCCGCGCGTGTCGGGATGCGGCCCAGGCGCGAGCAGATCGCCGCCAGTTCCGCGGAGCCAAGGTAGACATCGGTGTTGCGGCCCAGGCGATTGGGGAAGTTGCGGGTCGAGGTCGACATCGCGGTGGCACCTTCGCGGATCTGCGCCTGGTTGCCCATGCACAGCGAGCAGCCCGGCATCTCCATGCGCGCGCCTGCTGCGCCGAAGGTGCCGTAATGGCCTTCCTTGGTCAGCTCGCTGGCATCCATCTTGGTCGGCGGCGCGACCCACAGGCGCGTGGGAATGTCGCGCTTGCCTTCCAGCAGCTTCGCGGCGGCACGGAAGTGGCCGATGTTGGTCATGCAGGAACCGATGAACACTTCATCGATGGTGTTGCCGGCAACGTCGGACAGGGTCTTGGCATCGTCCGGGTCGTTTGGGCAGCACACGATCGGCTCGACGATCTCGGCCAGGTCGATCTCGATCACCGCCGCGTACTCGGCGTCGGCATCGGGCTCGAGCAGCTGCGGGTCGGCCAGCCACTGCTCCATCTTCGCGATGCGGCGCTGCAGGGTGCGGGCGTCGGCATAGCCTTCGGCGATCATCCACTTCAGCAGCGTGATGTTGCTGGTGAGGTATTCGATGATCGGCGCCTTGTCCAGGCGCACGGTGCAGCCTGCGGCGGAGCGCTCGGCCGATGCGTCGGCGAGCTCGAAGGCCTGCTCGATCTTCAGCTCCGGCAGGCCTTCGATCTCGAGGATGCGGCCGGAGAAGATGTTCTTCTTGCCCTGCTTGGCAACCGTCAAGAGGCCCGCCTTGATCGCGTACAGCGGGATCGCGTGCACCAGGTCGCGCAGCGTCACGCCTGGCTGCATCTGGCCCTTGAAGCGCACCAGCACCGACTCCGGCATGTCCAGCGGCATGACTCCAGTGGCGGCGGCGAACGCGACAAGGCCGGAGCCGGCCGGGAACGAGATGCCGATCGGGAAGCGGGTGTGCGAGTCACCGCCGGTGCCGACGGTGTCGGGCAGCAGCATGCGGTTGAGCCAGCTGTGGATGATGCCGTCGCCCGGACGCAGCGAGACGCCGCCGCGGGTGGAGATGAACTCCGGCAGCGTGTGGTGCGTCTTCACGTCCACCGGCTTCGGGTAGGCCGCGGTGTGGCAGAAGGACTGCATCACGAGATCCGACGAGAAGCCCAGGCAGGCCAGGTCCTTCAGTTCGTCGCGGGTCATCGGACCGGTGGTGTCCTGGGAGCCGACGGTGGTCATCTTCGGCTCGCAGTAGGTGCCCGGGCGCACGCCCTGCCCCTCGGCCAGGCCGCAGGCGCGGCCGACCATCTTCTGCGCGAGCGTGAAGCCGCGACCGGTGTCGGCAGGCGCCGCCGGCTGGCGGAACAGCGTGGCGGCGGGCAGGCCAAGCGACTCGCGCGCCTTGGCGGTCAGGCCACGGCCGATGATCAGCGGGATGCGGCCACCGGCGCGCACTTCGTCGAACAGCACGTCGGACTTGACCTGGAACCCGGCGATCACGTCGCCATTCTTCAGCGCCTTGCCATCGTACGGACGCAGCTCGACGACATCACCATGCTCCATCTTCGACACATCGAGCTCGATCGGCAGCGCGCCGGCGTCTTCCATGGTGTTGTAGAAGATCGGCGCGATCTTCGAACCCAGGCAGACACCGCCGAAGCGCTTGTTCGGGATAAAGGGGATGTCCTCGCCGGTCCACCACAGCACGCTGTTGGTTGCCGACTTGCGGCTGGAGCCGGTGCCGACCACGTCGCCGACGTAGGCGACCAGGTGCCCCTTGGCCTTCAGGTCAAGGATGGCCTGGATCGGACCGCGCCTGCCGTCCTCCTCGGGCACGAAGGGCGCGTCGGGACGCGCGTTCTTCAGCATCGCCAGCGCATGCATCGGGATGTCCGGGCGCGTGGTCGCGTCGGGCGCCGGCGACAGGTCGTCGGTATTGGTCTCGCCTGGCACCTTGAACACGGTGATGGTCAGCGACTCCGGCACTTCCGGCTTCGAGGTGAACCATTCGGCATCGGCCCAGCTCTGCAGCACGGCCTGCGCATGCGGGTTGCCGGCCCTGGCCTTTTCCTCGACGTCATGGAAGGCGTCGAACACCAGCAGGGTGTGCTTCAGGCCGTCGGCGGCGACCGCGCCCAGCGTGGGGTCGTCCAGCAGCTCGACCAGCGGCGCGACGTTGTAGCCGCCGAGCATGGTGCCCAGCAGTCCGGTGGCGCGCTCGCGGCTGATCAGCGGGTTCTGCTCGCTGCCAAAGGCCAGCGCCGCCAGATAGGACGCCTTGACCTTGGCGGCATCGTCCACGCCGGCAGGCACGCGGTGGGTCAGCAGGTCGACCAGGAACGCGTCCTCGCCCGCCGGCGGCTGCTTCAGCAGCTCGATGACCTCGGCGGTCTGCTGCGGCGTGAGCGGCAGCGCGGGGATGCCGAGCGCAGCGCGTTCGGCCACGTGGTGGCGATAGGCTTCCAACATGGGGTACTCCAGGAATGTCGCGGTGGATAGTTTGTAATCGCGGCGGAACTCGGAATCGTTCAGGGCGCCTTGGGAACGATGATCTTCAGGCCCTTGAAGTAGTCGCGGAAAAAACCCGCGTCGCGGGTGATGAGCCCGGCGCACTGCAGCAGCGCATGCGCGCCGACGATGAAGTCTGGCCCCGTGCGCGGCGAGGGCGGCGCGTCACCGCCGGCTGCCCGCACCCGCTGGTTGAAGCGGCGCTGCATCTCGCCGGCGCGGATGGCGGAGCGGCGTTCGACCGGCACATAGCGCATGCCCATCTCCTCGACCACGTCCATGATGTCGGTGCCGTGGCCCAGGCCGGCGGTGATCTCGCTGACGACCACGTCGCAGAGCACGACCGGGCCCTGCGCCAGCGCGTCGCGCACGCAGCGCTCGGCCGCGTCCGCCCTGCCGGGGTCGTCGCCCAGCAGGTCGATCAGCACGGAGGTGTCGATCGCGATCATCCGGCGCAGGCGCTCAGCGCTCGACCGGATCGCCGGGCGCGCGTCCGCGCAGTTCGCGCATGACGTCGTCGGTGCTCACGCCCTCGGGCAGCTTGAAGCGGCCGCGCGCGCGGGAGATCGCATCGTCCACGTTCTTGCGCAGGATGATGCGGCCGCCTTCCAGCTCGACCTTCAGCAGGGTGCCCTTGGTCAGCCCCAGCGCATCGCGCACGGCCTTGGGCAGGGTGATCTGGCCGCGCTCGGCAACGGTGGCTTCCATGGGCGTCTCCCGGCGTCCGCTACAGGCAAGCGGTATGCGCCCATTATACATACCTTGGAATACGTACTGAAGCCCGCATACTGCAGGGAGCGTGCAACGCACCGCTTACACATCCGTCCGTAGACTGTCGGCCTGCCCACACGCCACGCCTTCAGCACAGGAGCTCCGCCATGGCCGATTCCTTCTCCACCCGCGACCGCTTCGAGGTCAACGGCAGGTCCTATACCTATGCAAGCCTGACCCGGCTCGGACAGCGGTTCGACCTCGCGCGCCTGCCCTATTCGATGAAGATCCTCCTGGAGAACCTGCTCCGGCACGAAGACGGGGTCACGGTGGGCAAGGAGCACATCGAGGCGGTCGCGCGCTGGGATGCCAGCGCCGAGCCGGACACCGAGATCGCCTTCATGCCGGCGCGCGTGGTGCTGCAGGACTTCACCGGCGTGCCCTGCGTGGTCGACCTGGCCGCGATGCGCGACGCGGTGGCGCGCCTGGGCGGCCGGCCGGAACAGATCAATCCGCTGATCCCGTCCGAGCTGGTGATCGACCACTCGGTGCAGGTCGACGTGTTCGGGCGCAGCGATGCGCTGGACCTCAACGGCCGCATCGAGTTCGAGCGCAACAAGGAGCGCTACGGCTTCCTGCGCTGGGGCCAGAACGCCTTCGGCAACTTCAAGGTGGTGCCGCCCAACACCGGCATCGTCCACCAGGTGAACCTCGAGCACCTGGCCCGCGTGGTCATGGAACGCGAGGTCGACGGCGAGACCTGGGCCTTCCCGGACACCGTCTTCGGTACCGACAGCCACACGACGATGATCAACGGCATCGGCGTGCTCGGCTGGGGCGTCGGCGGCATCGAGGCCGAGGCGGCCATGCTTGGCCAGCCTTCGTCGATGCTGATCCCCCAGGTGGTCGGCTTCAAGCTGACCGGCCGGATGCCCGAAGGCGCGACCGCCACCGACCTGGTGCTCACCGTCACCCAGATGCTGCGCAGCCACGGCGTGGTGGGCAAGTTCGTCGAGTTCTTCGGCGAGGGCCTGCAGCACCTGCCGCTGGCCGATCGCGCCACCATCGGCAACATGGCACCCGAGTACGGCGCCACCTGCGGCATCTTCCCGATCGATGGCGAGGCGCTGCGCTACCTGCGCCTGTCCGGCCGCAGCGAGGAGCAGATCGCGCTGGTCGAGGCCTATGCCCGCGCGCAGGGCATGTGGCACGAGCCGGGCCAGCAGGAGGCCACCTACTCCGCGGTGCTCGAACTCGACATGGGCACGGTGCAGCCGTCGCTGGCCGGCCCGAAGCGTCCGCAGGACCGCGTGCTGCTGGGCGACATGCAGCAGAACTTCAACGACAACGTCGGTCCGTTCACCGCGCAGCGCGAGAAGTCACGCGACTGGCAGGTCAACCGCTACGAGAAGGAAGGCGGGGGCCAGCCGCAGGCCGAGCGCCTTGCCGCCAAGCCGGCCTCGACCATCAGCATGGACGACTGCCAGCACCAGATCACCGACGGCTCGGTGGTGATCGCGGCCATCACCTCCTGCACCAACACCTCCAACCCGGCGGTGATGCTGGGCGCGGGCCTCGTGGCACGCAATGCGGTGGCCAAGGGGCTGAAGGCTGCGCCGTGGGTCAAGACCTCGCTGGGCCCGGGTTCGCTGGTGGTGACCGACTACCTCAAGAAGGCCGGGGTGATGGACGACCTCGAGAAGCTGGGCTTCTACGTCGTCGGCTACGGCTGCACGACCTGCATCGGCAACTCCGGCCCGCTGCCGGAGGCTGTGTCGAAGGGCATCGCCGAGAACGACCTCGCCGTGGCCGCGGTGCTTTCCGGCAACCGCAACTTCGAGGGCCGCATCCATGCCGAGGTGAAGATGAACTACCTGGCCTCGCCGCCGCTGGTGGTCGCCTATGCCATCGCCGGTACCGTCGACATCGACCTGACCAGCCAGCCGCTGGGCCAGGACCAGGACGGCAAGGACGTCTACCTGCGCGACATCTGGCCGAGCAACAAGGAGATCGGCGACATGATCGCCGCGACCGTGGGCCCGGAGCTGTTCGCGCAGAACTATGCCGACGTGTTCAAGGGCGATGCGCGCTGGAACTCGATGGAGTCGCCCGAGAGCGAGCTCTACCCCTGGGACGAGGCCTCGACCTACATCAAGAACCCGCCCTACTTCGACGACATGACGATGGAGGTCGGCGGCATCGAGGACATCCACGGCGCGCGCGTGCTGGGTCTGTTCGGCGACTCGATCACCACCGACCACATCTCGCCCGCCGGCGCGATCAAAAAGGACTCGCCCGCGGGCCTGTTCCTGCAGTCGCGCGGCGTGCAGCCGGCGGACTTCAACAGCTATGGCTCGCGCCGCGGCAACGACGACGTCATGGTGCGCGGAACCTTCGCCAACATCCGCATCAAGAACAGGTTCTTCGGCGGCGAGGAAGGCGGCAACACGCTGTACTTCGGCGATGGCCAGGGCGAGCCTGCGAAGATGCCGATCTACGACGCGGCGATGAAGTACAGGGCCGCGGGAACGCCGCTGGTGGTGATTGCCGGCAAGGAGTACGGGACCGGCTCCTCGCGCGACTGGGCGGCCAAGGGCACCAACCTGCTCGGCGTCAAGGCGGTGATCACCGAGAGCTTCGAGCGCATCCACCGCTCGAACCTGGTCGGCATGGGCGTGCTGCCGCTGCAGTTCCTCGATGGCCAGAACGCCGACTCGCTGGGCCTGGACGGCACCGAGACCTATGCCATCACCGGACTCAGGGACGGCGCGGCGAAGCGTGCGACGGTCACCGCGACGTCCACCGACGGCAGTGAAAAGAGCTTCGAGGTTTCGGTGATGCTGCTGACGCCGAAGGAGGTCGAGTACTTCCGCAATGGCGGCCTGCTGCACTACGTGCTGAGGCAGCTGGCGGGGCAGCGTCCGGCGGCCTGAAGACCCGCCTCAGCGCAAGGCGGGTGACCAGTCCGCGCTGGTCATCCGCCAGTCGCCGTCGACCAGGCGCCAGCCGGTGTCGACCTGCCAGGCCTCGGCGCTGTCCGGCAGCAGGCGACCGCTGCGGCCGGACAGCGCGACGGCGAGGCGCACGCGTGCATGCTCGCCCTCGAGCTGGATGTCCGGCGGTCCGGAGAGCACGCCCACCTCGCCATGGCGCAGGAAATGCACGGCCGCGAGGCGTCGCGCACCGTCGCGATCGAGTCCGCCCGGACCGATGAAATCCTCGGCGAGATGCTCCGACAGCGCGCCCGCGTCCCGCGATTCGATCGCCGTCTGCGCGTCGGCGAGCGCCTGTCGCAGCGCCTCTTCCGGCGCCGTCTTCCTGCAGGCGGCCAGCGCAACCACGATCAGCAGGATGGCGGCGAAGCGCCACGCCAGTCCGGCAACGAAGTACCTACGTCCCTCCATGCCGCCGCAGCTCCCGCATTCCGATGCGCCCCAGCATAGCTGCACTGCGCCTTGCCGCGCCGCGGAGGCGTGTGATCCAATCGAGTCGATACGCCGGGGCACGGAACCTGGCGCCTACCGCCCGAGGGGGAAGTGAATGAGCAGCATTGAACGGCCGTGGCTGGCGAACTATCCGCAGGGGATTCCCGCGCAGATCGACGCCGACGAGTACCCCTCGATTCCCGCGCTGCTGCAGGAAGCGATCGACAAGTACCGCGACCAGCCCGCGTTCTCCAACATGGGCGTGTCCATCACCTATGGTGAGCTGGACACGCTGAGCCGGCAGTTCGCCGCCTACCTCCTCGAGGAGCTGAAGCTCAAGAAGGGCGACCGCATCGCGATCATGATGCCCAACTGCCTGCAGTATCCGATCGCCACCTTCGGCGCGCTGCGCGCGGGCCTGGCGGTGGTCAACACCAATCCGATGTACACCGCGCGCGAGCTGCGCCACCAGCTGGTCGACTCCGGCGCGCGCGCGATCCTGGTGCTCGACAACTTCGGCCACGTGGTGCAGAAGGTGCTGGCCGAGAGCAAGGTCGAAAAGGTCATCACCACCGCGCTGGGCGACCTGTTGGGCTTCCCCAAGGGCGCGATCGTCAACCTCGTCGTCAAGCACGTGAAGAAGATGGTGCCGGACTACACGATCGCCGGCACGATCCGCTTCCGCGACGCGCTCAAGGCCGGCGCCCGGCACACGCCGGGCGAAGTGGACATCGACCGCGAGGACATCGCGTTCCTGCAGTACACCGGCGGCACCACCGGCGTGGCCAAGGGCGCCATGCTGACCCACCGCAACCTGGTGGCGAACATGCAGCAGGCCTCCGCGTGGGTCGGCCAGCAGGCCAAGCCCGGGCAGGAGGTGATCGTCACCGCGCTGCCGCTGTACCACATCTTCGCGTTGACGGCGAACGGACTGGTGTTCACCAAGTTCGGCGCCAAGAACATCCTGATCACCAACCCGCGCGACATGCCGGGCTTCGTCAAGGAGCTCAAGCGCGAGCCCTTCACCGCCATCACCGGCGTCAACACGCTGTTCAACGGACTGCTCAACACGCCCGGCTTCGAGGACGTCGATTTCTCGCAGCTGCGCCTCACGCTGGGAGGCGGCATGGCCGTGCAGCGTTCGGTGGCCGAGCGCTGGAAGAAGGCGACCGGCGTGACCCTGGTCGAGGCCTACGGACTGACCGAGACTTCGCCCGCGGCCTGCATCAACCCGATGGACCTGGCCGAATACAACGGCGCGATCGGCCTGCCGATCCCGTCCACCGACGCCTGCCTCAAGGACGAGGAGGGCCGCATGCTGCCGGTCGGCGAGGTCGGCGAGCTGTGCATCAAGGGCCCGCAGGTCATGCGCGGCTACTGGAACCGCCCCGAGGACACCGCCGCGGCGATCGATGCCGACGGCTGGCTGCACACCGGCGACATGGCGCGGATGGACGAGGGCGGCTTCTTCTACATCGTCGACCGCAAGAAGGACATGATCCTGGTCTCGGGCTTCAACGTGTACCCCAACGAGATCGAGGACGTGATCGCGATGATGCCCGGGGTGCTCGAGGTCGCCGCGGTCGGGGTGCCCGACGAGAAGTCCGGCGAGGCGGTCAAGCTGGTGATCGTCAAGAAGGACCCGTCGCTGACCGCCGAGCAGGTCAAGGCCCACGCCAGGACCGAGCTCACCGGCTACAAGCAGCCGCGCTACATCGAGTTCCGTGACGAGCTGCCCAAGACAAATGTGGGCAAGATCCTGCGCCGGGAGCTGCGGGACGAAACGGTTACGCCGTAATGTGACCGAGTTCACACTCCTGCCCTGACAAGGCCGGGCCCCTGCCCCAACCCGGCATCCCGGCTTGCCCAAGCGACCAAATGGGCGCATAGATGCCCCGCAACGGGCATTCATCATCTTTCCAGGACTCCGCCGGCGGGCCCGGCCGGAGGCGTCCTGCTTGTCAGGGGACCTCCACATGAACGTCGAATTTCTCCACCGCAGCACGGCCACGGACCTGGCTACGCTCCGCATCACCCACGATCCGTCCAATGCCTCGCACTGGTGCCACATGCACGCCAGCCAGGCCTTCAGCGACGCCGCCTACCGGCCCTGCTTCTCCCCGCGGCTCCTGCGTGAGCTCCGGCTGTTCGCCCGCGAGGCGATCGAAGGCTGCCAGGCGGCCTCCGCCGCCGCCGACGGCCCCGCCCCGGCCCTGTCGCACATCGTCATCGGCTCCGACGCCCACGTCTTCAACCTCGGCGGCGACCTCGACCTGTTCGCCGGCCTGATCCGCCAGCGCGACCGCGACGGCCTGCTGCGCTACGCGACCGAATGCGTGGACAGCATCCACCTGCTGCACACCCGCCTGCACCCGGACGCCCACACGGTGGCGCTGGTCCAGGGCGACGCACTCGGCGGCGGCTTCGAACTCGCCCTCGCCTGCCAGACCATCGTCGCCGAACGCGGCGTGCAGATGGGCTTCCCGGAAGTGCTGTTCGGCCTGTTCCCGGGCATGGGCGCCTACTCGCTGCTGTCGCGCCGGATCGGCGCCCGGCGCGCCGAGGCGATGATGCTCGACGGGGTGATGTACAGCAGCGAGGCGCTGCACGACATGGGCATCGTCGACGTGCTCGCGGAGCCCGGCGAGGGCGTGCGCGCGGTCAACGAGCTGATCCGCCAGAACGGGCGCATGGCCGCCGCCCGCCTCGCGCTCCACCGCGTGCGCGAGTCGATCGACCCGATCCCCCACGCCGAACTGATGGACACCACCCGGATCTGGGTCGACACCGCGCTGCAGCTGGGTGACCGCCAGCTCAGGATGATGGAACGCCTCGTCCGCGCTCAGCTGCAGCGTCCCGTCGCACTGTCCGCTCCGGCGACCGCGCGCCGCTAGCGCGGGACTTCAGGCGCTGTCGGGCCCGGCGGCGGCATCGCCCCGGGCCAGGTCGCCGCGCGCGCGCAGCGCGGCCAGCGCCTGCTCGAGCTGCTGCCGCAACAGGCGGACCATGCCGGGCCACTCGCGCACCAGGCCGTCGGTGGGCATGCGCATGCCTTCCGACGCCGTCTCCGACAGCCGCACCGCGCCCATGTTGCCGGCCGCGCCCTTCAGCGCATGGCAGGCGTCGCGGAAGCCCTCCCACTGGGCCAGTCCTCCCGCCGTCTCCAGGTCGGCCAGCGACTTGCGTGCATCGCGCGCGCACTCGCCGAGGAATCTCTGCACGAATGCGTCGCCCAGGCCCATTTCGCGCAGTTCGTCGAGGATGTGCTGCGAAATGACGCTGGCGTCGCCCGGCTCTTCGCCGGTGCCGGATGCCGAATGCGCGGCGGCGTCACCGTGCGACGCCGGGGCTTCGCCGTCGGCGAGCGCGGCCAGGCGCTCCAGCAGGCGGTCGACCACCACCGGCTTGGTCATGAAGGCATACGCCCCCGCGCGCTCGCATTCCGCGCGCGCCTCCGGCGTGGCATCGGCGGTCAGCACGATGAACGGCGTACGCTTGCGGCCGGCCTCCATGAAGCGCGCCTGCTTGAGCACCTCCAGTCCGCTGGCGCCGGGCATGTGCAGGTCGATGATGACGACATCAAAGGCCTGGGCCTCGAGCACGGACAGCACCTCGTCGCCGTCGTCCACCACCTGCGGCCGATGGCCGGCCTTCTCCAGCAGCCGGCGCATGACCATCAGGTTGGCGGCCTGGTCGTCGGCCACGAGCACCCGCATCGGACGCACGCGCGCGCGATGGCGGACGAAGGGATCGCTGAAGGCGATGACGTTGCCGCCCTCGCCCTCCGCCGCCGGCCTGGCGGCCGCGAACGGCAGGTCCACCCAGAAATGCGAGCCGGTGCCGGGATGGCTCTCCAGGCCGATGCTGCCGCCGAGCTGCTCCACCAGGGCCTTGGCGATCGTCGTGCCCAGCCCGGATCCTCCATGCCGGCGCTCCAGGCCCCCATCGGCTTGTTCGAACGCCTCGAAGATCCGCGCCTGGGCCGACGCCGGGATGCCGATGCCGCTGTCGCGCACGGAAAATCGCAGCCAGGCATGGGCATCGGTGCGCGGCAGCCGTTCGACCTCCAGCGAGACCTGCCCGGCATCGGTGAACTTGATGGCGTTGGAAACCAGGTTCACCAGCACGTGGCGCAGGTGGTTGCCGTCGCCGTGCAGATGCGCCGGAACGCCCTCGCCCAGCCGCGTATGGAAGGCCAGCCCCTTGGCATGGGCACCCGGCTGCAGCATCAGGCCGATGCCGCGCACCAGCTCGGCCAGCGAAAAGTCGGCGTCGTTGCGGCGGAACTTGCCCGCCTCGAGGCTCGACAGATCGAGCACCTCGTCCACCAGCATCTGCAGCGCGCGCGCCGACGTGCGGATCACCTCCGCGCTGTCGCGCTGCTCGGTGCTGAGCGGCGTCGCCGCCAGCAGTTCGGACATGCCGAGGATGCCGTTGAGCGGCGTGCGCAGCTCGTGGCTGATGTTGGCGAGGAAGCGGCTCTTGGCACGGTTGGCCGCCTGGGCGGCCTCCTTGGCCTGCACCAGCTGCCGCAGCAGCGAACTCAGGTACAGCGGCACCGCCGCCAGGCCGATCAACAGCCCGGTGCCCAGCCACAGGTTCTGCTGCCAGTACGGCGTGACCGCCAGCGCCGCGCCGAAGGACACCGTCGCGAAGCCGATCGCCAGGTACAGCCAGCGCGGCCCGTAACGCAGGCCGTTGCCGACCGTGACCCACATGATCACCACGTACATCCACGCCAGCAGGTCGCCCAGGAGGTACAGGCCGACACCCATCAGGCTGTAGTCGGCGAGCATCCCGAGCACGCGGCGCGGGTAGGACACGCCCGGGCGCGCCAGCAGCCAGCCCAGGATCGCCAGGCCGATGCCGAACTCGACGGCGAGCAGCAGCTGCGACATCCGCAGCTCGCGGGCCACGTGCGGGTAGCCGCTGACCACCACCTGCAGGTAGGCCACGACCAGCACCAGCATCGCCATGCGCACCAGCGCCTGGCCGTGCTCGGAGTCGGGCCTGTTGGCCAGCCGGCCCCTGATCCACTGCAGGACCGGCGGCATGGCCTAGGTCCCCGCCGGCCCGCTGTCCGCGTCGCCGGCGCCGGCGTTCACGGCAGCCCCGGCCGTACCGGCCTTGCCAGCCGCTTCGGCGGCCTCGGCGGCTTCAGCGGCCTCGGCCGCGTAGCGGGCGCAGAGCTCCTCCACCCGGCCGCGATTGGCCACCAGCGCGTCGACGCAGCGTGGATCGAACAGGCGTCCGCTTTCGTCGCGGATGTAGTCGATGGTCTCGTCCATGCTCCACGCCCGCTTGTACGGCCGGGCGGACAGCAGCGCATCGAACACGTCGGCCACCGCAACCACGCGCGCCTCGAGCGGGATCTCGTCACCGCGCAGCCCGCCGGGGTAGCCGCTGCCGTCGTAGCGCTCCTGGTGGCGCAGCGCGATCGTCGCGCCCATCTGCACGAAACGGTTCTGGCTGCCCTTGAGCAGCTCGTGGCCGATCTCCGGGTGCCTGCGCATGACCTCGAGCTCGTCCGCGTCGAGTGGTCCGGGCTTGAGCAGCACCGCGTCGGGGATGGCGATCTTGCCGATGTCGTGCAGCGGCGCCGCCAGCTCGATGGTGCGGACGTCGTCCTCGGACAGGCCAAGCCCCTCGGCGATGATGCCGGCCACCGCGGCCAGGCGCGCGAGGTTGGCGCTGGTGCCCGCGTCGCGGTAGGCGATCGCGCGCGCCAGCCGGGTCAGGGTCTCGCGCTCGCGCTCCTCGACCTCGTGCATGCTCGACAGCAGGCGCTGCTCCAGCGACAACGCGCGCTGCTTGACCGACTCGGCCTGCTGGCGCAGCTGCAACAGGTTGCGGCAGCGCGCACGCAGCTCGCGCGGACGCACCGGCTTGACCAGGAAGTCGATGACCCCCGCGTCCAGCGCGGCCTGGCGGATCGGCTCGTCGCCGACCACGGTCACCAGCACGATCGGCACGTCGCGGTGGCGCAGCGGACGCCGGAAGCGGCGCGCGAACTCCAGCCCGTCCATCACCGGCATGCGGTAGTCGAGCAGCAGCAGGTCGGGACGGTTGTCCTCGCACCAGCGCAGGGCTTCCTGAGGATCGCTGAAATCGAGTACTTCCAGCTCGGGACTGATGTCCTCGAGGATGTGCCGCAGCATCGTGCGTGCCGAGGTCTGGTCGTCGACGATGACGATATTCACCGGTTCAGGTTCCCTCGGCCCGCGTGCGCTTCCGCGGCCCCGGATCCGGGGCCATGGCGACCGAGGATACGTCAGAACCGGCCCCGACCGGGCGCTTCCGGCCGGCGGGCGTCACTCCGACGGCACCTGCGGCCGCATGTAGGGAAACAGCAGCACGTCGCGGATCGAGGACGACCCCGTCAGCAGCATCACCAGGCGGTCGATGCCGACCCCCAGCCCGCCGGTCGGCGGCATGCCCACTTCGAGCGCGCGGATGTAATCGGCGTCGTAGTGCATGGCCTCGTCGTCGCCGCCGGCCTTCGCCTCGACCTGGGCGCGGAAGCGCGCGGCCTGGTCCTCGGGATCGTTGAGTTCGGAGAACCCGTTGGCCAGCTCCTTGCCGCCGATGAAGAGCTCGAAGCGGTCGGTGATGCCCGGCTCGCCATCCGACTCGCGCGCCAGCGGCGAGACCTCCACCGGGTAATGGGTGATGTAGGTCGGCTGCACCAGCCCGTCCTCGACCGTGGCCTCGAACAGCTCCAGCAGCAGCTTGCCCCAGCCCCAGGCGGGATTGACCCGGATGCCCAGGCGCTGGCAGTGCGCGGCCAGCGCGTCGCGGTCGCGGCAGTCGGCGGCACTGATGCCCGGATTGAGCTCGCGCACCGCGTCGTCCATCCTCCAGCGGCGAAAGGCTGGCGCCAGGTCGATGTCGTGGCCGTCCCATGCGAAGCGCGTGGCGCCGGTGGCCTCCATGGCGACGTCGCGGATCATCTGCTCGGTCAGGTCCATGATCCCGGTATACGTGGCGTAGGCCTCGTACAGCTCGAGCATCGTGAACTCCGGGTTGTGCCGCGTGCTGACGCCCTCGTTGCGGAAGTTGCGGTTGATCTCGTACACGCGTTCGAAGCCGCCGACGACCAGCCGCTTGAGGTAGAGCTCGGGCGCCACTCGCAGGTAGAGCTCGAGATCGAGCGCGTTGTGGTGGGTGGTGAACGGGCGCGCGGTGGCACCGCCGGCGATGTAATGCATCATCGGCGTCTCCACTTCCAGGAAGCGGCGCGCGTCCAGCCAGCGGCGCATGGCCGCGACCACCTTCGAACGCACCACGAACACGTCGCGGGCCTCGGGGTTCACGATCAGGTCGACGTAGCGCTGGCGGTAGCGCTGCTCGACGTCGGCCAGGCCATGCCACTTGTCCGGCAGCGGGCGCAGCGACTTGGTGAGCAGGCGCAGCGCATCGACCCTGACCGACAGCTCGCCGGTGCGGGTGCGCGTGAGCACGCCTTCGGCGGCGACGATGTCGCCCACGTCCCAGCCCTTGAACGCGTCATAGGTCTCGCCCAGCGCATTCGACTGCAGGAACAGCTGGATCCGCCCGCTGACGTCCTGGACCTGCGCGAACGCCGCCTTGCCCATCACCCGCTTGGCGAGCATGCGGCCCGCCACCGCGACCCTGCGGCCGGTAGCCTCGAGGGCCTCGACGCTCCAGGCCTCCGCGTCGGCGTACTCCGCCTGCAAGTCACCGGCGTGGTCGGTGCGGCGGAAGTCATTGGGGAAGGCGACGCCCTGCCCGCGCAGCGCAGCCAGCTTGCCGCGGCGCTCGGCGATGAGGCTGTTTTCGTCGGCGGGAGGCTGGGGCTGGGCGGGGGTGGTCATGTCGGTCTCTGGGTATGCGTGGGCGTGGGGGCGAACGGGATGGTGGCCGGCATCGCAGCTGTAGCTGCGACCTCCGGCCAGCGCGAAATCAAACCGCATCAATCCGCTTCGAACCGGCTTCGAGCCCCGACTTCAGGCTCGCCTCGATGAATTCATCCAGGTCACCGTCCAGCACGTTCTGCGTGTCCGAGCGCTCGATGCCGGTGCGCAGGTCCTTGATGCGGCTCTGGTCGAGCACGTAGTTGCGGATCTGGCTGCCCCAGCCGATGTCGGACTTGGTGGCTTCCAGCGCGTCCTTCTCGACGTTGCGCTTCTGCACTTCAAGTTCGTAGAGCTTCGCCGCCAGCATCTTCATCGCGGTGTCGCGGTTCTGGTGCTGGCTGCGCCCGTTCTGGCAGGCGACCACGGTATTGGTCGGGATATGCGTGATGCGCACCGCGGATTCGGTCTTGTTGACGTGCTGGCCGCCGGCGCCGGAAGACCGGTACACGTCGGTGCGCAGATCGGCCGGGTTGATCTGGATGTCGATGTCGTCGTCGACTTCCGGCGACACGAACACCGAGGTGAAGCTGGTATGCCGGCGGTTGTCGGAGTCGAACGGCGACTTGCGCACCAGGCGATGGACGCCGATCTCGGTCTTCAGCCAGCCGTAGGCGTACTCGCCCTCGATGCGCACGGTCGCCGACTTGATGCCGGCGACGTCGCCGCCGCTGGCTTCCATGATCTCGGCCTTCCAGCCGCGGTTCTCCGCCCAGCGCAGGTACATGCGCAGCAGGATCTCCGCCCAGTCCTGGGCTTCGGTGCCGCCGGCACCGGCCTGGATGTCGAGGAAGGCGTTGGACGAATCCATCTTGCCGGAGAACATGCGCTGGAACTCGAGCTTCTCGACCTGGCTGGCGAGCCGTTCGACGTCGGATTCGACCGCGTCGGCGGTCTCGGCGTCGTCCTCGGCCTCGGCCAGCTCCAGCAGCTCGGCGGCCCCGACCAGCCCGTCGGTCAGGTCGCGGATGCCATTGACGGTCTTGTCGAGCATCGAGCGCTCGCGCCCCAGCGCCTGCGCCCGCTCCGGATCGTTCCAGATGGCCGGATTCTCGAGCTCACGCTCTACTTCCTCGAGCCGCTCGCGCCTGGTGTCGTAGTCAAAGAAACCCCCTCAGCGCATCCAGCCGACCCTTGAGGTCGGCGATGCGCTGGCGGACGGGATTGAGCTCCATCATCTGCCGGTCGATCCGCTTGGAAAGAGGCGGATTCTAGCAATTTCCGCCGCGGGGCCGGGCGTCGAGCCGCGGCGCGGCGCGGCGCGGCGCGCCGCGATCGCGACCCGGCACGTTCCGCGGCGTTTGCGCCGCTCAGCGCCGGCGCACGCCGATGCGGTAGCGGCCACCCTCGCCGCCAACGGCGGAGGACGCCTCGAGCGTGTAGTCGCCCGGCTGCAGCGCCTGCTCGATGCGCGCGTCGAGACCGCCGCCGCTGTCGTCGTCCATCGCGACTTCCTCGCCGTCGCGAAACAGGCGCAACAGGCTGTCGACGCCGTCTTCCGAGGACATTTCGACCAGATGGCTGCCGGCGCGCGGGATGCTGAAGCTGTAGCGGTCCGTCGCGCCCGACATCAGGCGCGCCGTTCGCGCCTGGCCGACCTGGAGCGGACCGCCGCCGGCATCGGCCGGCACCTCCGACAGCGCCGCCGACAGGGTGTATACCCCCGCGCCGGAATCGAAGGCCGAGGAGTGCACGGTGTAGTCGCCCGGCTGCAGCACGGTGGTGATGCGCGCATCGAGCATCTCGCCCGAGTCGTCGTCCTCGAGGGAGACGCCATTGCCCTCGAGCCGGAGAGCCGGGTCGATCTCGCTGCTGCGCAGGTCGAGCCGCAGCAACCGGCGGCCGTCGACACGCAGGCTGTAGCGCACCGGCTGTCCCTGGTAGAGCGCGCTGATGTCGCGGCCCGGGACCAGCTCGCCGTCGGCGGCCGGTTCCACGCCGGCCGGCAGCGCATGCGCGGCCACCGACAGCTCGTACTGCCCGCCCATGGTGTCCTGGAATCCCGACGCCAGCAGGGTGTAGGAACCCGCCGCGAGCGGCATGGTCAGCATCGAGTTGCTGCCTTCGGCATCGTCGCTGCGCAGCGAGATCCCGTTCCCCTCCAGCGACAGCACGGTGTCGAAGTCATCCGAGGCCATGCGGATGCGGTACACGCCATCTTCGGCGATGCGCAGCGGGATCGTGCGCGGACCCTGCGCCCAGTCGGTGATGGTCGATCCGACCTCCAGCGCATCGCCGCCGTAGACCTGCATCGCGGTCGCGGTGAGGGTGAAGGGGCCGTACGCGGAGGCATCGCGCCCGCTCACGGCGAGCACGTAGCGGCCGGCGCGTGGTGCGCGGATGGCCAGGCTGGCTGCGTCGCGCGCGTCACCCGAGGCCTGGACGAGGTCGCCGTCGCGGAACAGCGTCAGCTGGGCCTGGAGCGGTCCCCCGACCTCGAAGCGGACGCCCTGCCCTTCGTCCAGGCGCATGGCGTACAGCTCGCTGCGGCTGCCATCGCGCCAGTTGATCGTGTCGGCGCTGGTGATCTCGCCGCGCACCGGCTGGTCGAGCGCCAGCGGCGTCGGTGTCGGCGTCGCGGCCGAGGCGGTGGCACTGGCGGCGAGGACCGCCATCGCGAGCGCGGTGTTGCGGACAGGCATGCGTCGATCCTTCTGGTCGAAGTGCCGACGCGGACGCGCAGGCGGTGCGCGATTATCAGGCGCGACGCCGGGCATGCGATAGCCCCCTGAATGGGGGCGCCGGCTCAGCAGGCTTCGAGGTGCTCGACCACCAGCTGGATCGCATCGCCGCCGCGGTAGTCGTCGGGCACCAGCCGGTAGGCCAGCCTGGCGCGTCCCGGCGGCGGATCACCGCGCCATGCGCCAAAGTGGATCGCCGCGAGCCGGGCCTGGACCCCGTCGGCGCGCAGGTCGAGCCGCAGGTGCCGCTCGCCGACCACGCGCCAGCCGGCAACGTCGAACTCGCCGTCGAACAGCGGCTCCGGGAAACCCTGGCCCCATGGGCCGCCATCGCGCAATGCCTCGGCGTGCACGCGATCGAACTCGTGCGGAGCCAGCGCGCCATCGCTGTCGAGGGTCGCCTGCAGCGTGGCCGCGTCGAGCACGCTGCCGGCATGGGCGTGGAACGCGGCCTCGAACGCCTCCAGCCGCGACGCATCCAGCGACAGTCCCGCGGCCATCGCATGGCCGCCGAAGCGCTCGATCAGCCCCGGGTGGCGCGCGTCGATCGCAGCCAGCGCGTCGCGCACGTGGAATCCCGGGATCGAACGCGCCGAGCCGCGCAGGCTGGCGCTGCCCGGCTCCGACGGCGCAAAGGCCACCACCGGGCGGTGCAGCCGCTCCTTGAGCTTCGATGCGACCAGGCCAACCACGCCCGGGTGCCAGCCGGCGTCGAAGGCGCAGATCGACGCCATGCCCTCGCCGCCCCGGCCGAAGGCCTCCAGCATCTGCGCCGAGAGTGCCTGCTCGGCCTCGTCCAGCATCGATTGCTGCACGTCCCGGCGCTCACGGTTGATCGCGTCGAGCCGCTGCGCCAGTTCGCGCGCGCGCGCCGGGTCGTCGCACAGCAGGCATTCGATGCCGAGCGCCATGTCCTCAAGCCGCCCGGCAGCGTTGAGCCGCGGGCCGATGGCGAAGCCGATGTCCGCGGCGACCAGTGATTCGGCGCGGCGGCCCGCGACCTCGACCAGGGCCATGAGGCCGGCGCAGCCCTGCCGCGCGCGCAGGCGACGCAGGCCGGCCGCCACCAGGGCGCGGTTGTTCGCGTCCAGCGGCGCGAGGTCGGCGACCGTGCCCACGGCCACCAGGTCGAGCAGCTGGCCGAGGTCGGGACCCTTCCCCTCCAGCCGGCCCTCGGCGCGCAGGCGCGCGCGCAGCGCGAGCAGCACGTAGAACATGACGCCGACGCCTGCCAGCGATTTGCCGGCGAAGCCGTCGCCCACCCGGTTCGGGTTGACGATGGCATCCGCCGCCGGAAGGCGCTCGCCGGGCAGGTGGTGGTCTGTGACCAGCACCTGCCACCCCAGCGCCTTGGCCGCGTCGATGCCGGCATGGCAGGCGATGCCGTGGTCCACCGTGACCAGCAGGTTGGGCCGCAGCGGCGCCAGTTCGGCGACCAGTGCCGGCGACAGCCCATAGCCGTGCACCATGCGGTTGGGCACCGCGTGCATCACGTCGCCCGCCCCGAGCATGCGCAGGCCGCGCACCGCGAGCGCGCAGGCGGTGGCGCCGTCGGCGTCGAAATCGCCGACCACCAGGATGCGCCGGCCGTGCGCGATCGCGTCGGCCAGCAGGCCCGTGGCGCGGTCGAGGTCGAGCATGCCGTCGGGCGGCAGCAGGCCGGCCAGCCGCGGGCGCGCGGCGTCGGCATGGTTGGCGCCACGCGCGGCATAGATGCGCCGCAGCAGCGGCGGGATATCGGTCGGCCACGCAGCGGCCGGCATCGCCTCCGCCCACGTCCGGCGCCGGATCCTGCGCAGCGGTGTCACGTCGCCGGCCACGCGAGCGGGCGGCGCCACACGCGCAGCGCCTGCCGACGCCGCAGCTCCCAGCGCCAGCCATCGCCATCGTCCAGGCCCAGCGTCGCGATCCGCCCGGCGCGCAGCGCTTCCAGTGCCGGGACCAGCCACTCGCGCTCGATCCACGCCAGGTCGCGCGTGCCTTCCAGGTCGTAGACGCCGGGCGCAGCCTCGAACCGCTCCGGGAGGCCGGCCGCGCGTCCACCGGCGGCCGCCAGGGCACGCGCGGTGTCGTCGCTGCTGTAGCCGGTGAGGCCATGGGCGACGGTCGCCGCGGGGAGGCGCCCGCCGCCCCAGAACCACAGCGCGTTCACCGGCGACTGGCCGCGTGCCGCGCGCCGCGCATTGAGCGGGTGGTTGTGCAGCGTCACCTGCGCCTCGCTGGCCAGCGTTCGCCAGCGCCGCGCCTCGGGACTGATGTCGAGGTGCTCGAAGATGTCCTCGCCCAGTGCGTCGCCGGGATCGGAGAACACCGGCAGGCGTGCTTCGGCCGGCAGCCGGAGGTACCAGCGCGCCGGGTCCGGCGCGTCGAGGATGAATCCTGCATCGCCGAACAGCGGACGCAGCGCCGGCAGCAGCGCGTCGCAATCGGCGCGGGTCAGCCCCAGCGCATCGCCGTGCGCGAGCAGGCGCACGCCGTTGATGTCCGGGCGCAGCCACACCGGGTCCGCGCGCAGCCACGACGCGCCTTCGGCATCGCCCGCCTCGGCCTGGCGCGACAGCGCCGCGATCGGCCAGTCTTCGCCACGCAGCGGGAAATGCCGCAGCAGCTGCGCCCGCCTGCCCGCCTCGCCGGCGGGCAGGTCGCCACCACGGCCCAGGCGCCTGGCGCTGGTCGCGGACAGGCGCTGGCGCCCTAGCCGCGCGGCGGCCGGGAGCAGCAGGATCACGCTGGAATCGAGGTCCGGCATCGCCGGATCAGCCGTAGCTGACCTCGACGATCTCGACCTCGCTGCTGCCGCCCGGGGCCTCGATGGTGACGACGTCGCCGGCATGCTTGCCGATGAGCGCGCGCGCCACCGGCGACGAGATCGCGATCAGGCCCAGCTTGATGTCGGCCTCGAGGTCACCGACGATCTGGTAGCGGGTCTCGTTGCCGGTCTCTTCGTCGGCCAGCAGCACCCTGGCGCCGAACACGACCTTGTCGCCGACGTTGAGCGAGGTCACGTCGATCACCTGGGCATGCGACAGCTCGCTTTCGAGCTGCTTGATGCGGCCCTCGATGAAGCCCTGCTGCTCGCGCGCCGCGTGGTACTCGGCGTTCTCCTTCAGGTCGCCGTGCGCACGCGCCTCGGCGATCGCGTTGATGACGGCAGGTCGCTGGACGCTCTTCAGCTCGTCCAGCTCCGCGCGCAGCCGCTGCGCCCCCTGTGCCGTGATCGGTGGTCTCATGTCCGCTTCAACTCCTCATGCAGTTCGTGCAGCGCCCACACCGGGCCGCTGCCGCGATAATCCAGAGAATGCAGCAGGGCCTTCGCACCGGCAATCGTGGTCGAATAGGTCACCCGCTGCTGCAGCGCCTCGCGGCGGATCGAGAACGAGTCCGCGATCGCCTGGCGCCCTTCGGTGGTGTTGACGATGTAGGCGATCTCGCCGTTCTTGATCAGGTCGACGATGTGCGGCCGGCCTTCGGCGACCTTGTTGACCTGCTCGCAGTCGAAACCGTTGGCGCGCAGCCAGCTGGCCGTGCCCGAGGTCGCGACCAGCGTGAAGCCGTGTCCCACCAGCGCGCGCGCCACCGGCAGCACGCGCTTCTTGTCCGGATCGCGCACCGAGACGAAGGCCTTGCCCGGCTGCGGCGCGCGGATGCCCGCCGCCTCCTGCGCGCGCGCGAAGGCCGCGCCGAAGTCGCGGCCCACGCCCATCACCTCGCCGGTGGAGCGCATTTCCGGGCCCAGGATCGGATCCACGCCCTGGAACTTGGCGAAAGGGAAGATCGCCTCCTTCACCGAGTAGTACCCGGGCACCACTTCCTCGACCGCGCCCTGCTCGGCCAGCGTGCGGCCGGCCATGCAGCGCGCCGCGATCTTGGCCAGCGGCACGCCGGTGGCCTTGGACACGAAAGGCACCGTGCGCGAGGCGCGCGGATTGACCTCGAGCAGGAAGATCGTGTCCTCGCCCTCGTCGCTGGTCTGCACCGCGAACTGGGTGTTCATCAGGCCCACGACCTTGAGCTCGCGGGCGAGCGCGGCCACCTGCTCGCGCAGGCGCGCTTTCGTGTCGTCCGACAGCGAGTACGGCGGCAACGAGCAGGACGAGTCGCCCGAATGCACGCCGGCCTCCTCGATGTGCTCCATCAGCCCGCCCACCAGCACCTGGCCGTCGGCGTCGGCGATGACGTCGATGTCCACCTCGATCGCGTTGTCGAGGAAGCGGTCCAGCAGCACCGGCGAATCGTTCGACACCTTCACCGCCTCGCGCATGTAGCGCTCGAGGTCGGCATCGGCGTGCACCACTTCCATCGCGCGGCCGCCGAGCACGTAGCTCGGGCGCACCACCAGCGGATAGCCGACCTCGCGCGCCAGCACCAGGGCTTCCTCCGCGCTGCGCGCGGTGCGGTTGGGGGGCTGCTTCAGCCCCAGGCCGTCGACCAGCTTCTGGAAGCGCTCGCGGTCCTCGGCAAGGTCGATCGAATCCGGCGAGGTGCCGATGATCGGCACGCCGTTGGCTTCGAGCGCGCGCGCGAGCTTGAGCGGCGTCTGGCCGCCGTAGTGCACGATCACGCCCTTGGGCTTCTCGAGCTCGACGATCTCCAGCACGTCTTCCAGGGTCACCGGCTCGAAGTACAGGCGGTCGGAAGTGTCGTAGTCGGTGGACACGGTTTCCGGGTTGCAGTTGACCATGATGGTCTCGTACCCGTCCTCGCGCAGGGCGAGCGCCGCGTGCACGCAGCAGTAGTCGAACTCGATGCCCTGGCCGATGCGGTTGGGACCGCCGCCAAGCACCATGATCTTGTCGCGGCCGGTGGGTTCGGCCTCGCACTCTTCCTCGTAGGTCGAGTAGAGATAGGCGGTGGTCGTCGCGAACTCCGCGGCGCAGGAATCCACGCGCTTGTAGACCGGCCGGATGCCGAAGGCGCGGCGCAGCGCGCGCACGGCCTTCTCCTCGACGCCGACCAGCTGCGCCAGGCGCGCATCCGAGAAGCCCATGCGCTTGAGTTCGCGCAGGCGCACGGCGTCGAGCGCATCGACGCCCGCGGCCTCGACCTCGCGCTCGGCGGCGACGATGTCCTCGATCTGGTCGAGGAACCAGGGATCGATCCACGACAGCGCGAACACCTCGTCCACGGTCATGCCGGCGCGGAAGGCGTCGGCGACGTGGAACAGGCGATCGGGCTTGGGTTCGCGCAGTTCGCGCCGCAGCGCGGCCAGGCCATCGTCGGACTCGAGGTCCAGCCCCGTGGGGTCGAGACCGACCTTGCCGGTCTCGAGGCCACGCAGGGCCTTCTGCAGCGACTCCTGGAAGCTGCGGCCGATCGCCATCACCTCGCCCACCGACTTCATCTGGGTGGTCAGGCGCGAATCGGCCTGCGGAAACTTTTCGAAGGCGAAGCGCGGGATCTTGGTGACGACGTAGTCGATCGAGGGCTCGAACGAGGCCGGGGTACGGCCGCCGGTGATCTCGTTCTTCAGCTCGTCGAGGGTGTAGCCGATCGCGAGCTTGGCCGCGACCTTGGCGATCGGGAAGCCGGTAGCCTTCGACGCCAGCGCCGACGAGCGCGACACGCGCGGGTTCATCTCGATCACCACCACGCGCCCGGTCTCGGCGTTGATGCCGAACTGCACGTTGGAGCCGCCGGTGTCGACGCCGATCTTGCGCAGCACGTCGATGGACGCCTGGCGCAGGCGCTGGTACTCGCGGTCGGTCAGGGTCTGCGCCGGCGCGACCGTGATCGAGTCACCGGTGTGCACGCCCATGGCATCGAGGTTCTCGATCGAGCAGACGATGATGCAGTTGTCCGCGGTATCACGGACCACTTCCATCTCGAACTCCTTCCAGCCCAGCACCGACTCCTCGACCAGGATCTCGCCCACCGGCGACAGCTCCAGGCCGCGCTTGGCGATCTCCTCGAACTCCTCGCGGTTGTAGGCGATGCCGCCGCCGCTGCCGCCGAGGGTGAAGCTCGGGCGGATGATGGTGGGATAGCCGACCTTGGCCTGGATCTCGACCGCCTGCTCGAAGGTCTTCGCCACTTCGGCCTTGGGGCACTCCAGTCCGATCTCGCCCATCGCCACGCGGAACAGCTCGCGGTCCTCGGCCATCATGATGGCCTCGCGCTTCGCGCCGATCAGCTCGACGCCATACTTCTCGAGCACGCCGTTGTCGGCGAGATCCAGCGCGCAGTTGAGCGCGGTCTGGCCACCCATGGTCGGCAGCAGCGCGTCGGGGCGCTCCTTCTCGATGATCTTCTCGACCATCTGCCAGGTGATCGGCTCGATGTAGACCGCGTCCGCCGTGTCCGGGTCGGTCATGATCGTGGCCGGGTTGGAGTTCACCAGCACCACGCGGTAGCCCTCCTCGCGCAGCGCCTTGCAGGCCTGCGCGCCGGAGTAGTCGAACTCGCAGGCCTGGCCGATGACGATCGGGCCGGCGCCGATGATGAGGATGGTCTTGAGGTCGGTGCGCCTGGGCATCAGTGCTGCGCCTCCATCAGCGCGACGAAGCGGTCGAAGAGCGGGGTCACGTCCTGCGGGCCGGGCGCGGCTTCCGGGTGGCCCTGGAAGCTGAAGGCCGGCGCGTCGGTGAGCGCGATGCCCTGGTTGGTGCCGTCGAACAGCGAGCGATGGGTCACGCGCACGGTGTCCGGCAGCGTGGCCTCGTCGATCGCGAAGCCATGGTTCTGCGAGGTGATCATCACCCGGCCCGTTTCCAGGTCCTGCACCGGATGGTTGGCGCCGTGGTGGCCGTTGGCCATCTTCAGCGTGCGCGCGCCCACGGCCAGGCCCAGCAGCTGGTGGCCCAGGCAGATGCCGAAAGTCGGCACCTTCGCGGCCAGCACGTCGCGGATCGCCGCGATCGCGTAGTCGCAGGGCTCCGGATCGCCGGGACCGTTGGACAGGAACACCCCGTCGGGCTTCAGCGCCAACACCTCGGCGGCGCTGGTGCGCGCGGGCACCACGGTGACGTCGCAGCCGCGGTCGGCAAGCATGCGCAGGATGTTGCGCTTCACGCCGTAGTCCCACGCCACCACGCGGAAGCGCGGCGCCACGGTACGGAAGCTGCCGGCGTCGAGGTCGAGGTCGCCCTCGTTCCACTGGTAGCGGCTGTCGGTGCTGACCACCTGGGCCAGGTCCATGCCCTTGAGGCCGGGGAACTTGCGCGCGGCCTCGATGGCCCGGTCGACGTCGATGTCGCCGGCCATCACCGCGCCGTTCTGCGAGCCGCGCTCGCGCAGCAGGCGGGTCAGGCGGCGGGTGTCGATGCCGGCGATCGCGACCACGCCGCGATCGGCCAGCCACTCGGGGAGCGCGGCGCGGCTGCGCCAGCTGCTCGGCCGGCGCGGCACGTCGCGCACCACCAGGCCCGCCGACCAGACCCGGCCGGACTCGTCGTCCTGGCCGGTGCAGCCGGTGTTGCCGATGTGGGGATAGGTCAGGGTCACGATCTGCCGCGCGTACGAGGGGTCGGTCAGGACCTCCTGGTAGCCGGTCATCGCGGTGTTGAACACGACTTCGCCGACCGAAAGGCCGGGCGCGCCTACGGATACGCCTGCGAAGACGGTGCCGTCTTCGAGCGCGAGGATTGCGGGTGATGTCACTGGCGGTCGCCTACGTGGGGTTGCAAGACACCGCCGGCCCGGCAGCGGCCGGCCCGGAGGCAAGAGGATCAGGCGAGCGGGAATGATACCGGCGAGCGTCCCGCTGCGCCAGCGCGAGGGCGGCCTGCGGGCCCGTCAGAGCAGGTCGCGCAGGCGCCAGGCCCCCGGCTGCCGGCCGCGCAGCCGCGAAGCCGCGTGCAGGGCGCCGCGCGCGAACACGTCGCGGTTGGTGGCGCGGTGGATCAGCTCGATCCGCTCCCCGGCCGCGGTGAGCTGGACCAGGTGCTCGCCGACCACGTCGCCGGCGCGCAGGCTGGCGTAGCGCGGCGTGGCGCCGCCACGTGCGGCCGCGGCCCCCAGCGCCAGCGCGGTGCCGGAGGGCGCGTCCTGCTTGTTCACGTGGTGGGTCTCGACGATGTCGCAGTCCCAGCCGTCGAGCGCCGACGCGGCGCGCTCGACCAGTTCCTCCAGCACGGCGACCCCGAGGCTGAAATTCGCCGCCCAGAGCAGCGGGATCTCGCCGGCGGCCTCGGCCATGGCCTGGCGCTGGGCATCCGACAGCCCGGTCGTTCCGGAAACCAGCCCCGCCCTGCGCTGGCGGCACAGCGCCAGCAGCGGACTGAAACCCTCCGGCAGGCTGAAGTCGATGGCGACATCGAACGCGGGCACGCCCGCCAGCTCGCTGGCCGCGAACTGCGGCACGCCGTCGACCACGCGCTGCGCGGGACGCCGCGAGACCGCGGCCACCACCGTGCAGGCGACGACGCCATCGGCGCACAGCCGCAGCAGCGCCCGCCCCATGCGGCCGCTGGCACCGTGGATCAGGAGTTTGACGGAATCGGCCATGCACCAAGGCTAGCGACGCGCCCGGGCGGCCACAAGCCGCTCAGGACGTCATCCGTTCCCAGAAGCCCTTCACCCCGTCGACGAAGGTGCTCGACTTGGGCGAATGGCGGCGCGCGCCCTCGCCGATGAAGGTGGCCTCGAACTGCTCCAGCAGTTCGCGCTGCTCCGTGGTCAGGTTGACCGGGGTCTCCAGCACGACCTTGCAGTAGAGGTCGCCCTGCGTCCGGCTGCGCACCGACTTGACGCCCTTGTCGCGCAGGCGGAAGACCCGGCCGGTCTGGGTCTCGGCCGGGATGCGGATCTCGGCTTCGCCGCCGAGGGTCGGCACGCGCACGGTGTCGCCCAGTGCCGCCTGGGAGATGCGGATCGGCACTTCGCAATGCAGGTCGTCGCCGTCGCGCTCGAAGATCGGGTGCGGGCGCACGCGGACTTCGACGTAGAGGTCGCCCGGCTGGGTGCCGGACGGGCCGGCCTCGCCCTCGCCGGACAGGCGGATGCGGTCGCCGTTGTCGACGCCGGCAGGAACCTTCACCTGCAGCACCTTCTCCTCTTCCACGCGGCCGTTGCCGCGGCAGGAGGGGCACGGGCTCTTGAAGGTCTTGCCGCGCCCGTGGCACGAGGGGCATGGCTGCTGCATCGAGAAGATGCCGCGCTGGAACCGCACCTGGCCGTGGCCATGGCAGGTGTCGCAGGTCTCGAGCTGGCCGTCCTCGGAGCCGGTGCCCTTGCAGGGCTCGCACTCCACCAGCGTCGGCAGCTCGATGCGGCGCTCGACCCCACCGACGGCGTCCTCCAGGTCGAGCTCCATCACGTAGCCGACGTCGGCCCCGCGACGCGGGCCACGCGGACCGCCGCCCCCGCCGAAGATGTTGCCGAAGATGTCGCCGAAGATGTCGCCCATGTCCGCGCCGCCGAACCCGGGACCGGCGTTGCCGCCGCCCATGCCGTGCTCGAACGCGGCGTGGCCGTGCTGGTCGTACATGCGGCGCTTGCCGCCGTCGGAGAGGACCTCGTAGGCCTCCTTGCACTCCTTGAACGCGGCCTCGGCCTTGGCATCGCCGGGGTTGCGGTCAGGGTGGTGCTTCATCGCGCAGCGGCGATAGGCCTTCTTCAGTTCCTCCTCGCTGGCGCTGCGTGCAACGCCGAGGACTTCGTAATAGTCGCGCTTGCTCATCGATCAGGTCCGTGCTGCCTGGTGGACCCGCCGGTGTGCGGGGTCCGGATACGCGGCGGGAACCGGGTGTCGATTCCGGTCCCCGCCTCGGGTGTCGCGATCGCGGCCATGGCCGCTCCTACAATCGCCCGGGGAATCAGGCCTTGCGGTCGTCGTCCTTGACTTCGGTGAACTCGGCGTCGACCACGTCATCGGCCTGGCCGGCGTCGGCCTGGCCGGGGGCCTCGCCGTCACCGCCCTGCCCGGCCGCTGCCGCCGCCGCGAACAGCGCCTGCGCGACTTCTTCCAGGGCCTTGGTCTTGGCCTCGATCTGGCCCTTGTCGTCGCCCTTCATCGCGGTCTCGACCTCGGCGATCGCGGACTCCACGCGGCCGATCACGTCACCGGGGACCTTGTCGCCGTTGTCCTTGATCGCGCTGCGGGTGCCGTGCACCAGCGCATCGGCCTGGTTGCGGGCGCCGACCAGCTCGTGGAACTTCTTGTCGTCCTCGCGGTGCGCCTCGGCGTCGGCGACCATCCGCTGGATCTCGTCGTCCGACAGGCCCGAACCGGCCTTGATCTCGACCTTCTGCTCCTTGCCGGTCTTCTTGTCCTTGGCGGTCACGTGCACGATGCCGTTGGCATCGATGTCGAACGACACTTCCACCTGCGGCATGCCGCGCGGCGCGGCGTCGATGCCGCTGAGGTCGAACTTGGCCAGCGACTTGTTGTAGCGGGCCTGCTCGCGCTCGCCCTGCAGCACGTGCACGGTGACGGCGGACTGGTTGTCCTCGGCGGTGCTGAACGTCTGCGAGGCCTTGGTCGGGATGGTGGTGTTCTTCTCGATGATCTTGGTGAACACGCCACCCAGGGTCTCGATGCCGAGCGACAGCGGGGTCACGTCGAGCAGCAGCACGTCCTTGACGTCGCCGGCCAGCACGCCGCCCTGCACCGCCGCGCCGATGGCGACGGCCTCGTCGGGGTTCACGTCCTTGCGCGGGTCCTTGCCGAAGAACTCGGCCACGGCCTGCTGCACCTTGGGCATGCGGGTCTGGCCGCCGACCAGGATCACTTCGTTGATGTCGCTCGCGCGCAGGCCGGCGTCGTTGAGCGCCGTGCGGCAGGGCTCGATCGTCTTCTTGACCAGGTCCTCGACCAGCGCCTCGAGCTTGGCCCGGGTCAGCTTGATGTTGAGGTGCTTCGGGCCCGAAGCGTCCGCGGTCACGTAAGGCAGGTTCACTTCCGTCTGCTGCGCGGTCGAGAGTTCGATCTTGGCGCGCTCGGCGGCGTCCTTCAGGCGCTGCAGGGCCAGCGGATCCTTGCGCAGGTCGATGCCCTGGTCCTTCTGGAACTCCTCCACCAGGTAATCGATGACGCGCTTGTCGAAGTCTTCGCCACCCAGGAAGGTGTCGCCGTTGGTGGCCAGCACCTCGAACTGCTTCTCGCCGTCGACTTCGGCGATCTCGATGATCGACATGTCGAAGGTACCGCCGCCGAGGTCGTACACGGCGATCTTGCGGTCGCCGCCGTCCTTGTCGAGGCCATAGGCCAGCGCGGCCGCGGTGGGCTCGTTGATGATGCGCTTGACGTCGAGGCCGGCAATCCGGCCGGCGTCCTTGGTCGCCTGGCGCTGCGAATCGTTGAAGTAGGCAGGCACCGTGATCACGGCCTCCGTGACCTTCTCGCCCAGGTAGTCCTCGGCGGTCTTCTTCATCTTTTCCAGGATGCGCGCGGAGACTTCCTGCGCCGACAGCTTCTTGCCGTCGCTCGTCTCGACCCAGGCGTCGCCGTTGTCGTGCCCGACGATGGCATACGGCACCAGGTCGAGGTCCTTCTTGACTTCGGCGTCGCTGAACTTGCGGCCGATCAGGCGCTTCACCGCGTAGAAGGTGTTCTTGGGATTGGTGACGGCCTGGCGCTTGGCGGACGCGCCGACCAGCACTTCGCCGTCCTTGGTGTAGGCGACGACGGAAGGCGTGGTGCGATCGCCTTCGCTGTTCTCGATGACGCGGGCCTTGCCGCCGTCCATGATCGCCACGCACGAATTGGTCGTGCCCAGGTCGATGCCGATGATCTTTGCCATGGGTCTCTAGCCTCTTGCAACTTGGTCTGGGGGGCGGCGGAGCCGCCGATGACTGCTATCTGGGGGTGGCGGTGGCGCCTTCAAGCGCCGCCCGCCATCCGGAAAGGCCTTGTTTCAGTCGGAATTGGCCACGGCCACCATGGCCGGGCGCAGCAGCTGCTCGTTGAGCCGGTAGCCCTTCTGGAACAGCTGGGCCACGGCGCCGGGCTCGACGCCGGCCGCCTCCACCACGCTCATGGCCTGGTGCAGCTCGGGATTGAAGGCCTCGCCCGCGGCGGGGGCGATCTGCACCAGACCCTGGTTGCCGGTGACCCGGCGCAGCTCGCGGAGCGTCAGCTCGACGCCATCGTGCAGTGGCCCGGAGCCGCCGGCGGCGACGAGGGCGGCGTCCAGGCTGTCGAACACCGGCAGCAGGTCGCCCAGCAGCTGCTTGTTGGCGAAACGGCAGGCGTTCTGCACGTCGCGCTCCATCCGGCGGCGCTGGTTCTCGAGGTCGGCGCGGTCGACCAGCGACTGCGCGCGCACCTGCTCGAGCTCGGCGCGGAGGGTTTCGATCACGTCTTCCAGCGGAAGGTCGTCTGCGGGCGCCTCGGCGGCGTGGTCGGGCGTCTGTTCGGTGGTCATCGCTCTCGTGGGTCCGGAATGGCTCGGTCCGGACTGAGTGGGGATGCCGCGTCGGGATTCAAGGCGGCACCGAGCGCCTCGGCGGTCGCCTGCACCACCGGGATGACCCGGTCGTAGGCCATCCGGGTCGGCCCGATCACCCCGAGCACGCCCAGCACGCGGCCACCGGCGCCGTAGGGCGCGGTCACCAGCGACATCCCCGCCAGCGGCGCGACCCCGGTTTCCTCGCCGAAGAACACCCGCACGCCCTGGGCCTTCACCGTGCGCTCGAGGAGCTGCAGGATCTCGCGCTTTTCCGAAAACGCCTCGAACAGCTCGCGCAAACGGTCGAGATCGGCCAGGTCCTGCAGCCCCAGCAGCCGGGCCTGGCCGGCCACCACCATGTCCTCGCCGGCGGGCGCCAGCGCCTGCTCGGCGAGCTCGGTGGTGGCGCGCAGCAGCCCCTCGAGCTCGCTGCGCGCGCTCTTCAGCTCGCGCAGCAGGCCGGCGCGGATGGCCGGCAGCGGCTGGCCGGCGAAGTTCGCGTTGAGGTAGTTCGCCACCCGCTCGAGCTCGGCGCCATCGTAGGCGCGGCGGGTCTGGACGATGCGGTTCTGCACTTCGTTGTCGGCGAAGACCACGATCGCCATCACCCGCTGGCCATCCAGGGGCACGAAGTCGATCTGGCGGAAAGCGAACTGCTCCCGGCCCGGCACGCTGACCACGCCGACGAAGCGGGTCATCGCCGAGACCAGCTCCGAGGCATTGCCCAGCAGCGACTGGGTGCCGCCGCCGGGCGCCAGGCCGCCGCGCAGGCGGTCGAACTCGGCGTCCTCGAGCGGGCTGAGCTGCAGCAGCGAGTCGACGAAGACCCGGTAGCCGCGTGCGGTGGGCACGCGCCCGGCGGAGGTATGCGGTGCCGACAGCAGGCCGACCTCCTCGAGGTCGGACAGGATGTTGCGGATCGTCGCCGGACTGACGTCCAGTCCGGCATGGCGCGCCAGGGTCTGCGAACCGACCGGCTCGCCATCGCGGATATGGCGCGCGATGAGGGTGCGCAGCAGCTGGCGACTGCGTGCATCGAGGGGATCGTCAGGGCGTCGGGACATGCCGCGGGTATACGTCCGCCGGGCGCCCGTCGCAAGCGGCGAGATTCGCCGATGACAGGCTGCGCGTCTCCGCGGCACAATTCGCACGCCATGCTCAAGCGCCTGTCGATCAAGGATTTCGCCGTCGTCTCCGCCACCGAACTGGAATTCGGGCCGGGACTCACGGTCGTGTCCGGCGAGACCGGCGCCGGCAAGTCGCTGATCGTCGACGCGCTGGGCTTCCTGTCCGGGCTGCGCGCCGACAGCGGCATGGTCCGCCATGGCGCGCAGCGCGCCGAACTCGACGCCGAGTTCACGCTCGACGACTCACCCGCGGCGCTGGGCTGGCTGCGCGAGCAGGAATTCGACGACGGCGCCGCCTGCCAGCTGCGGCGCACCCTGCGCGCCGACGGCGGCTCGCGGGCCTGGATCAACGGCCGTCCGGCCACCCTCTCCCAGCTGGGCGCGCTGGCCGCGCTGCTGGTGGAGATCCACGGCCAGCACGAACACCAGGCCCTGCTGTCGCGCGGCAGCCAGCTGGCCCTGCTCGATGCCTACGGCCGCCACGAGGCGGAACTGGCGGCCGTCGCGCAGGCGGCACGCGCCTGGTCGGCGCTGCTGCGCGAGCACGAGCGCCTCAACGCGGCCGGCGACGTCTCGGACCGGATCGACTTCCTGGGCCACCAGCTCGGCGAGCTGGAGCGCGAGGCGCTGGAGCCGGACTCGATCGCCGAGCTGGTGGTCGCGCACCGGCGCCAGGCGCATGGCGCCGAGCTCGTGGAGGCCTGCGACGCCGCGCTCGAACGCCTGGGCGGCGACAGCGACGCCCTGCCCGCCGCGGTGCAGCAGCTGCGCGCCCTGCTCGGGCGCATGCGCGCGCACGAGGCACGGCTCGGGGACGTGGACGCCCTGCTCGAGGGCGCCGCGATCCAGCTTGACGAGGCCGCGGTGCTGCTCGACCGCATCCGCGCCGACCTCGACATCGATCCCGCGCGGATGCAGGCGCACGACGCGCGGCTTTCGCGCCTGCACGAACTCTCGCGCAAGCATCGGGTGCCGGTCGAGGACCTGGCGAGCCACCGCGATGCGCTGGCCGCGGAACTCGAGATGCTGGCCACTTCCGCCAGGCGGCTGGAAGGCCTGGGCGCCGAGATCACCGGCGCGGCGGCGGCGTGGCGCACGGCCGCGGCGAAGCTCGGCAAGGCTCGCGCCCGGGCCGCGACCGCGCTGGGCAAGGCGACCACCGCCCTGGTGGGCGAGCTGGGCATGGGCGGGGGCCGCTTCGAGATCGCGCTCGAACCCATCGCGGCCGACGCACCCGACGCGCAGGGCGCCGAGCGCGCCGAGTTCCTGGTCACCGCCAACGCCGGCCAGCCGCCGCGCCCGCTGCGCAAGGTCGCCTCGGGCGGCGAGCTCTCGCGCATCTCGCTGGCGATCGAAGTCGCCGCGCTCGGCCTGGACGCGGTCCAGACCATGGTCTTCGACGAGGTCGACTCGGGCATCGGCGGCAACGTCGCCGGCATCGTCGGGCGCAAGCTGCGCGACCTGGGCAGCCGCCGCCAGGTGCTCTGCGTGACCCACCTGCCGCAGGTCGCGGCCCAGGGCCACGCGCATTACCGGGTGAGCAAGGCCGAGCGTGCGGGCATGACCCAGAGCGCGGTGCGCCTGCTCGACGACGCCGGCCGCCAGGAGGAGCTGGCGCGGATGCTGGGCGGGATCGAGGTCAGCAGCGAGGCGCGGGCCGCAGCCAGGCGCCTGCTGAGCGAGGCGGAGGGGTCGCCGGTCGCCTGAGGCCGGACTCAGCGCTTCTTGCGGACGTAGAGCACCAGCGAGTGCTCCTCGAGGATGTAGCCGTACTTCTCGGCCACCGCGTGCTGCAGCGCCTCGATTTCGGGGCTTTCGAACTCGATGATCCGGCCGGTGTCGACCTCGACCATGTGGTCGTGGTGACCACCGCGGTCGATCTCGTAGACGGCCGTGCCGCCTTCGAAGTTGTGCTTGAGCACCAGGCCCGCGGCCTCGAACTGGGTCAGCACGCGGTAGACCGTCGCCAGGCCGATCTCGTCGCCGGAATCCAGCAGCTGGCGATAGATCTCCTCGGCCGTCATGTGGTGGCGCGAGGACTCCTGCTCGAGCAGCTGCAGGATGCGCATGCGCGGATGGGTGACCTTCAGTCCGGCCCTGCGCAACTCGTTGGTTTCCATGCGTCTCCCGTCAGTGAGGCGGTTGGGGGGCGCCAGCCGCCGTCGACCGGTTGCCGTGGCCCGGCGAGTGTATCATCGCGGCATGTCCGCCCCGACCTGGTTCCCGATGCACAAGCTGATCGTCACCGCCCTCGCCGCCTGCCTCACCGCGGGCTGCGGAATCATCTACAAGCAGCCGGTCTACCAGGGCACGCTGATCTCGCCGGCCAACGTCGAGCAGCTGCAGGTGGGCATGAGCCGCCAGCAGGTCGAGGCGTTGCTGGGCACGCCGTCGATCCAGGATCCGTTCCACCAGAACCGCTGGGACTACACCGCCACCGAGCGCGTGGGCCGCGGCTCGAAGACCGAGAAGCGCAACTTCGTCGTGCATTTCGAAGGCGACTCGGTGGCCCGTTGGGAAGGCGACTATTTCCCCGAGCGCAACCAGCAGCTGATCCAGGACGTGCGCCGCCAGTTCGGCCCCAACCTCGCCCGCCCGGCCAAGCGCGGCGCCGGACGCTAGTCCGCGTCAGCGCGCACCGCGGGCGGCCCTGCGCCGGCGCGCATCCTTGGGATCGACCTGCAGCGGCCGCAGCAGTTCCACGCGGTCACCGTCGCCGAGCCGGGTCTCCTCGCCGGCGCGCACGCCGAACACCGCATAGCCGTCGACGCCGGCGAGCGGCAGTCCGCTCGCGGCCACCGCCTCGCCGAGCGTGGCATCGGCATCCAGCTCGACCACGACGGCGTGGTGCGCGCGCGGCAGTGCCAGCACCACCTCCACGCGCATGGCTCAGTCCGCCGCGTCGGCCACGCGCACGAAATCGTCGACCATGCGGTCGGCCAGCCCCTGCAGCCCGAGCTTCAGCGCGGGCACCAGCAACCGGCTGCGCGGCTCGAAATCGAGGACCAGGGTGACCTTGCAGGCCGACTCGTCGAGCGCGTGGAAATCCCAGCGCCCTTCGAGCCTGCGGAACGGACCGTCACGCAGCGCCATGTCGATGCGGTGCGGCGGCTGCAGCCGGTTCTCGGTGGTGAACCAGGTGCTGATGCCGCCGATGCCCAGTTCGAGCCGTCCCAGCACCCGATCCGGTCCCGCCTCGACCACTTCGGCACCGCTGCACCAGGCGAAGCGACGCGGATAGGCTTCGACGTCGTTGACCAGCTGGAACATCCGCGCGGCGGAGTGCTCGACCAGTGCGGACCGGGTGATCGTGGGCATGGGCGGTGTGGGAGAATGGCGCGATGGGCAAGAACGCAAAGGATAAGGGAAAGGCCAGGGACGGGGGCACGATCGCGCTCAACAAGCGCGCGCGCTTCGAGTACGCGCTCGGCGAGCGCTACGAGGCGGGCCTTGCGCTGCAGGGCTGGGAGCTGAAATCGATCCGTGCCGGCCGCGCCAACATCGGCGAAAGCTACGCCGTGGTCCGCGGCGGCGAGCTGTTCCTGTTCGGTGCCCAGGTCACGCCGCTGATCCAGGCCTCGACCCACGTGGTCGCCGAGGAGCGGCGCACGCGCAAGCTGCTGCTGCACCGGCACGAGATCGACAAGCTGGTCGGCCTGGTGCAGCGCGAGGGTTACACCATCGTGCCCACTGCGCTCTACTGGAAGGGCAACAAGGTCAAGGCCGAGATCGCCCTGGCCAAGGGCAAGCAGGACCACGACAAGCGCGACGTCGCCAAGGACCGCGACTGGCAGCGCGACAAGCAGCGCGTGATGCGCCGCCACAACCGCGACGCCTGAGCCCTGCGCTAGCCCGGATCGTCGGGCAGCGTGAAGCGGAAACGCGCGCCCTGCCCCGGCACGCCGGCGCCGGTGATGGTGCCGCCATGGCGTTCGATGATGCGCTTGACCGAGGCCAGGCCGATGCCTTCGCCGCTGAACGCGTCGGCCGCGTGCAGGCGCTGGAACGGGCGGAACAGCTTGTTGGCATAGGCCTGGTCGAAGCCGACGCCGTTGTCGGCGATCTCGAACCAGTCGTGCCCGCCCTCCGACACCCGGTGGAATCCGATGCGCGCGCCGGTGGCGTCGCGGGTGAACTTCCAGGCGTTCGCCAACAGGTTCCCCAGCAGGTTGCGCACCAGCGCGCTGTCGCCCGACGCGTGCAGCCCCGGCTCGATCCGGACATCGACCTCGCGCCCCGGCTCGGCCTGTCGAAGCTCGGCGACGAGGTCGTCAGCCATCGCCGAAAGATCCAGCGGCTCGCGCTTCAGCTCACCGCGCGAGACGCGCGACATCTTCAGCAGTGCATCGATCAGCTCGCCCATGCGCGCGGTGGCGGCGCGCACGCGGGCGATGTAGGCGCGGCCGGTTTCGTCGAAGGCGTCGCCATGGCGGTCGACGACCATGCGGCTGAACCCGTCGATGGCGCGCAGCGGGGCGCGCAGGTCGTGCGAGATGGTGTACGCGAACGACTCCAGCTCCTCGTTGGCGCGCGTCAGCTCGCGCGTGCGAAGCACGACGCGCGCCTCGAGGGTGCGGTTGAGCGCCAGCACCCGGGCCTCGGCGCGCAGGCGGTCGCTGATGTCCTCGACCTGCACCAGGCTGGCGATGCCCTGGCCCTCCTCGCCCGGCACCTGGGCATAGGTCAGGTGCACGTGGCGCAGGTCGCCGTCTTCCCGGCGCAGTTCGCGGGTGACGCGGTAGGCGCTGCCGGTGGCTTCGCGCGCGCGCGTTTCCGCCGCGCTGTCGAAGCCGGTGAACAGACCTTCGAAGTCGCGGCCCAGCAGCTCTTCCGGCGAAGCGCGCAGGATGTTGGCCAGGGCCAGGTTGCTGTCGATGATCCGGCCGTCGCGATCCAGCAGGGCCTTGCCGATCGCCGAGAAGCGCATCGCCGCGCGGAAGCGCTGCTCGCTGCGCCGGTAGGACTCGCTCATGCGCACCGCGATCTGCTGCGCGCGCGACTGGGTCCGCGCCAGGATCATCGCCAGCGCGAACAGCAGCAGGGACGCCAGCATGCCGACGTAGATGGTTCCCGTCGGCCCGAGCAGGCCGGCATCGTCGTCCGGCCCCGGATCCTGGTGGAAGTCCAGTCGCCAGCGTCGGCCGTAGACCTCCTCGACCACGCTGTGGCTCGCGCCCTCGACCGTGCCCGCGACAGGCGCGGCGCCGTCGACCGGAAACACCGGCAGTTCGGCCTCTGTGGCCTCGACCGTGGGACCGTCGGCCTCGCCGATGTCGACGATCCGCATCGAAAAGCCTTCGCGGCCTTCCGGCAGCGCATTGGCGACGAAGAGGTCCAGGCGGAACGGCGCGCAGACCCAGCCCGCCAGCGCCGCCGTGCGCGCCGAGGCATTGGCCGGCACGATGCCGCTGCGGTACACCGGCGCATAGATCACCAGCCCGGGCCCCGCGCCCTGCTGCACCGCGGGCATCGGCGCGGTGATGCGTGCCGAGGCGCTGGCCCGCGCCGCCGACATCGCGGCCGCCTGCACCGGCTCGGTCAGCATGTCGAAGCCGACCGCGTCGGCCGTGGCGACGACCTGGGGCTCGAGCAGCACGATCGGCCCGTATTCCGCGCGCGCACCCGGCGGATCCACGCGGAACAGCAGGCGCGTGGCCTGGCGCTGTTCAAGCTGGAAATCCTGCAGCTGCGCCGGCGACATGGCGGCCGCATAGCAGAGGCCGAGCATCGCCGGGAAGCGCCTCGGAAGATCCAGGCCCTCGGCGTAATTGCGCCACTGGCGCGGACTGGGCCGGTCCACGGCGGCGAGCAGGGACACGCCGCCGCGGGTGATGAGCTCGTAGGTCAGCAGCTGCTGGCGCAGCCCGGCGACCACCTGCTCGGCCTCGACGGCCAGCCGCGCCTCGGCCAGCGCGCGTTCGCGGTTCCCGGCGCCCATCGCATAGATCACCACCAGGCTGAGCGAGGCGACCAGGACCAGGGTGGCCAGCATGTAGCCCTGGCGGGCCGGCATCGGTTCGCCGGCGGAGATGTCGTCGCGAGTGCTCATCCGCGGCCAGAATAGCGCGTGCGCCGCGCTTTGCCCCCGCGGGCGGGGCTGAACGCCGGTCTTCGTCCAACGTCGCGTCCCTTGCGGCCCGCCGATGCGCCCCTATACTGGGGACGTCAAGCGCGTTCTCTGCCACCCGGCAGACGCCAGCTGTCCCGGATACGGGGGTGTACTGGCTTCGACGGGGGTCGCGAAATCGCCTGGTGCATGCCGAGGGGGCAGCTTTCCTCGTAAATCCAGCGGCAAACTTCTAGTTGCCAACGACGACAACTACGCTCTCGCCGCTTAAGGCGTAAGCCCCGAACCCACTTGTGCCTGTGCTCGTGGATGTAGGGTCATTATCACGGGAATCCAGCCGCGGAGGTTGCCTGTCTTCCGCGGTTGAACTGACAGGCTGGTCATCCGGCGCGCTTCGCACACCGTGCTGCCGGGTGACGAGATCCAACGGTGGGCTAAGCATGTAGGGCCGGGGATGGAGTGCCTTCGGACGCGGGTTCAATTCCCGCCACCTCCACCAACGCAGGACCAGGAAGCCCGCCGCGATGCGGGCTTCCTGCTGTCCGGGCCCCGGAAACCTGCCTCCGGGGCGCGCTTGCGGCATCCTAGGCGCATGTCACGCGCACCCGCTCCCATTGCGAACTCCGGCGTTGCCGCCACGCATGCGGCCGCTCCAGGCGCCGGCAGCGTGCTGCGCGGGGTCGAGCGCTGGCGCGGCGGCGAGGTCCGGCACGTCGAGGACCATGTCGCCGAGGAGGTCCCGGTGGCCTTCGTCTACAACGACCAGCCCTTCGCGGTGATGATGGCCACGCCCGCCGACATCGCCGATTTCGCCACCGGCTTCGCGCTCAGCGAGGGCATCGTGGAGCGCCTGGCGGACGTGTCGGTCGAGCACATCGAGACCTTCATCGAAGGCATCGAAGTGCGGCTGCGCATTCCCGCTGCGCGCGCGCAGGCACTGGCCCGGCGCCGGCGCAGCATGGCCGGCCGCAGCGGCTGCGGGGTCTGCGGCAGCGAGCTGCTGGAGGCGGCCCTGCGCTACCCGCCGCCGGTCGCATCCGACGTGCGGGTGACCACCGCCGCGCTGCGCCGCGCCCTGGGCGAACTGCGCGCCGCGCAGGCGCTCACCGCGCTCACCGGCGCGGCGCATGCCGCAGGCTGGATGGCAGTGGACGGCAGCCTGCTGCTGGCGCGCGAGGACGTCGGCCGCCACAACGCCCTCGACAAGCTGATCGGCGCCATGGCCGCCGCCGGCCATCAGCCCGAAGCCGGCTTCCTCGTGGTCACCAGCCGCGCCAGCTACGAAATGGCCATGAAGGCGGCCAGCGCCGGCATCTCCTTCATGGCCGCGATCTCGGCGCCGACCGCACTCGCGATCTCGCTGGCCGAGCATGCGGACCTGACCCTGCTGGGCTTCGCCCGCGACGACGGCCAGGCGGTCTACACGCATCCCCGGCGGCTGCTTGCCGACCGGCCAGCTGCGTCCGGCGACACCGGGGCCAGCGCAGGTACGCCGCCATGAGCGACGGCCCGATCCGCAGGTACGACGGCCCGGCCGGCGGCTGGGACGCGCTCAGGAGCGTCGCCCGCCAGCTGGTCAGGGAGGACGTCGGCCTCGGTGGCGCCCGCGCCCTGCTCCACGCCAACCAGCCGGACGGCTTCGACTGTCCCGGCTGCGCCTGGCCCGACCGCGACCACACCTCCACCTTCGAGTTCTGCGAGAACGGCGCCAAGGCCGTTGCCGCCGAGGCCACGCGCCACCGCGCCGGGCCGGAGCTGTTCGCCCGCCACAGCGTCGCGCGGCTGTCGGAATACAGCGACCACTGGCTCGAATCCCAGGGCCGGCTCACCACGCCGATGCGCTACGACGCGGCGACCGGCCACTACGTCCCTGCGACCTGGGACGAGGCCTTCGCGCTGATCGCAGGCCATCTCAGGGCCCTGCCCTCGCCCGACCAGGCGATCTTCTATACCTCGGGCCGCACGTCGAACGAGGCCGCCTTCCTGTACCAGCTGTTCGTACGGGAGTACGGGACCAACAATTTCCCCGACTGCTCGAACATGTGCCACGAGTCCTCGGGCACCGCGCTCAAGCCGCAGGTCGGCGTCGGCAAGGGCACTGTCTCGCTGCAGGACTTCGAGCAGGCCGACTGCATCCTGGTGTTCGGCCAGAACCCGGGCACCAACCACCCGCGCATGCTCGGCGAGCTGCGCGACGCGGCCAGGCGCGGCTGCAGGATCGCCGCGTTCAATCCGCTGCGCGAGCGCGGACTGGAGCGCTTTGCCGACCCGCAGGACAAGCTGGAGATGCTGCGCGGCGGCTCGACCCGGATCGCGTCGGACTACTTCCAGCTGAAGATCGGTGGCGACCTGGCCGCGGTGAAGGGCATGGTCAAGCACGTGCTCGAGCGCGACGACGAGGCCCTGGCGCAGGGCCGGCCTTCGCTCCTCGACCGCGCCTTCATCGCCGAACACACCACCGGCTTCGAGGCCTTCGCCGCCGATGTGCGCGCGGAGTCCTGGGACACGATCGCCGCCGAGTCGGGACTCGACCCGGCCCGCCTGCGCCAGGCGGGTGATCTCTACCTGCAGTCCGAGCGCGTGATCGCCTGCTGGGGCATGGGCATCACCCAGCACCGGCACTCGGTCGCGACCATCCGGATGATCGCCAACCTGATGCTGCTGCGCGGCAACCTCGGCCGCCCGGGCGCCGGGCTGTGCCCGGTGCGCGGCCACAGCAACGTGCAGGGCGACCGCACGATGATGATCTGGGAGAGGCCGCCTGCCGCCTTCCTCGACCGCCTGCGCGAGGTGTTCGGCTTCGAACCGCCGCGCGCGGAAGGCTACGACACCGTGGCGGCGATCGAGGCCATGCTCGACGGCCGCGCGCGGGTGTTCTTCGCCATGGGCGGCAACTTCGCCGCCGCCACCCCCGACACCGGGGCCACCGCGCGCGGCCTGCGCACCTGCGCGCTCACCGTGCACGTGGCCACCAAGCTCAACCGCAGCCACCTGGTGCACGGGCGCGAGGCGCTGATCCTGCCCTGCCTCGGCCGGACCGAAATCGACCTGCAGGCGAGCGGACCGCAGGCCGTCACGGTGGAGGACTCGATGAGCATGGTGCACCTGTCGGCAGGCATCCGGCCGCCGGCATCGGCCACCCTGCTGTCGGAGCCCTCGATCATCGCGCGCTTGGCGCAGGCCACGCTGGGCGAGCAGTCGACGGTCGACTGGTCCTGGCTGGTCGAGGACTACGACCGCATCCGCGACCTGGTCGCGCGCGTGTTCGACGACTTCCACGACTTCAACGCACGCGTGCGCGTGCCGGGAGGCTTCCGCCTGCCCAACGGCGCCCGCGAGCGGCGCTGGGACACCGCGAGCGGCAAGGCGGCCTTCATCGCGGCCGCGGTGCCGGTCGACAACCCGATCCACCGCGCGCGCGCGGCGGGCGCCGCCCTGGACGCGCCGCCGGTGTTCCTGCTGGCGACCATGCGCTCCCACGACCAGTACAACACCACCATCTACGGACTGGATGACCGCTACCGCGGCGTTTTCGGCGAGCGGCGGGTGCTCTTCACCCACGCCGACGACATCGCCGCACTCGGCATGCAGGCCGGCGACCGGGTCGATCTGGAGAGCCTGGCCGACGACGGCGTGCGCCGGCAGGCCAGGGGCTTCCTGCTGGTCGCCTACGACATCCCGCGCGGCTGCCTGGCGGCTTACTACCCCGAGACCAATCCGCTGGTGCCGCTGTCGAGCTTCGCCGAAGGCTCGCGCACGCCCACCTCCAAGTCGGTCCCGGTCGTGCTGGCTCCCCACCGTCCCGACGGCGCCGCGGCGCGCCAGCGCGACATCCCCGCCGCCGTTGTCGGCTGACGCGGCCCTGCTCCACGCGCTCCTGGCCGAACTGGCCGGGCATCCCGACGGGGTGTCGAGCGCGCGCCTGTGCAAGCGCCTGGGGCTGCGCATGAGCGTGCTGCTGCGCATGCTGGCGTGGATCGGCGAGGATCCGATCGGCGACCACGCCGCACCCGGCTGGGTGCGCACGCGCGATGACGGCACGCGCACCCTGGTGCAGCTGACCGCCACGGGCCAGGCGCTGCTGGCCAGCCTCCCGCACGCGTCCCCGGCGGCGCCGGAGCCGCCGTAGCGTCAACCACGCGGCGGGTCCGCGTGCGGCGTCGGGCGGGCGCCTTCCGCGGTGCCCTGTGCGATCCTGTCGGTCCCGCCGAGCGCGCCCGCACCACCCAGCATGACGTCCGACGCCAACCCGGCTGCAGCCTTGACCACGGGGCGTCCCGACGTCCTGGTCGTCGACGACGACACCGACATCGTCGACCTCATCGACCGCTACCTGGGCGCACATGGCTTCGCCGTCCGCGCCGCGCACACCGGCGCCGACATGCACCTCGCCCTGGCCGCGGCCGCGCCCGACGTCGTCCTGCTCGACCTCGGCCTGCCCGACGTCGACGGCCTCTCGCTGCTTCAGCAGTTGCGCACCCACTGGCAGGGGCCGGTGATCGTGGTCAGCGGCCGCGGCGGCGCGGTGGAGCGCGTGGTCGGGCTCGAGCTGGGCGCCGACGATTACGTCGCCAAGCCTTTCGACTTCCGCGAGCTGCTGGCGCGCATCCGTTCGGTGCTGCGCCGCGCCGCGCCGGTCGAGGCGCAGCCGGTGGCCGGCACGCCGCGCCGGTTGGCGTTCGCGCACCTGGTCGTCGACCTGGCGGCGCGGCGGATGCATGACGCCGCCGGCACCGAGATCCCGCTCACCACCGGTGAATTCGACCTGCTGCGCGCCCTGCTCGAGCGGCCCAACGAGGTCCGCAGCCGCGACGAGCTGATGACCAGCCTGTACGGCCGCGAAGCCGGGCCCTTCGACCGCGCGATCGACGTCGGCGTCGCGCGCCTGCGGCGCAAGGTGGAGCCGGACCCGGCGAACCCGGACCTCATCCGCTCGGTGCGCGGCCTCGGCTACCTGCTTGCCGCCGAGGTGCGGCCGGCATGAGCGACGGCGCACTGCCCGTTCACGCCATCCCGGGACTGTTCGAAGCCGTGCCCGACGCGCTGGTGGTGATCGGTCCCGACGGCCGCATCCTGCACGCCAACGGCCAGGCGGAAGCGCTGTTCGGCCACCCGCGCGGCAGCCTCGAAGGCCGTGAGATCGAGGACCTGCTGCCGGCCGCGGCGCGCGCGCGCCACCGCGACTACCGCGACCGCTACATGGGCCAGCCGCACGTGCGGCCCATGGGCGCGACCGGTCAGACCCTGACCGGACTGCGCAGCGACGGCAGCGAATTCGCGGTCGAGATCGCGCTGAGTCCGCTGCAATCGACCGCCGGCCCGCGCTACCTGGCGTCGGTGCGCGACATCTCCGGCACCCAGCGCGTGCGCCAGGCGCTGGCGCGGGCGCGCTACGACGCCATCGCCGCGCGCATCGGACAGCTGGCGCTGGAGACCGGCACCGAGGCGGAATTGCTCGAGCTGCTGCCCGGCCTGCTGGCCGAGGCCCTCGGCGTCGACTCGGTGGCGATCCTGGCGGCCCCGCACGATGCCCACCCGGCGGGAGTCCGCGCGGCCATCGGCCCGGCGTGGAGCGTCGCCGGCACCACGCCGCGGCCCTTCGCCGGCCAGCACCGCGAGGCCTGGATCATCGACGACGTCGCCGTCGATCCGTCGGCAGCCGCCCTGTTCCCGCTGCCGCTGCCGCCCTCGGGCAGCGCGGTCATGGTCCCGGTGCTCGAACGCCACCGCGTGGCCGGCGCCCTGCTGGCCAGCGCCCGCGAACCACGCCGCTTCGACCACGACACGCGCCACCTCCTGCAGTCCGCGGCTGCCACGCTCGGCGCATTCGTGCAGCAGCGCCGCGCCGAGGAACAGCTCGCGCATGCCCACCGCCTGGACGCGATCGGCCAGCTGACCGGCGGCGTGGCGCATGACTTCAACAACCTGCTGACGGTGATGTCGGGCAGCCTGCAGCTGCTGGAGACGGAGGTCGCCAGCGACTCGGGACGCGAACTGCTGGCCAGCGCCCTGCGCACGGTCGGCCGCGGTGCCGAGCTCACCGCCAAGCTGCTGGCCTTCGCGCGCCGCCAGCGCCTGCTGCCGCGCGAGGTCGACGTCCCGGCGCTGCTGCACGACGTCGAGCGGGTGCTGCGGAGCACGCTGGGGGACGCCGTGCGGCTGCGGCTCGAGGTCGAGGACGGCGTCTCGTCCGCCTGCATCGACGCCGGCCAGCTGGAAGCCGCGCTGCTCAACCTGGTGCTCAACGCGCGCGATGCGCTGCCGCAGGGCGGCGAGATCGTGCTCGGGGCCGGCGAGGAAAGCGTCAAGCGGCCCCGGCCCGGCCTGCCCGCAGGGCGCTACCTGCGGCTCTCGGTGCGCGACACCGGACGCGGCATGCCGGCGGACGTGCTGGCGCGCGCCATGGAGCCGTTCTTCACGACCAAGGGCCGCGAGCGCGGCAGCGGCCTGGGCCTCAGCATGGTGCATGGCTTCGCGCGCCAGAGCGGCGGCGACCTGGAGATCGACAGCAGCCCGGGCGTGGGCACCGAGGCCCGGCTGTACCTCCCGCTGGGTGGCGCCGGCGCGAATGACGCGCCGGCAACGCCTGTGTCCGCCGCGTCGTCATCGGGCAGCGGCGAGCGCGTACTGGTGGTCGAGGATGACCCTGCGGTGCGCGCGATCACCGTCGCCTTCCTGCGCACGGGCGGCTACGCCGTCGAGGCGGTCGCCGACGCCGAGGCGGCCCTGGTGCGCCTGCGCGAGGATGACGGCTTCGCCCTGCTCTTCACCGACGTGATGCTGGGCCCCGGCATGGACGGCAAGCGCCTGGCGGTCGCCGCCCGCGGGCTGCGACCGGGCCTGCCGGTGCTGCTGACCTCGGGCGACGAGGAACACGCCGCGGACGCGGCGGCCACCTCGGGCCTGCGGCTGTTGCGCAAGCCCTGGCGACGCGAGGTGCTGGTGGAGGCCGTGCGCGACGAACTCGCGCGCTAGTGGCAGCGCTCGTCCTCGCCGGCGAGCACCGCGCGCAGGCCCCCCTCGTCAACGATGCGGATGCGTCGGCCGCTGACTTCGATCATGCCGCGGGCCTGCATGCGCGACAGCGCGCGGGTCACGGTTTCCAGGGTCAGCGAGAGGAAGTTGCCGAGCTCGGCGCGGGTCATGCGCAGCTGCAGCAGCTCAGGGTCGAGGGCCAGGGTGGCAAAGCGCGCCGACAGGTCGAGCAGGAACGCGACCACGCGCTGGTCGGCGCCCAGCGTGCCGATGGCCAGCATCCAGCGCCAGTCGCGGCGGATTTCGCCGGCGAGCATGGCGGTCACCCGCGACTGGATCTCCGGCAGCATGTCCTGCAGGCGCGCGCAGGGCAGCTCCCAGACTTCGGCCCCGTCCAGCGCCACCGCATCGCAGGCATGGGCCGGCATGTCCACCGAGTCGAGGCCCAGCAGGTCGCCGCGCATGCGGAAGCCAGTGATCTTCTCTCGGCCGTCCTCGCTCAGCACGCTGGTCTTGAAGCAGCCGCTGCGCACGTAATAGAGCGAGTGGCGCGGCTGGCCGGCATGGAACAGCGCCTGGCGCGGCTCCATCCGGTGCACCCGCGGCGGCCAGCGCAGCAGCAGCGATTCAAGCGCCGGCGCCGCGTGCTGCTGGCGGTCGGAGGACCAGTCACCTGCCTGGCCGCGGGCGGCGGACTGGCTGGACATGGCGTTGTGGAACATGGGCGGCTCCTGCGGCGCGATGCCAGCCACTCTATTCAGCCGCCACGCGCGCACGGGCAGCGGGCGGTAACGGTTTGTAACCGTATGTAACGGCGGCGGACTGTGCAGGGATTACGCAGACGCAAATGAAAACGTTCATCCCGGAACTGAGGAAGGCGCCGGGGAGCGGCGCCGAGGCGCTTTGACGCATGGCCTGCTGAGGGGAAGTCAAGGAGGAGGCTTCGGCCGCAGGCCGGAGCCGGGGGACATGAGCGGCAGCAGGCATCGCATCGCAGCACCGCCAAGCGTCCCGCCGGAACAACCAAAATGAAAGGCCGCCTTGCGGCGGCCTTTCATGCGGACATGCGTGCGCGTTGCGCATGGGGGCGCGCGTCGCGCGTCGCGTCAGCCCTGCAGCGGCACCACGCGGATCTCGACGCGGCGGTTCAGGGCGCGGCCCTGCTCGGTCGCATTGTCGGCGATCGGCATCGACTTGCCGAAGCCCACGACCTCGAAGCGCTCGCGCATCAGGCCCTGGCCGATCAGGTAGTTGGCCACCGAGGAGGCGCGCTGCTCGGAAATGCGCTGGTTGACCGCATCGCCACCGACATTGTCGGTGTGACCGGCGACTTCCACGATGGTCTGGTTGTACTCGGACAGCGTGCGCGCGACGTTGTTGAGCGCCGGGTAGAACTGCGGCTTGAGGTCGGTCTTGTTGAAATCGAAGGTCACGCCATCGGGCAGGTTGAGCTTGATGACGTCGCCGTCGCGGTCGACCACGATGCCGGTGCCGGCGGTCTGGCGGCGCAGTTCGGCCTCCTGGCGATCCTGGTAGGCGCCGACGGCGCCGCCGGTGATGCCGCCCACGCCGGCGCCCACCAGCGCGCGCTGGCGACGCTCGGTGGCGTCGGAGCCGCTCAGCAGCCCGGCCACCGCGCCGATGCCGGCGCCGATCAGCGCGCCGCGACGGGTCTTGTTCGGATCGTTGGGATCACTCGTCTGGCCGGTGTAGCTGGCGCAGCTGGTGAGCAGGACCGCGCTGGCGGCGAGCGAGACGACGAGGATACGGGGCGACGTGCGCATGGGGGAGGCTCCTGTGGCGGGCGGCGGGCGCCCTGTTGGATGAACGGGGCCACGCTAACCGCGGATGCGTCCGCGTGCAGTGATGGGCGCCACCCCTATTCAGCAGCCGGATAGTCTCCGCCGCTGTACAGCCTGGGGATCCGGTCGTTCAGGCCCACCAGGACCTCGTAGGGAATCATGCCCGCCGCCTCGGCGACCTGCTCGACGCGCAGTTCCCCGCCGCCCTGCCGGCCGATCAACACGACCTCGTCGTCGTTCCAGGCGCTCTGGTCTCCGATGTCGACCATGAACTGGTCCATGCACACCCGGCCGACGATCGGGAAGCGCTGCCCGCGGATCAGCACCGAACCCCGCGAGGACAACGCGCGCGGAAAGCCGTCGCCATAGCCGATCGGGATGGTCAGCACGCGGGTGTCGCGCGTCGGCGCCCAGCTGCCACCGTAGCTGACCGTGTGCCCGGCCTCGACCACCTTGAAGTACACCACCCGCGACACCAGGCTCATCGCCGGCTCCACCGCCACCGTCGGCCGGCAGGCCGCGCCCGGCAGCACGCCGTAGAGCATGATCCCGGGCCGCACCATGTCCAGGCGCGCCTGCGGGAAGTGCAGCACGCCGCCCGAGTTGGCGATGTGCCGGGGTGGCATCGGCGCACCGATCCGCGTGAAGTGGGCGCAGGCCTCGTCGAAGCGCTCGAGCTGCAGCGCGGTCATCGGCGAGTCCGGCTCGTCCGCGCAGGCCAGGTGGGAGAAGATGCCGGCCAGGGTGATCCAGCGCGACGCCACCGCCGCCTCGATGAAGGGGCCGGCGCTCCACGCGTGCACGCCGATGCGCTGCATGCCGGTGTCGACCTTGAGGTGCACGGTGGCGCGCTGGCCCATGGCCTCGGCCGTCGCTTCGACCTGGTGCAGCTTCTCCAGCGAGGAGACGGTGATCTGCAGGTCGTGCGCGATGTACTGCGCGACCTGCTGCGCGAACACGCCGCCGAGCACCAGGATCGGCACGGTGATGCCGGCGCGGCGCAGCGCGATGCCCTCTTCGGGAAATGCGACGCCCAGGTGCTCGACGCCCACCGACTGCAGGTGGCGCGCCACCGGCACCAGGCCGTGGCCGTAGGCATTGGCCTTGACGATGGCCATCACCGGCACGCCGACGTGCGCGCGGATCGCGTGCAGGTTGCCCGCGATGCGGTCCAGGTCGACCAGCGCGCGGGTCGGGCGTTCGGAAACGGGCAGGCTCACGGGATCTACTCGAAGCTTCCGACCGAGTCGTGGGCCAGGTTGTCGAAGCGGGTGTACTCGCCGAAGAACTTGAGCTTCACCGCGCCGGTCGGGCCATTGCGATGCTTGCCGATGATCACTTCGGCCAGGCCCTTGTCCGGCGAGTTTTCCTTGTTGTAGTAGTCGTCGCGGTAGATGAAGACGATCAGGTCGGCGTCCTGCTCGATCGCGCCGGACTCGCGCAGGTCCGCCATCACCGGGCGCTTGTCCGTGCGCGTTTCCAGCGAGCGGTTGAGCTGCGACAGCGCCATCACCGGCACGTTGAGCTCCTTCGCCAGCGCCTTCAGCGAGCGGCTGATCTCGGAGATCTCGGTGGCGCGGTTCTCGCTGTTGCCCGGCACCTGCATCAGCTGCAGGTAGTCGATCATGATCATGCCCAGGCCGTGCTCGCGCTTGAGCCGGCGCGCCTTGGCGCGTAGGGCGTCGGGCGACAGCGCGGGCGTGTCGTCGATGAAGATCTTGGTTTCCTTCAGCAGCCGGATCGCGCTCGAGATGCGGCTCCAGTCCTCGTCCTCGAGCTGGCCGGTGCGCAGGCGCGCGGCATTGACGCGGCCGACCGAGGAGATCAGGCGCAGCGCGAGCTGGCTGGCCGACATTTCCATCGAGAACACGGCCACCGGCTTGCGCGTCTTCATCGCCGCGTATTCGGCGATGTTGAGCGCCAGCGTGGTCTTGCCCATGGCCGGGCGCGCGGCCAGGATGATCAGGTCGGTGGGCTGCAGGCCGGCGGTCATCTCGTCGAACTCGACGTAGCCGGTGGGCAGGCCGGTGATCGAGCCGCCGGCGGCATAGCGCGTCTGCAGGACGTCGAAGGCGTCCTTCATGGCGTCGTTGACCGCGGTGAAGTCCTTGCGGCCGCGGTTGCCGGCCTCGGCGAT